>VHCX01000051.1 GCA_016871615.1 Verrucomicrobiota bacterium
GAGGGTGGCACCATCGAGGAGGAGAACCTCGCGAACTACGCCAACGACCGGGTCACCACCACGTCGTGGGTCTGGTTGGGCCTCACCGCCAACTGCGCGGCCTGCCACGACCACAAGTTCGACCCGGTGAGCCAGAAGGACTTCTATTCCATGGCGGCCTTCTTCCGGAACACCGAGCAGGGTGGGTTCGACGGCAACGTCAAGGATTCCAACCCCAGCCTTCTGCTGGTCGCCGATGCCAAGGACCGCGCCCGCTGGGAGGCCCTTCCCGGGGCCATCGAGGCCGCCAAGAAGACCGTCGAGGAACGCAAGAAGGACGCCGAGGGGGCCTTTGACCGCTGGGCCGGTGGATTGAAGTTCGCGGAACTCGAGGCGGCCCTCGGGCGTGACCTGGAGTTCCGGGCCTCGCTGAACGAGGGTTCGGGGACTGCGGTGTCCGCGAATACTCCTTCCGGGTCCCAGACGGTCCAGGCCACCGGACAGCCCGAGTGGAAGGCCGGCGGACCGCTGGGCTCGTCGCTGCGCACCGACTCGGGCAAGACGATCGCCTTCGCCGGTGCCGGCGACGTCGAGTTGGGCAAGCCCTTCTCGATCGGTGGCTGGTTCTTCGTGCCCGAGAAGCCCGCGGCCACCGGGTCCTTGCTGGCCCGCATGGACAACACCCAGGCCTACCGGGGCTGGGACTTGTGGTACGAGAACGGATCCTTCGGCACCCACCTGGTGAACCGGTGGCCCGAGAACGCGCTCAAGGTCCGCACGCGCAAGGCCCTGGCCAAGAAGGGCCAGTGGCAGCATGTCCTGCTGACCAGCGACGGCACGGGTCGGGCCGATGGCGTGCGTCTGTATGTGGACGGCGTGGCGGCAGACCTGGAGCCGGGGCCGTCCACCGTCACCGGAACGATCCGCACCGCCGTGCCGCTCAAGCTCGGCCAACGCCACGAGTCGGATGTCCTCGCCGGAACCTCCGTGCAAGACCTCCGGATCCACTCCCGCGCCTTGAGCGCCCCCGAGGCCCGCGCCTGGGCGGCCCCCGAGGCCTTCCGCACCCTCCTGGCCAAGCCGGCGGCAGACTGGCCCAAGGAAGAGCGTGCCGGACTGCTGGTTGGTTTTCAGGCGGAGTTCCCGCCCCTGAAGCTGGCCCAATCGGCCATCGCCGCCCTCGAGAAGGAGCGGGCCGAGATCCGGAGCCGGTATCCGGTGACCCATGTCCAGCGCGAGAAGGCTGGCTCCCAGCCCATGGCCTACGTGCTCAACCGCGGTCAGTACGACCAGAAGCGCGACCGGGTCCAGGCGGCCGTCTTCAAGGCCCTCAACCCGCTGCCGTCCGGCGCGCCGGCCAACCGCTTGGGGTTGGCCCAGTGGTTGGTGTCGCCCGACAATCCGTTGCCCGCCCGGGTGACGGTCAACCGCTTCTGGGGAGAGGTCTTCGGCGCCGGTTTCGTCCGCACCTCCGAAGACCTGGGCATCATGGGCGACCTGCCGTCCAACCAGGCTCTCCTCGACTGGCTGGCCGTGGACTTCATGGAGCACGGATGGGACGTGAAGCGCCTCTTCCGCCAGATGGTGCTTTCGGCCGCCTACCGGCAGTCGGCCACCGCCACCCGGGAAGCCCTCGAGAAGGATCCGGCCAACCGGTTGCTCAGCCGGGGCCCGCGCTTCCGCATGGATGCCGAGATGGTCCGCGACCAGGCCCTCTCGGCCGGCGGCCTGCTGGTCCAGAAGGTCGGTGGGGCGAGTGTGAAGCCCTACCAGCCCGAGGGCGTTTGGGAGGCCGTGGCCATGCCCGAGAGCAACACCAAGAAGTACGTCCCGGACGCCGGCGAGAACCTCTACCGCCGGTCGCTCTACACCTTCTGGAAACGCGCCGCGCCCCCGGCCCTGATGGACCTCTTCAACGCCCCGAGCCGCGAGTCGTGCAGTGTCCGCCGCGAGCGCACCAACACCCCCCTGCAGGCGTTGGCCACGCTCAACGATCCGCAGCTCGTCGAGGCCGCCCGGGTGCTGGCCTCGGGGGCCCTCCGGGACTCTCGGCCCGACCAACCCGACCGGGTCATCGACGTCCTCGCGCGCCGGTTGCTGGCCCGCCCGCTCGACGCCTCCGAGGCTGTGGTGGTCCGCGAGGGCTACACCCAGGCCCTGACGTTCTACCGCCAGCATCCGGAGGACGCCGGCCGCCTGGTGCGCGTGGGCGATTCCAAGCCGGACCTCTCGGCCGGCGAGCCGATCCTGGCGGCCACGACCCTCGTGGCCAACCAGTTGATGAACCTCGACGCCGTCCTCAACAAATGACCCTCGCGACCTTCCTCCGATGAACCTCTTCCAGGAATTCCGACAGCTTGAGAACCGCCGACACTTCCTCGGCCGCGGCGGGAACCTCATGGGCCACGCGGCGCTGGCCTCGCTGCTGGGTGGCGGGACCGTCCGCGGCCTGGCCGAGGCCGTGGCCTCCGAACCGGCGCGCGCCGGACAGTTCCCGGCCAAGGCCAAGCACATCATCTACCTGCACATGGTCGGCGGGCCTTCCCAGATGGACCTCTGGGACCACAAGTCCAGGATGCGGGAGTGGTACGACAAGGACCTGCCCGAGTCGGTCCGCAACGGACAGCGCCTCACCACGATGACCTCGGGCCAGTCCCGGTTTCCCATCGCCCCGTCGAAGTTCCGTTTCAGCCAGGTGGGCTCCAACGGCCTCTGGATGAACACCGAACTGCTGCCCTGGACCAGCAAGGTGGTCGACGACCTGTGCCTCATCCGCTCGATGCACACCGAGGCCATCAACCATGAGCCAGCCATCTGCGCCATGCAGACGGGCAACCAGGTGCAGGGACGTCCGTGCATCGGCTCGTGGGTCAGCTACGGGCTGGGCAGCCTCAATGCGAACCTGCCGGCCTTCGTGGTGTTGGTGGCCGAGCCCACCAACAAGGAGCAGATCCAGGCCATCTCCGCCCGGTTGTGGTCCAGCGGCTACCTGCCGGGCGAGCATGCCGGCGTCTCCTTCCGCAGCGCGGGCGACCCGATCCTCTTCATCAACAACCCGCCGGGGGTGCCCGACACGCTCCGCCGCGCCCAGCTCGATGGCCTGCGCCGCCTCAACGAAATCACGCACCGCGAGGTGGGCGATCCCGAGACGCATACCCGCATCCAGCAGTTCGAAATGGCTTTCCGCATGCAGTCCAGCGTGCCGGAGTTGACGGCCGTGGCCCGTGAACCGGAGTCCACCTACCAGCTCTACGGCGAACAGGCCCGCAAGCCGGGTTCCTTCGCCTACACCGCGCTCCTGGCCCGCCGGCTCGTCGAGCGCGGCGTGCGCTTCGTGCAGGTGTACCTCAACAACTGGGACCACCACTCCAACACCGCCGGGCGAATGCCCTCGCAGTGCAAGGACATCGACCAGGCCTGCCATGGCCTGATCACCGACCTCAAGCAGCGGGGCCTTTTCGACGACACGCTCATCATCTGGGGTGGCGAGTTCGGTCGGACGATCTACAGCCAGGGAGGCCTCTCGAAGGAGAACTACGGCCGCGACCATCACCCGAGGTGCTTCTCGATGTGGATGGCCGGCGGCGGCTCCAAGGGCGGCACGGTGTACGGCACCACCGACGAATTCAGCTACAACATCGTCGAGAACCCGGTGCACATCCGCGATTTCCACGCCACGGTCCTCCACCTCCTGGGTCGCGACCACCGCCGGTTCACCTACCGGCACCAAGGCCTCAACCAGCGGTTGACCGGTGTCGAGGAGACCCGGGTCATCCGCGAGCTCATCGCCTGAGCGGCCGATCGGCCGATCGTTCCGTGGTGGCCCCCGGGCGACGGTCAGCGAGCGGACTCCCGGCGCAACGGTCGCCCCAGACCGCTCGCGCCGTCCCTTCTGGAGGCAACCGACATTCTGGGTGCCTGTCGGCGCACCCACGCGCCGGCTGAAGCATTAAGCGGTTGATCGTTTCCCACGAGCGGTGATCCTTCGGGGCCGCCGCTTTTTTCATGAATACCCAGCGCCTCTTTGCATTGATGTTTACAATTGTAAATGAAATGCTGAGCCGGGCCCTGCACCCCCCCAGGGTCTCCCGCGCGGCCCTGGCGCTGGCGCTGGGGCTCCAGGCCTCCGGGGCCGTCGATCCCATGGCCGGTGCGCCCGCCGCGATTGCGTACCCGGATCATTCGCGGCTGATGGAGGTTCGCGATGCGGCCGGTGGGGTTCGCCCGGTGGTCACGACCGCCGACTGGGCCGAGCGGGCCGCCCACATCCGGGCGGGCCTGCAGCAGGCGATGGGTCACCTTCCGGGCCCGGCGGCACGCATCCCCCTCGAGGTCGAGGAGCTGGGAGAAACCCCTTCGGCCAGGTATCTCCGGCGCAAGATCCGGTTCACCCCGGAGGCGGGCGACCGCGTTCCGGCTTGGTTGCTGATCCCGCTCGGACTGCGGCAGAAGGCCCCCGCGATGCTCTGCCTGCACCAGACCACCGCCATCGGCAAGGACGAGCCGGCGGGCCTCGGTGGCAAGCCGTCGCTCCACTACGCGCATGAGCTGGCCGAGCGGGGCTTCGTCTGCATCGTGCCAGACTATCCCTCCTTCGGCGAATACCCCTACGACTTCCGTCGCCAGGGCGCCCACCACGCCAGCGGGTCCATCAAGGCGGTCTGGAACAACCTGCGCGCCGTGGACGTGCTGGAGTCGCTCCCGCAGGTCGACACCGGGCGCATCGGCGTCATCGGGCATTCGCTCGGGGGGCACAACGCGCTCTTCACCGCGGTCTTCGACCCGCGCCTGAAGGCCGTGGTCACCAGCTGCGGTTTCACCGCGTTCCCGGACTACTACGGAGGCCGCGTCGCCGGCTGGACCAGCGACCGCTACATGCCCCGGATCCGTGATGTCTACGGCAACGAGGCCGCCCGCATCCCCTTCGACTTCCCCGAGGTGCTGGGGGCCATCGCCCCCCGGGGCGTGTTCTCCAACTCGCCGGTGCGGGACGACAACTTCGAGGTCGGCGGCGTGCGACGGGCCGTGGCCAGGGCGGCCGGGGTGTTCGCCCTGCACGGGGCCCACGACCGGCTGGTGCTCAGGACCCCCGAGGTCGGCCACGACTTCCCCGAGGCCGAGCGCCGTGCCGCCTATGACTGGCTCGAGGCGATCCTCCGCTGAGGTTCCGGGCAGGCCTGCCTTCCGGGGCCGGCCAACCCATCCGACGCCTCAGGGCTCCCGGCGGGATCGGGTGGGATCGGGCTTGACCCCGGGGGCCGGATCGCCGGGGATGGATCCATGGAGGAGCCCGAAGACATCCTGAGGTTCCGTGCGACGATTCCGGACTTGTCACGCGACCTTGGGACCGAGGGAGCGGGGCAGTTGCTCCAGTCCTTCCTCGCCGACTCCGCATCCAGGTTCGAGTCACTGGACGGCCTCCTCCGCGTCGGGGATCTCGCCGGCCTGGGGCGCTGTGCGCATTCCATCAAAGGCAGTTCGTCCATCTTCGGCCTCGACGACCTCGGTCGCCGTGCTCTGGAGGTGGAGTTGGCCGCCAGATCCCTGGAGATCGACCGGTTGCCAGGGCTGGTCGCCGATCTCCGCGCCTCGTACACCCCGTTGGAGCCATTCCTGCGCGCCGTGCAGGGGGAGCCCGCAGGGCGCGCCGGCGGGTGACCCCGCTTGGGTACCGTGGCGCCGGGTGCCCCGCGTCACGGATGGACCGACGGGATCAGTCCTCCACGAACTTCAGGGCCCGCTGCTTCTCCGAGCGCTTGCGCTGGTTCTCGTCGAGGATCTTCTTGCGCAGGCGCAGGTTCTTCGGTGTTGCCTCGACGTATTCGTCCACGTCGATGTACTCGAGGGCCCGCTCGAGGCTGAGCTTCAGCGGCGGGCTGAGCTGGATGCCCTTGCCGTCGCCCTGGGAGCGCATGTTGGTGAGCTTCTTCTCCTTCACCGGGTTGACCGGGATGTCGTTCTCGCGGGCGTTCTCGCCCACGATCATGCCCACGTAGACCTGGTCGCCCGGCTCGATCATCAGGCGGCCGCGCTCCTGCACCATGTTGAGCGCGTAGGAGGTGGCCTCCCCGCCGTCCATCGAGACCAGAGAGCCGTTCTTGCGGGCGGCGATCTCGCCGCGGTCCTCGCCGTACTCGTGGAAGAGGTGGCTCAGCACGCCCATGCCCTTGGTCATGTTGACCAGGTCGGTCTCGAAGCCGATCAGGCCGCGCATCGGCGCCAACGCCTCGACCGACACCAGGTTGCCGGTGTGGGTCATGTTGGTGATCTGCCCCTTGCGGAACGACAGGTTCTCCATCACCGCGCCGAGGTTCTCGCTCGGGATCTCGACGAAGACCTTCTCGATCGGCTCCAGCGGGTCGCCGTTCGGGCCCTTCTTCCACAGGACCTCGGGCCGGCTGACCAGCACCTCGTGGCCCTCGCGGCGCATCTGCTCGACGAGGATGGCGATTTGCATCTCGCCGCGTCCGGCCACCGAGAAGATCTTCGGGTCGCTGGTCTGGGCGATGCGCAGGGCCACGTTGGTGCGGATCTCCTTCACCAGGCGGTCCCAGATGTGGCGGGCGGTGACGAGCTTGCCGTCCTGCCCGGCCAGGGGGCCGTCGTTGACCGCGAACTCCATCTGGATGGTCGGCGGGTCGATGGGGATGTACGGCAGGGCGGGGCGGGCCTCGCTGTCGCACAGGGTCTCACCAATGAACACGTCCTCGAAGCCGGCCACGCCGACGATGTCGCCCGCGCCCGCCTCGCCGATCTCGATGCGCTTCATGCCCTCGAAGTGGTAGAGCATGGTGATCTTGCCCTTGGTGATCTTGCCGTTGCCGTGGCGGCAGATGGCCGGGTCGCCGACCTTGAGCTTGCCCTCGACGATCTTGCCGAAGGCAATACGGCCCATGTAGTCGCTGTAGTCGAGGTTGGCCACCAGGAGCTGGAAGCCTTCGCCCGCCTTGGCCCGGGGCGGCGGGATGTGCTTCCCGATGGCCTCGAAGAGCGGCTCCATCGTGTCGGAGGTGTCGGTCAGCTCGTTCTTGGCGAAGCCCACCTTCGCCGAGCAGTAGATGAAGGGGAAGTCGAGCTGCTCGTCGGTGGCGTTGAGGCTCATGAAGAGCTCGAACACCAGGTCGAGGACCTTCTTGGGGTTGGCGTTGTCGCGATCGATCTTGTTGATGACCACGATGGGCTTGGCACCGGCCTCGAGCGCCTTGCGCAGCACGAAGCGGGTCTGGGCCTGGGGCCCCTCGGACGAATCGACCACCAGCAGCACGCCGTCGATCATGTTCATGATGCGCTCGACCTCGCCGCCGAAGTCGGCGTGTCCCGGAGTGTCCACGATGTTGACGTGGAAGTCCTTGTACTTGAAGGCGGCGTTCTTGGCGCGGATCGTGATGCCCTTCTCCTTCTCCAGGTCCATGGAGTCCATCAGGCGCTCGACCTGGGTCTCGGCCTGGTTGGCGCGGAAGGTGCCGGATTGCTTGAGGAGACAGTCGACGAGAGTGGTCTTGCCGTGGTCGACGTGGGCGATGATCGCGATGTTTCGGATGTGCTGCATAGTGGCCGTTCCCCTCCAACAGGGCCGAGCAGGATGCCGGCCGCAGGACAAACGTCAAGGTGCGGGAAGGGCCAAGGCAAAGCCCGGCCCGTGACGATCGGGTGTCGGCCCCGGTGCGGCGTGCCGGTGCGGACGGGCCGGCCCGGGGCGGCCCGGGCCCGGGAGGATGGACCGCCGTGGTCGCCAGGGAAGGTCCGGAACTCCCCGGGGTCGTCAACGGTTGTCGCCGTCGAGCAATCCGCCGAGGCCGCCGAGGATCGAGCCCTCGTCGCGGGCCCGTCCACCGGCCGCGGGCGAGGCCGCGATGATGCGGTCGGCCAGCCGGCTCAGGGGCAGCGACTGGATCCACACCTTGCCCGGACCCCGCAGCGTCGCGAAGAAGAGCCCCTCGCCGCCGAAGAGCGCCGTCTTGACCTTGCCGACGAACTGGATGTCGAAGGCCACGGTGTTCTGGTAGGCCACGACGCACCCGGTGTCGACCCGCAGGGTCTCGCCCGGGGCCAGCACCTTCTCCATCAGGGTGCCGCCGGCGTGCACGAAGGCCCAGCCGTCGCCCTGTAGGCGTTGCATGATGAAGCCTTCGCCGCCGAAGAGCCCGACCCCGAGCTTGCGCTGGAAGGCGATCCCCACGCTCACGCCCTTGGCCGCGCAGAGGAAGGCATCCTTCTGGCAGATCAGCTCCCCGCCGAGCTGGGCGAGGTTCACGGCCACGATCTTGCCCGGGTAGGGGGCGCCGAACCCGGCGCGCGCCTTCCGCGGGGACCGGTTCTGGAAGACGGTCATGAAGAGCGACTCGCCCGTCAGCAGGCGTTTGCCCGCGCCCAGGAGCGCGCCCATGAAGCCGCTCTGCTGCTGGGAGCCGTCGCCGAAGATGGTCTCCATCTCGATGCCCTCCTCCAGGAACATCATGCCCCCGGCCTCGGCCACCACGGCCTCCATCGGGTCGAGCAGCACCTCGACATATTGCAGGTCGTCACCGCGGATCTCGTATTCGATTTCGTGCATCATGGCTTGGGATCGGGGACGGGTGCCCCGTTGCGAGACCACACAGAAACCCGGGGGCCCGCCCGGGTCAAGTGGAGGACCGGGGTCGGGATTCCAGCCGGTTCCCTTCGCTCCGGAGGGCCCGCGATCGGGGTTTGCCGGCAGGCCTCCGGGAACCCATCCTCGGCCGCCATGAAGTACCGTCGTTTCGGCCGGACCGGGATCCGGATGCCCGTCTTCTCCTGCGGTGGCATGCGTTACCAGCAATCCTGGTCCGACATCCCCTGGGACCAGGTGCCGGCCGCCGGCCAGGCCAACCTCGAGGCGACCATCGCCCGCTCCATGGAACTGGGCATCCATCACATCGAGACCGCGCGCGGCTACGGATCGTCCGAGATGCAGCTCGGACCCGTTCTGGCCAGGTACCCGCGCGAATCGATGATCCTCCAGACCAAGGTGATGCCCAAGCCCACGGCCCGGGAGTTCCTGGAGACCTTCGAGACCTCGATGGCCTACCTGAAGCAGGACCATGTCGACCTGCTGTCCATCCACGGCATCAACCACCGGCAGCACCTCGACGAGACCCTCCGCAAGGGAGGCTGCCTGGAGGTCTGCCGGAAGCTGCAGCGCGAGGGACGGGTGCGCCACGTGGGCTTCAGCACCCACGCCACGCCGGATGTCATTTCCGAGGCCATCCGCAGCGACGAGTTCGACTACGTCAACCTGCACTGGTACTTCGTGAACGACCTCAACCGCACCTGCGTGGCCGAGGCCGCCCAGCGCGACATGGGGCTCTTCATCATCAGCCCCAACGACAAGGGCGGCAAACTCTACCTCGAACTGCCCAAGATGCGGCCATTGTGCGCCCCGCTGACGCCCATGCAGTTCAACGACCTCTACTGCCTGGCCCGCCCCGAGGTGCACACGTTGTCCCTGGGCGCGGCCAAGCCCTCCGATTTCGACGAGCACATCGCCGGACTGGAGCACTACGAGCGCGCCGCCCAGGCGGTCGAGCCCATCGAGCGTCGCCTTCGGGCCGAGATGGAGCGGGTGCTCGGGACCGACTGGTGCCGACGCTGGTGGGCCGGTCTTCCGGAATTCGTGGAGGTGCCCGGCGAGGTGAACCTGGTGGAGATCCTGCGCCTCTGGACCTACGCCAAGCCGCTCGGGCTCACCGAGTGGGCGAAGTTCCGCTACAACATGCTGGGCAATGCCGACCACTGGTTCCCCGGCGAGCACGTCGAGAAGCTCGACTGGTCGCGACTCGAGGCGGTCGTCCGCCGCAGCCCGTTCGCCGACCGTTTGGCCGGCATCCTGCGCGAGGCCCACGAACTGTTCCATGACGCGCCGGTCCAGCGCCTGAGCCAGAGCTGAGGCGCGGGCCGACCACGGCATCGGTGCGTGGCCGGCTCACTCGTAGCGCAGCGAATCGATCGGGTCGAGGTGCGCGGCCTTCCAGGCGGGGTAGGTGCCGAAGACGATCCCCACGGCCGAGCAGATCGCCAGCCCGATGCCCACCCAGTCCCAGGGGATCACCGGCGGGGCCTTCACCACGAAGGACAGCAGGTTGCCGAAGAGGATCCCTCCGACCACCCCGAGCGCGCCGCCCACCTCGCTGAGCAGCACCGCCTCGGCGATGAACTGCAGCATCACGCTGCGCTTGCGTGCGCCGATGGCCCGCCGGATGCCGATCTCGCGGGTGCGCTCGGTGACGCTGACCAGCATGATGTTCATGATGCCGATGCCCGCGGCGATCAGGGCGATGCTGCTGATGGCCGCCACGCCCAGGCGGATGGCCGAGGTCAGGCTGCGGAACTGGGCCACCGCCGACTCGTTGGAGACGATCTCGAAGTCGTCCTCGTCGCCCGGGGCCACCCGGCGCATGGCCCGCATCACGCCCCGGGCCTGCTCGACCATGGCGTCGTAGTCGGCCCGGCCCGGGGCCTGCACCTGCAGCCGCACCGAGAGGTTCTCGCCGTACAGGCGCCGGGCCGTGCCCAGCGGCACGGCGATGAAGTTGTCGCGGCTCTGGCCGAAGAGCGCCCCGCGCTGCGCCACGACGCCCACCACCTTGTAGGCGATCCCCTGGAACTTGACGCTCTCGCCCAGCGGGGAGCCCCTCGGGAAGAGCTTCGCCGCCAGGTCGAAGCCCAGCACGCATACCAGCCGTCCGCTGTCGTCGTCGGCCGGCGTGAACCCGCGCCCGTCGCCCAGGGTGAGGTTCTGGGTCGAGAACACCTCCGGGGTCATCCCCACGCCGGGGATGTTCGGGTTGGTCCGGGCGTACTTCGAGGAGGCCTCGCCCGAGCCGAAATCGGCGCTGGCCGAGACCGCCTGGGCCAGCGTGACGCGCTCCCCGAGGCGCTCGAGGTCCTCGAACCGGAAGCGCTGGCGCCTCAGGTACTTCTGCCAGTCGGCGTCGTCGAAGCTGATGGCCGGGAACCGCTGGAACTGGAAGGTGTTGGCTCCCAGGCCGTTCATGGCGTCCTCGAGGTTGGCCTGGAGCACCCGGATACCGGTCATCACCGCGATGATGGAGAACACGCCGACGAACACGCCGAGGATGGTCAGCGACGACCGCAACACGTGGGTGCGCACGGCGGTGGCCGCCATCCGCACCATCTCGACCGCCTCGCGGCCGGGGTTCATGCCTCGGGCTTGCATGGCTATTCGGAGCGGAGTGCGTCCACCGGGTCCATGCGGCTGGCCCGCCACGCCGGGATGAACCCGGCCACCACGCCCGTGGCCGCCGAGACAAAGAGCGCCAGCGCGACGATCCACCAGGACATGCGGGCCTCGAAGACCGATCCGCTGGCCCGGGCGATCTCGCCGATCTTCCACGAGACGGGCCAGGCGATGCCGACGCCGATGAGTCCGGCCAGCAGCGTGATGCCGGCGGCCTCCATCAGGAACTGGGTCAGGATCGCCCGCCGCTTGGCCCCGAGCGCCTTGCGGATGCCGATCTCCTTGGTGCGCTCGGCCACCGAGACGAAGAGGATGTTCATGATGCCGATGCCGCCGACGAAGAGGGACAGGCCCGTGACGAAGAACCCGAAGGTGCCCAGCACCGCCTTGAACCCGTCGAAGAACTTGGTGATCGCCTCCTGCTGGTTGATGGCGAAGTCGTCGGGGCGCCCGGGCTCGATACGGCGGATGTTGCGGAAGAGCGCCCGGGCCTCCTCCAGCGTCTCCGGGACCGTCTCCGGGCTGCGGGCCTTGATGGTGATGATGTAGTCGGGGCGGCGTTGGATGTCCTCCTGGAAGCGGGTGATCGGGATGACGGCCTGGTTGTCCTGGTTCCAGCCGAGCGTGCTGCCCATCTTCTCGATCACCCCGACCACCTCGTAGGGCGTGTCGTTGATGCGCACCTTCCGGCCGACGGGATCGTCGTTCGGGAAGAACGACTCGGCGAGGTAGGCCCCCAGCACGCAGACCGCCCGCCCGGACCCCACGTCGGACGCGGTGATCCAGCGGCCCTTGGCGACGGTCAGGCCCCGGATCGCCAGCGACTCGGCGGTGTTGCCCAGCAGCCAGACGCCCTTGGCCCGGCGGCGCTCGTGGGTCACGGTCGCCTGGTAGGCCTCGCACTGCGGGGCCATCGTCCCGGCGGTTGTCATGCGCCCCTCGAGTTCCCGGTACTGGGCGAAGGTGATGTCCCGGCGGTTCCGGTACACGCGGTAGTCGTCTACACGCGGTAGTCGTCGAAGCTCATCCAGGGGAAGCGGCCGATGAAGAGCACGTCGGAGCCCATCGAGGAGACCGACCGGGCGAAGGCCTCGCCCATGCCGTTGAGCATGGTGCCGACCAGCGTGGCCGTGAGGATGCCGATGACGACCCCGAGCGTGGTGAGGCCCGAGCGCAGCTTGTTGGCCCGGATGGCCGCCACGGCGATCCGGGCCGACTCGTGCCATTCGCCCCCGATCGTCATGGGAACCTGGTCTCGCCGGGCGCGGCCATGGCGGAGGCCACCACGGCGCGGGGGTTCGGGTTGGTCTCGTCGGCCGCGATCAGGCCGTCTCGGATCCGGATGACCCGCCGGGCATGCTGGGCCACATCCTCCTCGTGGGTGACCACGATGATGGTGTTGCCCCGCCGGGACAGCTCCTCGAAGAGGCTCAGGATCTCCACGCCGGTGCGGGAATCGAGGTTCCCGGTCGGCTCGTCGGCCAGGATGATGGAGGGGGTGTTGACCAGCGCCCGGGCGATGGCCACGCGCTGGCGCTGCCCGCCGGAAAGCTCGTTGGGCCGGTGGTGCATGCGCTCGCCCAGCCCGACGTTGACCAGCGCCTGCCGGGCCCGTTCACGCCGCTCGCGCGGGGGGATGCCCGCGTAGATCAGCGGCAGCTCGACATTGTGCAGGGCGTCGGCCCGGGCCAGCAGGTTGAAGCTCTGGAACACGAAGCCGATCTCGCGGTTGCGGATGTCGGCCAGTTCGTTGTCGCTCATGCGGGCGACGTCCTTGCCGTTGAGCTCGTAGCTGCCGGCGCTGGGCGTGTCGAGGCAGCCCAGCAGGTTCATGAGCGTGGACTTGCCCGAGCCCGACGGGCCCATGATCGCCAGGTATTCGCCCTGATCGATGAGCAGCGACACCCCGCGAAGCGCGTGCACCGTCTCGATCGATGAGCAGCGACACCCCGCGAAGCGCGTGCACCGTCTCGGTGCCCATCACATAGCGCCGGGCGAGGTCCTGGATCCGGATGAGCGACATGGCCTTCGGGGGCTGGCGGAATCAGGGACTGGCGGACTCAGGGCTTTGAGGCCTGGGTCTTCTTCGGCTCCTCCATCTCGACGGTCGCCCCGTCGTCGAGGTCCTTCGACACGGCCTTGAAGTTGCCGGTGACGATCTCCTGGCCCTCGGCCACCCCCTCGAGGATCTCGTAGTGCGAGTCGTCGCTGATGCCCCGCTTCACCGGCAGCATCCGGGCCTTGTCGGCCTCCTTGACGAACACCACCTCGATCGGCTTGACGGTGTCGCGCGCCTTCTTGCCGCCGACGAACTCGATCTGGCCCTTCCCCTCGGCCTCGGCCGCCTCGGTCTTCGCATCCTTCTTCGCCGCCGGATCCCCCGCCTTTGATCCGGGCAGGCGCGTGGTCACGGCCTGGATGGGCACGGTGAGGACGTTGGTCCGGTAGCGCGTCTCGATGTCCGCCGTCACGCTCATGCCCGGCAGGAACAGGCCCTTGTCGGCCATGCGGATGCGCACCTCGAACTTGGTCGACTCCTGCTGGGTGCCGACGGCCGCGGTCTTGGCCGAGCGGGCCACCTGCGTGACACGCCCCTCGAACTTGCGGTCCTTGAACGAGTCGACATCGAGCCGGGCCGTGAACCCGGGCCGGATGAGCACCACGTCGATCTCGCCGACCTCGACGCGGGCCTCCATCTCACCCAGGTCGGCCACCGTCATGATCTCGGTGCCGGCCATCATGCCCGTGCCCGAGACCCGCTCGCCCAGCTCCGAGTTGAGCTTGGAGACGGTGCCGTCGATGGGGCTGAAGATCGTCGTGCGCGCGAGGTCCTCCTGCGAGCGCTTGAGACCGGCCCGGGCCATCTCGACCCGCTGGGCCGAGGCGATGGCACCCGCCCGGGCCACCTCGGCACCGGTGCGCACCTCGTCGAAGAGCGATCCGCTGATGAGCTGGCGTGAGAAAAGGTCCTCGTTGCGCTTGAGCTCGGCCTCGGCCTTTCGGGCGTTGGCCTCGGCGGTGAGCACATCGGCCTCGGCGGACTTGAGGCTGGCCTCCTGGCTGCGCAGGGTCGCGGCGTAAAGGTCGGGCTTCACGCGGACCAGCAGGTCGCCCTTGCGCACGGCCTGGCCCTCCTTGACCGGCAGCTCAATGATCTCGCCGGCCACCTCGGAGCTGATTTTTACCTGCACCACCGGCTGCAGCTTGCCGCTGCCCGTCACCGTCTCGGTCAGGTTGCGGCGCTGGACCTTCTCGGTGACGACCTTGACCGGTTTCTGTCGGTTGCAGCCCCCGGCCAGGAGGGCGGCGACCGCGATCAACGCGGTGGCGTGGCGTGGAAGCATCGGAGGCATGGGATCTGGTGGGCGGCAGGACGGCGGCGAGGCAGGTGGCTGGCGAAGGGGATTGGATCCAGTGGACCGGGCCAAGAGGACCGGGCCAAGGGGACCGGGCCAAGGGGAACCGGGGGAACCGATGGTCTGACGCCCGTCCGGGGAGCATCCGCCGGATCGACCCCGGAACGGACACCTGGGGCGACCTGGGGGGAGATTGCGGGACCGGGGCCCCGCGGCACCCGGCCGTTCAGTGCTGGTCGAGGCAGCCGAACTTGACGAAGAGCCCGGCGAACACGGCCGCCCCGCCGAGCAGCACGACCTGTCCGAAAGGCTTGCCATGGGCGGTCAGGACGATCCCGAGGCTCAGGAGGGCGGTGGTCGCGAGGAAGAACGCGAGCGGCGCGATGAATTTCATGTCCGGCGACGATAGCCGGGTCGGCGTCCGCCTCAAGTCACGAATGGATGAACGGTCGCCCGGGTCGGACGGACGGTCGGAATCGGGGGCCAAACGGTCATCGACGCCTCCACGGTCCCGGGTGTTCGCCGGTTGCGCCGGCGGGTCTCCTCATATCAGGATGCTCCGCGGAAACCCCCGCCTCCCCATGAACAGGATCCCTCCCGTCCGGTCCGCCCGTGCCGCCTTCACCCTGATCGAGCTGCTGGTGGTCATCGCGATCATCGCCATCCTGGCCGGCATGCTCCTCCCGGCCCTCTCGAAGGCCAAGAGCAAGGCCATCATCACCAAGTGCTCGAGCAACCTGCGCAACCTCGGCCTGGCCGTGCGCATGTACGCCTTCGACAACCGGGACCAGTTCCCGGACTGCACCGGGGCCGTCTGGCCCTGGGACCTGCCGGCCAAGGCGGCCAACGCCTTCGTGGTCAATGGCGGGCAGCGCAGCATCCTGTACTGCCCCGGCTTCGAGAAGCAGAACAACAACCAGCTCTGGTCGTTCACCACGGGCGTGACCAACGAGGTGGCCGGCGACAACGCCAACGGCTACCGGGTCATCGGCTATGCAGTGGCCTTCAAGGGCTCCGGGCGGATCCGGGCCACCAACATCACCGAGGGCTTCAACCCGAAGCCCTGGGTGGCCGGCGGCCAGGAGTTCGACCCCGGACCCTCGGCCCGGGTGATCGTCGCCGACGCCACCCTCTCGAACTCGCCGAACCGCACGGGCGGCGGGCGGAACTTCACCAAGGTCGACGGCGGATGGGCCGGCCACAGCTCCGCCCACCTCAACGGCCAGCTCCCGGCCGGGGGCAATCTCCTGATGCTCGACGGGCACGCGGAGTTCCGCGGTTTCGCCCAGCAGGTCGTGCGCACCGACGGGTCCGCGCCTCATTTCTGGTGGTGAACCGACCGGCCGACCGGCCGGGCGCCTTCCGTCCAAGGTCCGCGTTGCGTCGGGGAGCGGTCCCTGTAGGTTTCGGTCTACGACTTATGGCATTGGACGGCACCGACTTCGTGGACACGGACCTGCGCACCCCGGGCGGCTCGTCCCCCCGACTGGCCACGGCGGGTCCGGGGCCCCATGGCACGGCGGGGCGGGCCCCGACGCGGGAGGAGCTCGACAGCCAGTTGACGGCCACCCAGCAGGACCTGGCGAAGCTGCGCGAGGCCCAGGAGCAGCTCGAGCGCGCCAAGGCGGCCATCGAGGAGATGCGCCGCCGCCGGGCCGAGTTCCAGACCGGCCGTGAGGAGATGCTGCACAACCTGCTGCGCGGCGTGTCGCTGCTCGAGCAGTCCGAGCTGAACCTCCGTCGCGACGCCTTCCAGATGGGGCGGACCCTCGAGGGGCTGCGCGGGGCGTTGGGCAACGTCCAGGGCCTCAGCGAGCAGGCCTGGACCGACACCACCTGGGAGACCGAGCTGGCCCGCGCCCTGGCGACCATCGAGAACGCGCGCATGGAATGGAACCAGGCCCGGCTGGCCTGGCCGGTGCTCGAGGGGGGCGGGGGTCCGGGCTCGGGCCAGGTTGCCGCGCCGGCCTCCCCGGCCTCGGCCCTGGATGCCTTGAGCCTCCCGCGCTTGGCCCGTCTGGGCCTGGCCCTACACTGGCCCATGGTCCTGCTCGGATTGGCCGTGCTGGTCCTGGCGCTGGTGCTCGCCCTGAAACGCTGACCCGGCCCGGCGCACGCGATCTCCGTCATGGGTTGGTTCAACAAAGCGAAGGATCCGATGGCGGCCCGGCAGGCGGAGTTGGACCGCGAGATCCAGGCGATCCAGCGACGCATCTCCAACCTGGCAGCGCGCCCGGCGCCCGCCCTGCGGCCCTCGGCTCCGCGTGGGCAGGATTCCCAGCCCGTTCCGCCGCCCCGGCCTGAGCCCGTTCCGGCACCCGTCCCCGGGAGCTTCCACGGCTCGCGCCCGGTCGGGCCGATGGCCGGCGCCCCCACCGACCGCTTCAACCTGGTCGAGGCCTGGCAGCGCGTCGTGCAACGCCTCGGGTTCCAGCCGCGACGGCCCACCGGACTCGTCCACCTCATGGCCGCCGGCTCGGTCCATGGCCTCCGGCCGCTGCGCTACGAGCGCAAGATCGCCCGACGCCGCTTCCTCCTCTCGCTGGGCCTGCTCCTGCTCCTCCTCTACGGCATCGCCCGCGAGGTCTTCTGAGGCCCCGCCTAGTGTGCGCGGCTCCGTGGGGCGGGGCGGCGCTGCCCCGGGGGGCGACGGGTTCACGGACGGTCCTTGTCCCGGTCCCTCGACCCGCGACGTGCCAGGTCCCGCTCGATGCGCAGGCAGGTGCCCCAGGCGGTCGTGTGATCGAGAGGCATCCCGCCGGAGGCGTCCCAGGCCTGCGCCAAGGCCATCGGCACCTCCACGACCAACCTCCCGTCGTCGGACCGCACCTGCCACCCGTCCCGGTGGACGAGATCCAGTTGGTACGACCATTGGTCGGCTTCCCGGGGACCCACGCGCACGCCGCCGGCGCACGATCCCTTCGCCAGCCAGTCGGCGATCTCGGCCGGGCTCAATCGGAACCGCACGGTGGCATCGGACAACCGCACCTTCATCGGACGGACGCTGGACGGAACCGGACCGGAGGGGAAGCGATCATCGGGCCGGGCCGCCGGGGCCGGACCGGAGGGTTTGACCCGGGGTCCGGCCTCGCGTTGGATGGTGTCCATGATCCCCCTGTGGTTCCGGTGTCGGTTGCCTGCGGCCCTGATGGCGCTTGGGTCGCTGGCCGTGGCTGGTTCCGTGGCCGCCGCCGATCCGGTCGGCCCGACGTCGACCGTCCCCACCGCGTCGTTCCAGGTGATCTCGCGCGGGACGGCCGCCGGCACCTACCAGGCCTTTCCCGACGCCTGCCGGTTGGCCAATGGGGACCTGGTCTGCGTGTTCTACGCCGGCTACGGCCACGTGTCGCTGCCGCGCCCTGACTGGCCCCGGGGCGGGCGTATCTGCGCGGTGCGCTCGGCCGACGAGGGGCGCACCTGGACCGAGCCCCGCGTGCTCTTCGACGGCCCCGACGACGACCGCGACCCCCACATCGCCCGCATGCGCGACGGCACGCTGGTGTGCAGCTTCTTCCCGTACCGCCAGGCCCCGGGGGCCAAGCCTGAGTACGAGACGGGAATCATCACCTCGCGCGACGGCGGCTGGACTTGGGATGCCGCGCCGCGCGTGCTGGCCCCGGGCTGGGCGGCGTCGGCGCCGGTGCGCGAGCTCTCCGACGGCACGCGCCTGCTCGGCGTGTACCACGAGGACGGTGACACGGCCTACGGCGGGGTGCTCCGCTCGACCGATCAGGGCAAGACCTGGAGCGCCCCCATCGCCATCGGGAAAGGCAGCGGCGTCCGCCTCGACGCCGAGACCGACGTGATCGAACTGAAGGATGGCCGGGTGCTGGCAGCCTTGCGCGGCGACAAGGTGCCGTTGCACTTCGCCCGGAGCGGCGACCGGGGGCTGAGCTGGTCGCCGGTCGAATCCAGCGGGTTCCCCGGGCATTGCCCGCACTTCACGCGGCTGGGCACGGGCGAGATCCTGCTGACCCACCGGCTGCCGCAGACGGCGCTGCATGTCAGCCGCGACGACGGCGCCACCTGGTACGGCCCGCATGCGGTCGACCCGGTCATCGGCGCCTACCCGGCCACGGTCGAGCTGCGCGACGGTTCGGTGCTGGTGGTGTACTACGAGGAGGGGACCGCCAGCGCCATCCGGGCCCGGAGGTTCCGCCTCGGCGGGTCCGGCCCGGTCTGGCTGCCGCTGGAGCCCGAGGTGCGGGATGTCGGCTCGCGCCGCGAGCTCTTCGTGGACCGCCTGCTCATCGACCGGATGGAGGGCGGCTCGCTGCGTCTGCACACGCCGCAACCCCGCGAGACGGTGCTGAAGTTCGATCGTCCGTGGGAAGGGGCCTTCTCCGGCTACCTCACGGTCCTTTACGATCCGGAGGATGCCCGGCGTCCCTTCCGCATGTACTACCGTGGGCTGCCCTTGGCTGGGAAGGACGGCTCCACCAACGAGGTCACCTGCTACGCCGAAAGCCGCGACGGCATCGCCTGGAAGAAGCCCGACCTCGGGCTCTTCAAGGTCGCCGGCACCCGCCGCAACAACGTGGTGTTGGCCGGGCAGGCGCCCTTCTCCCACAACTTCTCGCCGTTCCTCGACGCCCGTCCCGGCGTGCCGCGTGACGAACGCTTCAAGGCCGTCGCCGGCACCACCGAGAGCGGCTTGCACGCCTTCGCCTCCGCCGACGGCCTCCGTTGGCGACGCCTGGGAGCCGGCCCGGTCCTCACCCGGGGCGCCTTCGACTCGCAGAATGTCGCCTGCTGGTCGCCCGCCGAGGGGCGCTACCTGATGTTCCTGCGCACCTGGTCGGGCGGTGATTTCGCAGGCTACCGCACCATCAGCCGATCGACCTCGACGGACTTCCTGCACTGGACCGGCCCGGAGCCGATGACCTTCGATGATGGGCCGCCCGAGCACCTCTACACCAGCCAGACGCAGCCGTATTTCCGCGCGCCGCACCTGCTGGTGGCGACGCCCATGCGGTTCGTCCCGGGTCGGCAGGTGCTCACCGACGCCCAGGCCCGTGAACTGGGCGTGAAGCCCGGCTACGCCGGCGACGTGGCCGAGGCGGTGTTCATGACCTCCCGCGGCGGCACCCGCTACGATCGCACCTTCCTGGAGGGGTTCCTCCGACCGGGCCTCGATCCCGGTAACTGGGCCTCCCGGGCCGGTCTCACCGCGCTGGGCATCGTGGGCACGGGCCGCGGCGAACTCTCGATCTACCGGCAGGCCCATTACGCGCAGCCCTCCGGCCATCTCATCCGGCACACGCTGCGGGTCGACGGGTTCGCCTCGGTGCAGGCGTCCTTCCGGGGAGGCGAGGTGGTCACCCACCCGCTGCGCTTCTCGGGCCGAAGGTTACTGCTCAATGTGAGCACCGGAGCCGCCGGAAGCCTGCGGGTCGAGTTGCAGGACGCCGCCGGCAAGCCGTTGCCGGGCTTCGGCCTGGCCGAGTGCCGCGAGGTGGTGGGCGACGATCTGGAACGGGTCGTGACCTGGTCGGGCGCTGGCGGTTCGGGCGAGTTGACCGCCCTGCGCGGGGCTCCCGTCCGTCTCCGTTTCGTGATGAAGGACGCCGACCTGTACGCCTTCCAATTCGTGGACTGAGGGCCGATCCTGCGCCCATGTCCTCGATGGATCCCGCCGCCTTCCAAGACCCGCAAACGTCGGCTTCCCGGACGTCGATCCTGTGCGTCGGTGTGCGGTGGCTGATCGCGGTGTGCCTCGGCCTCGCGGGGCTCGTTCCGGCGTGGGCCCACGCCGAGGTGCGCACCGGGGCCGACCAACTCCTGGCGGCCGATCCGTCGCCGCTCCGCGGAAAACGGGTGGGCCTGATCACCAATCCCACCGGCGTGACGGGCGACCTCCAATCGCTGGCCCTGCGCCTGCGACAGCGCCAGGACTTCAACCTGGTGGCCCTCTACGGTCCGGAGCACGGCGTCCGCGGCAACGCGCAGGCTGGCGACCAGGTGGGCTTCGGGTGGGATCCGGTGCTGGGGCTGCCGCTCTTCAGCCTGTACGGCAAGACCTTCAAGCCCACCGGGCCGATGCTGACCAACATCGCCGGGATGGTGCGCGGGAGCCCGGGCATCCCCACCAACGCCGCGCTGGCGGAGCGTGTCGATGTAATGGTCTTCGACATCCAGGACGTGGGGTCGCGGGCCTACACCTATGTGGGAACGCTGTCCAAGGCCATGGAGGCCTGCGCCGAGGCGGGCATTCCGATCCACGTGCTCGACCGGCCCAACCCGCTCGGGGGTCTCGTGATGGAGGGGCCCGTGCTGGAGGCGCCTGCCTGGGTGTCGCTGGTGGGCATCCAGCCCATTCCCATGCGCCACGGGATGACCGTGGGAGAGCTGGCCCGGCTCTTCAACGCCCGCTTCCTGGCCCGGCCGGCGGCCCTGACCGTGACCCCGGTCACCGGGTGGACCCGCTCGATGGACTTCGCCCGGTCCGGCCTGCCCTGGGTGATGCCCTCGCCCAACATGCCCACGCCGGAGACCGCCCGCGTCTATCCCGGTCAGGTGCTGCTCGAAGGCACCAACCTCTCGGAGGGGCGCGGCACCACCCGGCCGTTTGAACTCTTCGGCGCGCCCTGGATCCAGGCCCGCGAATGGACCGACGCCCTCAACGCGCTCCGCCTGCCGGGGGTGGTCTTCCGGGAGGCCTGGTTCACGCCGTCCTTCTCCAAGCACCGGGGGGAACTCTGCGGCGGCTCCCAGATCCATGTGACCGACCCGTCGCGGTTCCGTCCGGTGGTCACCACGTTGCGGATCCTGGAGACCGCGCGGCGGCTGTACCCGGGAAGGCTCACGTTCCAGGGTCTGACCTTCGACCGCCTCATGGGCACGTCCACGGTCCGGCCCCTGCTGGAATCGGGCGGCGACCTCTCGCCGGTGCTGGCCCGGATCGAGTCCGACCTGAAGGCCTTCGAGACGCTCCGCCAGCCCCACCTGCTCTACCCTTGAGCGCACGCGGCGCCCAAGACATCTACCCCCATCGCCCTGTGCGTGCCGCGACGGTGCATTCCGCGACGCTGGGCTTCGCCGTCGGGCCGGTCTAGGCTCCCTTCCATGATCCGTTTCGGCTCGCTGGAGCTGAAGTCCAACCTCTTCCTGTCGCCGCTGGCCGGGTACACCAACCTGCCGTTCCGCCTGGTGGCCCGGGAGATCGGCGGGCTGGACCTGGCGACGACCGACCTGGTCAACGCCCGGTCGCTGATCGAGGGGAACCCCAAGGCATTCAAGCTCATCGAGACCAACGAGCGCGACCGGCCGCTGGCTGTGCAGTTGTTCGGCGCCGTGCCCGAGGAGATGCGGGACGCGGCCGTGATGCTCCAGGAGCGTGGCGTCAGCGCCATCGACATCAACATGGGCTGCCCCGTGCGCAAGGTGTGCCGGGTGGGCGGCGGCTCGGCGATGATGGTCGAGCATCGGCGCACGCAGCACCTCGTGCGGACCATGGTCGACGCCCTGAGGATCCCGGTCACCGCGAAGATGCGCCTGGGCTGGGACGACGAGAACCTCACGGCGCCCGACCTGGTGCGCGCCCTCGAGGACGCGGGGGTCGCCGGGGTGTTCATCCACGGCCGGACCCGCGAGCAGGGGTTCTCGGGCACGGTGAACCTCGCGGGCATCGCCCGGGTGGTGGAGGCGGCCCGGTCCATCCCCGTGATCGGCAACGGCGACGTGACCACGCCCGAGGCCGCCGTCCGCATGAAGTTGGAGACCGGATGCGCCGGGGTGAGCGTCGGCCGGGGGGCCTTCTACGACCCGTGGATCTTCGTCCGAACCCGCGCGCTGATGGAGACGGGCGTCCTGCCGCCGGAGCCCGGCATCGACGACCGCGTGCGCGTGATGTCGCGCCATCTCGACCTGATGGTGGAGGTCTTCGGCGAGCGGCATGGCTGCGTGATGTTCCGCAAGATCGGGCCCTGGTACGCCAAGCGCTTCGGCCCGGCCAACGAGTTCAGCAAGAGGATCGTCCGGCTCGAGTCCCGGGCCCAATACCTCGAGATCATTGCCGGGTACCTGGCCTGGCGCCGCCAGTTCTGCGACGACTCGGGCGAGCTCCTTCCGCGATATCGCCTGGCGCCCATGGTCGCCAGCTTCATGCGCGAGGACGGCGGGTCCGACGAGCCGGCCAGCGTCCGGCGGGAGGCCATTCCGGTGCCCAAGGGTCCGGTCGAGGTGTGGTGACCGGGATTGGACGGACGGGATGGACGGGATGGCGGGGGGACCGGAGTCCCGGGGACCGCCGGCCCCGACTCGTTGCCGATTCAGCCGAGCTTCTCCGCGACGACCCAGGCGTTGAAGAGCCCGTATTTCAGCGGGGAGACGTTGAGCAGGGCGTCGATCCAGCCGGGCACCGTGCGGTCGGTGCAGGCGACCTCCACCAGCCGGCACCCGTTGCGCTCGAGGAAGAACCCCAAGTCGAGGGCGTTGGTGCAGACGATGGCATCGTCGTCGGGCGTGAAGGGTTCCTTGATGATGGGGGTCATCCCCTCGAAGCGAACCTGGTCGGGTTCGTGGCGCATCCGGCTCCGGCGCTCCAGCAGCCCTTGCAGATTGCGCCACTTGTTGCCGAGCCCACGCATCCGCGGGTGGTAGTCGCGCCAGCCGAGGAACCGCAGGAAGTTGGGGCTGCTGAGGACGATGCGCCCGCCCGGGGCGCAGACGCGAACCGCCTCGGCGATGAAGGCCTCCGGATCCTGCACATGCTCGACCACGTTCAGTGCACCGACTCGCTGGAACTGCCCGTCGGGGTAGGGGAGACGGCTGCCGTCGTAGAGCAGGCAACGGTCGGTGAAGGCCCGCGTGCGCTCGATGTTCGGCGCGGAGACGTCCACGCCGTGCGCCTCGAAGCCCTCGCGCGTGAGTTGTGCCACGACCTGTCCCACGCCACAGCCGATGTCGAGCACCCGGGCCCCGGGAGTACCCGGGCGCATGGCCTGCGTGAACTTGGCGTAGAAGGCCGCATCCCAGTTGGCCAGGATGTCGGCGTAGGCCGCGTCGTTGCGGACGTGGTCGAGGTGGCTGGG
The DNA here is from genome assembly GCA_016871615.1 of Verrucomicrobiota bacterium. GTDB lineage: Bacteria > Verrucomicrobiota > Verrucomicrobiia > Limisphaerales > UBA9464 > SXXZ01. The sequence goes on from VHCX01000051.1 coordinate 23,586, forward strand.
GGTCGAGGCCATGCGTGGTTCAGT
>VHCX01000052.1 GCA_016871615.1 Verrucomicrobiota bacterium
CTGGCGTTCGCCGGAACCGTGGAACCAGGCCGCGAACAGGGTTCCGTCGGGGGCCTCCACGACGCAGGAGGCATGGTTGTGTCGGGCCTCCGGCGGGAAGATCGCCTCGGAGACCATCACCGGCACGCGGTGATCGGCCGCCCACGACCGGTGTGCCGCCAAGCCCACCGCCGCCACGAGCCAACCCGGAAACCACCTGCCCATGCACCTCATTCCGAAGGATAGGACGGACCGGGACGGCGTGTCGTCGGGGAAAATCCCCAGCCCGGGGCGTCCCGCTCCGGCCCTGCCGCGATGGCCGATCCACGCCGATCTCCCTGAGGCCGCCGGCCCAGGGGGCCGGGCTCAGGGAACCACGGTCACTCCCCGCTTCCTCGCAGCATCCCGAAGGGGGCCATCCTTGCAGGCCAGGGGCAGTCCGCGCCGCAGCGCGAGTTCCAGGTAGGCCACGTCGTAGACGCTCAAGGACAACTCGGCGGCGAGTTGGGACAACCGCGTGAACGCCAGGGCCGACATTTCGTGGTCCACCTCGAACCCGAGGGAGCTCAGCGCCCGCAGCGCTTCCGAACGGTCGTCGGCCGTCAGCCTGCCCCGCCGCTCCAACACCAGCAGCACGTTGGCGATCTCGACGGGCCAGAGGGCCGGGACGACCACGGGCAGACCAGCCCCCACCTCGGCCAGCAGGGCGTCGGTTTGTGCGGTGGATTGGCCGGGGTGGACCCACGAAACCGCCATCGAGGCGTCCAGGACCAGTCCGTTCATCCCCGTCGCCCCTCCTCCAGGGCCGCACGCACCTCCGCATCGGAGAGCCTCGGGCGTGCTTTCGAGCGGCCCCGGATCCGCGACCGCAACCCATGGAGGGAGTCGGCCGCGTTGCGGACCTGCTCGAGACTCCGTCGTCCTTCGGGGACGATGCGGGCAACAGGCTTGTCATGCCGGGTGATGACGATCTCCTCGCCACGGGCGACCCGTTCGAGCAGTTCGCCGAAACGGGTCTTGGCTTCAAAGGCGGTGAGGGTGGCCATGTGCAGGCAGGGTTTGAATCAACCAGTCGTCGACCAGTCTATCCATCGGCTCCTGCGTTCGCAATCCGCGCCTTCGTTCGCACGGGCGCACGGCGACGGTTGGGGGCGCCCCGCGCAGCCGGGGCTCTCCCAAACGGCTCCGCGGCCACGGGATCCGCACAAGACGGCGGGCAGGTTTGGGTCCCCGGGAGGAATCCTAGGGGGTTCAGGGCCGCGAACCGGCCCGCGTCGGGTCAAGGCCCGCCTCGCCGTCCCGGAGCCACCGGCTCTCCAGCCCAACGCCACGACATCATCCCGCGGTGCAGATGGTGAACCGAGGTGAAGCCCAGGTCCCGGAGCACCCGGACGGCCTTGCGGCTGCGGTAGCCACCCTCGCAATACACCAGCACGGGCCGGGTGCGGTCCCAGCCCTCGAGGCGTTGCCGGAAGTCCGCCGACCCCCAGGGGATGCAACGCGCCCCGGGGATCACGCCTCGCGAGGTCTCCCAGGCGCTGCGGACGTCGAGCACCTGGAGCCCGGGCCGGCCCGCCCAGAGCGCCCGGGCGTCGGACACGCCCAGGTTCTCCGCCGTCGTGCCCGGGATCTCGGCGAAGAGCCGGGCGTCCCAGCGGGCCTCCCCGACGGTCCAGGCGACCGCCAGCAGGACGAATCCACCCGAGAGCCACCCGGTCCCCCGGAGAAGGGAACGGGCCTGGGTCCGGGCGTTGGCCCGGGTCGCGGGCGGACACGCCGTCATGGCCCGGTGAGATCGACCACCCGGTAGTAGCGCTCGGAACTGGTGTTCGAGCCCGGATCGTCACGCAGGCTGGCCGGCGCGCTGGCCGTCCATTCCTGCACGGGCACCCAGGCGCCCAGCACGCCCCCGCGATCGAGCCGGTAGCGTCGACCGGCCGCCCCATCGACGCGAAGGCGGACGGAGCCATCGGGCAGGAAGCCCACCAGTTCCAGTCGCGGCACCGGGACGCCCCGGTTCGAGGCGCCGGGGCTGGGGGTCGAGTCGACCGGTGCGGCCGGATCCCCGTCGGGCAACCGGGCCCAGGACCGGTCGTCGGCACCTCCGACCACCGCCCGGAACAGGTCCACCGCCTGCACGGCCCCGCCCACCTCGCGGCCCAGCATCACCAGGAATCCGGTTCCGGCCGTCGACGGAAGCCGGAAGGCGGCATGCCATTCCGAGGCGGATCCCTGCGACGCCTCACCGTCGGCGAAGACCACCCGGTACGCGCCCGGGGACAGCACCGCATTGGCCGGGAATCCCCAACGGTTGGAGCCGGCCGCGTTGTCGGCGAGGAACAACCCGTCGAGGGCCACGGGCAACTCGCCGGTGTTCACCAGTTCGATCCACGGCTCGGCCTTGCCGGTGACATCCCGAAGGCCCTGCGCATTGCGGGTCAGCACCTCGTTGATGCGAAGGGTCGGGAACTCCGGCAGGAGGGCCGCGACATTGTTCGGAGCCCCCGGGGTCAGCGTGGACGCATCGCCGCCTTCCAGCGTGACCTCGAGGCCGAACACCACGTCGGAACTGCCCGCATTCACCTGGTGGACCTCGACCGCGAAGGTGTTCTCCCCGGGCACGAGGAGGTTGGACGGCAGGGTGAAGGGGCCCTCGATGGCCGCATCGCCCACCGTCCGGTTGGCAAAGGTGTCGTGGGTGATCTCGCCCTCGGGCATGCCCAGCACGTGCGCCCGCCGGCCGTTCACCCAAAGCGCGTACCCGTCGTCCAGCATCGCCCGGAAGCGCACGGTCACGCCCGCGGTGAGCGTCGGAATGGCGACCTTGCGCCGGAAGTAGAAGGTCGATTGACCCAAGGTCAGCGCGGTCGTCTTGTTGGTGGCCAGATCGGCCGACTCGACGTAGAGCAGCCCTCCACCGCTAGGCCAGGCCGAGTCGTTGTAGCCCGGGCTCACCCAGTTGGTGCCCCCGGCGGGCGCACCGTCCTGGAAGTACCGCCAGGTGTCGGTGAACCCGATCACGCGCCGGGTGCCCTGGAAGGCCACCGCCTCGGCCCAGTTGCCGGGACGATTGCGGTCCTGCCGGGCATCGACCCCCTGCAGCGACCGGTTGGGGCCCTGCGTGCCGGACGGCCATGGGGGCAACCCGTCATAATCCACGCGATCCAAGAGCTCCTCGGTCCCACCCGATACCGCCGGCCGGACCAACCGCAGCGAATCGGCCACCGGGCCCAGCGTGCCGGTCCACTCGCCGACCACCCCGGGCAAAAGTCCGAACACCCCGGTCATCCCGGCGCGGTTGGCGACCACCAGCAGGCGCGATCCTGGGTTCGCGGTGGTGCCGGCCGGGAAGGTGAAGCTGAGGTTGCTCCCGGTCAGTCGCAGGCCCGAGAGATCCCAGGCGGTCCGGGCCGAGCGGTTGAAGAACTCGATGAACTCGCCTCCGGCCGGGGTCGAGCGCCGGAGGATCTCGGAAAACACGACTTGGAACCTCGGCCGGATGGTGACCTCGAAGCGCCGGGTGACACCGAGGTTTCCAGGGCCGTCGTCGGTCACCCGCACGGTGATCGCTTGGACGGATCCGCCGGTGTCGTCCTCAGGGGTCCACTGGAAGCGGCCGCTGACCGGATCGATGGACGCGCCGGCCGGGGCGCCCGGCTCCAGCGAGAATCGAAGCGTCTGGGCGGGCAGGTCGGGATCGGAGGCCAGGGCGGTGAAGGACACCAGGCGACCCTCGTCCGCCGTCACCGGGGCGATGGGCTCGAGGGTGGGTGGCTCGTTCGCCTCAGCCACCTCCAGCAGGAGTTCGCGCACGGTCGAAAGGGCTTCCGGTGAGCTGTCGAAGGCGCGGATGAGCACCACCACATTGGCCGGTCCCTGCGCTTCGGTCGGCGTCCAAGAAGCCACGCCCGTCTGAGGATCGAGCACGAAACCCTCCGGCGCCTGGCCATCCACACGGAAGCGCACGGGGGTTCCCTCCGGATCGGACGCCGAGAGGACCAGTGTCCAGGCCTTGCCCTCGGTGAGGGACTGCGGGGCCGGTGGATCGAAGCGGGGCACGTTGTCGATCTCGAGCACACGGACGCGCAGGAATCCGGTGGAGGCCAGGGCGGGCACACCGTCGTCCACGACGCGATAGGCGACCGTCACGGTCGAGCCACCGGAACTCTCGTCGGGAACCCAGGCCACCTGACCGTCGGCCGCAAGGCTCAGGCCTGCCGGCGCCGGGCCGACAAGCTCGAAGCGCAGGCCCTGTTCCGGACGGTCCGGATCCGTCGCCTCGAGCCGGGTACGGAATTCGACCCCTTCGCGGGCCTCCGCCAGCACCTCGTTCGGGACAACCGGGGACCGGTTCACCTCACGCACCGTCACCTGCACCCGGATCTGACCGGTACGCACCGGGGTGCCGTTGTCCGAGGCGCGGACGAGGAAGGCGTAGACCCCGGGTCCGTCGGTCTCCGAGGTCGACCACTCGAAGCGGCCGCTCACCGGATCGATGACCGCGCCGGCCGGGGCATCGGGACCCAGCGAGTACCGGACCGTCTGGCCCGCGTCCGGGTCCACCGCCGCGGCGGTGAACACCACCGGTTCCTGCTCCGGCACGCTGATCGGTACGACCGGCGCGAACACCGGCGGCCGGTTGCCTCCGGCCAGCACATTGGGCTGACCCGGCGTCGGCACCTCCATGGCATAGAATGGCGCCGGACCACCGTCGGGGAACCGGCCCAGGGAGACATCGTTGGTCTGGGCCCCGAAGGTCACGCCATCGACCAGGACCCCGCTCGGATCGAAGAGCCCGACCGACTCTCCCTCGCGGGCGAGGGAGAAGTCCACGTGGAGGTCGGCGACCCCGGGCTTGTTCTGCGACGGCTCGTTGTCGGCCCACACCCGGAGGAATCCCCCCGGAGGGATCGGGTAGCCCGAGGGGATGCGGAACATCGACGTCAACGCGTTGGTCAGGCGGTCGGTCAGGTAGAACCCGGACAGGTCCACCGCGTTGGTGCCGCCGTTGTGCAACTCGAACCAGTCCTCGTACTGGCCGTCGTCCGGGTCGATCGCCGTCCGGGTGTTCTGCGCCATGATTTCGTTGACGGTGACGCGGAACTCCGGGAACGACGGATCATTGGCCGCCCCGGGTGTCGGATGGAAGAGGCCCTGGACATTCCGGGCCACGCCATCGGGAATCAACCCCAGCGGCCGGTCGGCGGGCACCGACCGCCAATTCAGCACGTCCAGCACGGTCGCCCCGGAGGCCCCGCCCTCGTTTCGCACCAGCGCCACGAAGCCGTTGGTCGTTCCCAGGAGGAATGACGTGTGCGGGATCCCGGAGGCCGACTGGCCCTCCTGGCCGTCGCACCAGACGACCAGGAACCCCTTGGGCGGCACGACCGAACCCAGTGGAAAGGACCACTTGAGCCGGTTGGTCCAGCTGTCGGTCAGGAACAGTCCACCCAGGTCGAGGGCGGAGTCGCCCGCATTGAAGATCTCGACGTAGGAATCCCGTTCGCCGGCGTTGTCCCTGGGACCGGAGGCGTTGATCGGCAGCACCTCGTTGATCCAGAGCGGCGGGAACGCCCCCAGCCCCGCCCCGACGGAATTGGCGCGTCCGGGGGTGACGCGGTCGGCCGAGTTGGTCGGGGCCGCGGCCCAGTTGCCCACCCGCCACGACGACTGCGAGGCATCGATCCGCTGCAGCGACGAACCCAGACCGTCCGCCTCCGGCGGCCACGGGAGGTCGTTGTCGTAGCGGACCTCGCTGATCACCACCTCGTTGGTGCCGCTGCCCCGGATCAGCGAGAGGCGCTCGCCGCCGTTGTCGAGGGAGCCGGGGAATTCATCGAACACCCGCACCCCGGCCCCATAGGCCAGCGCGAAGGCCGCCCGGTTCCGCACCAGCACCCAATAGCCCCCCGGGGGGATCACCGCCCCCTCGGGGAACTCGTAACCCACGCCGTTCAGACGGACCCCCGACAGGTCGAAGGAGCTTGAGAACGAGCGGTTGTGAAGCTCCACGAAGGAGGCACCGGGTTCGGCGGGGTTGTAGTGGATCTCGTGGATCCCGACGAAGTCGCCCGGTTGCTGCAGGATGCCGTTGAACCTGACCGTGACCGAGTCCGTGAGCCCGGAGATGGGCGTGCCATCGGACCGCACCGCCGCCAGGTTGAGCACGTTGGTCCGGGCCGTCAGCGGCACCCGCAGACGGAAGTTCTGCACCGAGGTCCACTCGAGGGGCATCGGCACCCCGTTCACCGAGATCGCCGCCGCGACAAACGGGGCCGTGCCGTCGATCACCGCCACCGCCGTGGAGGAGGTGAAGTCGGCTCCCCCGTTGCTGGTGATGGCGAAGGCCTTGGCATCGGCCGATTGGATCTGGGTGTTGAGGAAGCTTCTCCGGCCGTTGAGGTAGGTCGCGATGGCCGACGGCGACGAGGCCCCGGTGACCTGGTTGAAGGCCAGCGCCGCCGAACGGGCGTTGAACTGCGGCTGGTACTCGGCGACCGACAAGGGACCGGCCACCGCGCCTTGGTAGGCCCTCCACGCCATGCGCTTGAAGGTCGGCGTGTCGAACATGACGTTGACCGCGGCGTCATTGCCGCCGAAGAGCCGGCGGTTGGTGGCGTCGCCCACGCCGAGCACCCAGTCCATGTCCCAGGGGAGAATTCGCCATCGGCCGCCGGGCTGGGCGTAGATGTACTTGTTCTGCGAGTTGCCCGTGCCCCAGGTGTCCCAGTTGCCCAGGCAACCATCAAGGGCGAAGGAGCGCATCCACTGGTCCATGTCGGCCACATTCAGCAGGTTGGGGATGAAGTTGGAGGTCCGGTCGTTCGCGGCGGTGACCAGGGCGAAGAACTGGGTGAAGTCACTGGCGCTGGTGCCGCTGGGGCGCCCCTGCCAGTTGTAGCGGTAGCGGGCCGGACGGAGCTGACCGTTGGGATTGCGGAAGGGAGCCAGGTCGGCCCCGGTCGGCGAAAACCCGCCGGAGTCGTCGAACTCGAAGGCGAAGGCCACCTTGCGCAGGTCCCCATCCCCGCCCTCGGGATACCAGCCCTCCGCGTAGTCGTTGTTGGGCTGCTCAAGGTCCTCGGCGACCGAACCGAAGGTGGAGCCGTTGCGGTAGAAACGGATGTAGGCCGTGTTGAGATACGGCAGGCTCATCCGTCGGGCGATCCAGTTGGCGATCTGGTTGCGCATCCGGGTGGCCTCCTCGCCGCCGTTGCCGGTGAGGCCGTACACCCGGTCCCGGGTGCCCAGGAGCAGGTCGTCGCCCGGCACCGTCAGCGCGTAGTCGGCCTGCCCCGTGAACGGGCTGCCCTTGCGCCGGATGCCCGCGTTGTAGATCACCCGCAAATTGCCGTGCACCAGCGTGGCGTCGCGGTAGGTGTTGTCGAGGCCGCCCACCAGCGGCGAATCCTGCCCGTTGCTCAGCAGTGTGTTCTGCGACGCGGTCAGCCAGGCATGCACGTGGTTGAAGCTCCCCGCCGGCACCGGGTCGCCCCAGCGGATGTTCGCGCCCGTGACCGGCGCCAGGCCCGCGTAGACCGGCCCGTTCGGGAAGGTCGTCGACGCCGTCGTCCCGGCATTGTCGAAGGCCTCCACCACGAACTGCAACAGGTCGCCCGGGTTGCGCCCGGACAGCGTCGCCGACCAGACCCCGTCGCCGGCCACCGCGTCGCCACCGGCCCCGTCGTCGCGCATCGCCACCGACGAGAACGCGGCCGTCTCGGTGGCCCGGAACCTCAGGCTCACCGAACTCAGGCCGTCGGGATCGGCCACCCGCGCGCTCACCACCACCGGCTGCCCGGCCGCCGGGACCGCCGGCCGGTGCGTCACCCGGTCGATTGACGGGCCGGCGTTGGACACCCGCCGGCTGTTGGGAGCCCCGGGCGTTCCCAGGTTCCGGGGCACCGGCAGGCGCGCGGCCAGCTCCAGGCCGCCACCGCGCGTGCGCAGCAGGATCTCGGGCCAGCCCGCCACCCATCGGGCCCGCACGCGCAGCGTCATCACCGAGCCGTTGTTCAGGTTGCCCGACAAGGGGGCGCGCACGCAGTTGCGGCCCGCGTCGAGATCGCCCGGGGCGATCACCCGGAGCGCCCGGCTGCCGGAGAACGCCCCGGTCGATTCCACCCGGGAGCGCCGATGGTGGCCCCGGAAGGCCCAGCCCGAGGCTCCGGTGCCTGTCCCGACCTCGAACCCACCGTTGGTGAGCACCGCCGTGCCCGAGGCGTTCAGCGCCTCGACCTCGTCGATGAGGCACTCCCCGGCCCCGAGCATGCCCAGGTGCAGCCGGGTGGCCGGCTGGGTCGCGAAGCGCAGGGCGTCGGTGACGCTGAACTGCTGCCACTCCCCCTTGTTGCTCTCGTCGGAATCGGCCCAGCTCGAGGCCCGCGTCGGGTCGGCCTTCGGGTCGACCAGCTCCATCGACGAGCCGCCGCCACCGGACCACTGACCCCACCGGCCGGCATCCCGGTAGGTCACCTCCGAAACCACGATGTGGATGGTGTCGCTGTCCACCACGCCGACCGCGTTGGTCGAGAGGATCACATCGGGCTTGGACAGCGCCAGACGCTCCCCGGAGTTCCGCAGCGACCCCGACCAGTTGCCGAAGGTGTTCGCCGCCGTCAGGCCCGGATGGTTGGCCCGCAACCGCTCCGCGCTGCGCCCCACGACCACGTGGCCGCCGGCCGGGATCGACGCCCCGGTCGGGAAGGTGAACGACACCCCGTCCTGCAGCCGCCAGCCCGACAGGTCCACCGCCTGGCCCGAGCGGTTGTGCAGTTCCACGAACTCGTCGGCATCCTCCTCGCTGATCGGATGGTACATGATCTCGTTGAGCACCACAGCCTCGATCCGGCGGGCCGCGTTGCGCGTACCGGGCGTGAAGGACTCCAGGCGGCGCCAGTCGTCCGACCCGTCGGGACAGCGGCCGAAGGCCACCTCGTTCTCCTGCGCGCCGAAGCGCACCGCGTCGAGCACCCGGCTCCCGTCGGCACCCAAGAGCCACACCGTCTCGCCAGCCGCGCTCAGCCGGAACCCCAGGGCGCGCTCGTCGAGCTGCAAGAAGGCCCCGGGGGCAAGGGTCGTGCCCGCCGGGAAGCGGAACCGGTTGGTCCGGAGGTCGTCGGTCAGCACGCAGCCGGAAAGGTCCGACGCCACCGTCCCGCGGTTGAACAGTTCGACCATGTCGAGCTGCGGAAGGTCGGTGTGGGCCAGCACCTCGTTGAGCACCACGTCGCGGGCCGGATCGGCCGTCGGCAGCGGGTCCATCGCGCCAGGATTGCCTCCCCGGGTCGCACTCGCGGCCCAGGCCCGCGGGTCGGCCTCGCCATGGCTCGGGTTGGAAAGCACCAACGAGTGCCCGGAGCCGTCGGCCGCCACCGGCCACGGATCCCGGGTGCCGAGGTCCATCTGCAGCTTGATCGCATCCATCTCATCGCGCAGCTCCAGCGGGCCGCCCGCGCCGTTGAAGCTTCCCGAATACGGCCCGAGCACCCCGGTAATCCCATGCCGGGCCGACACCGCCGCCGGATCCCGCGCCACCACCACGAACTGGCCCGCCCCCAGCCGGAACCCCTCGGGGAACTGGTAGCGCACCGTGCCGGCGATCCTCCACCGCGACAGGTCCTCGAAGACGTCGCCGGCATTGTACAGTTCCACGAACTCCAGCGGCGAGGATCCCGGCTCCGGCGTCGGCCGGTACTGGATCTCGCTGAAGACCATGCGTGTCCGCCGGCTCGACAGGCCCAGGCCCTCGCGCCGCGGCTCGAAGCCGACCTCCGCCGCCCCGACCACGGTGCCGTAGTCCCGGAACCGCGCCACGGCCACGGCATTGGTATCGCGGCCCGAGACCGCCAGACCCACCGCGACCGACTCGGGCATCGAGATCGTGGCCGTGCCCAGGGACGTCCAGTTCGTGCCATCCATCGATCCGAAACCCGTCAGCACGCCGCCGCTGCGCCTCAGGCGCAGCCAGGTGCGGGGATGGTTCACCGGGAAGCCGCCCCGGGGCGCCGCGAGGACCGCGTTGGCCCCGGTGCCCAGCCGCGAGCGGAAGAAGGACCCCACGGTGGGCGACCCGGCGAAGGCGCCGGCGAAGGTGGCGTTGGCGTCCTCGCTGGAGCGCACCACCAGTCCGGCGCTCGCGAAGGGATCGGTGATCGTGAGGGACTCCACGCGCACGCGCAGGTCGAAATCACCCCGCAGCGACTGGGCCGCCAGTCCGGCCGAGTCGACGGTGCCGCCGATGTCCCCGCCGCGCACCGAGACGTCGAAGCCGCCCCGGGCCACCCACTGCACCGTGGTCGCACGGGCCTCGTTGCCCCCGAGGGTCACCGGCGCGAGGTCGGCGGTGAAGAACTCCCGCCGGGTCCCCGGCGCGACGGGATTGGCACGGGCCGACAGGTCGCGCACGCCCTGGATCGACACCTGGTACCGGGTGGACTCGACCATCCCGGCCACCTCCAGCACCACCAGACCCGGACTGGTCCCCGGGGAGGCGGATCGGACCGTCACGCCTCCATCGATCCGGAAGCTCTCGGGGAGTGCCGCGGTCGTCGGGATCGCCACGGGTTCGCTGAACTCGATCACCACGTTGGTCAGGCCGATATTGAAGACCCGAAGCACCTCGGGCGCGACGGTGTCGGGGGTGACCGTGAGGGCCACGGCCACCGATTGGGTGGTGCCAAGCGCGTTGGTGAGGAAGGCCTGGAACAGGGCCCCATCGTCGGCCCAACGCACGGGGTCCAGCCGGAGCTGCGGTCCCGAGGCCTGCGGGATGAATTGGCCATTGCGCCGCCACAGCACCTCGGCCCCGCCCGGGTTGTCGAAGGCGACCGTGAAGGTGGCCACGCCGCCCTCGCCGGCCGTGGCCGCCACCGGTTGCACGGAGATCCGGGGCGCCTCGGGCTTCAGGCCCCAGGCGATGAACGCGTCGAGGGGGATCGGCCCCTCGTCGACGCCGTCGGGCCGCAACCATCGCACCGACAGGTTGTCCCCGCCGCCGCCCTCCTTCTGCAGGGCCTCGAGGTAGTAGCGGCCGCCTGCCACCAGCGTGGTGGGAGCGCTCTGCTGCTCGGTGTACCGACCCCACTCCCGTGGGCTGGTCCACCCCGGCACGCTGGCGATCTGGCGCCGTTTCTCCCGGGTGGCATCGGTGCTGAGGAAGAGGCCGGAGGCATCGTCACCGGCGATCCAGAAGGTGTACGGGCCACCCACGGGCGCGGTGAAGATTCCACTCAACCGCTGGCCGTAGTTGTCGGCGACATCGGTCGGGGCCTCGAAGAGGTCCGTGATGAGGTTGGTGGAGGACGGCTTGGCGGGGAATGCCGGGTTGTTGGTCAGGTCGGCCAGCGCGACGCCGGGAATGCGGAGGTAGACCTCGCGCAACAGGCTCCCGCCCCGTAGGCAGGGCGTCAGGACGAGCAGCAACACCAGCAACCAGCGACCGGGGATCGCCTGGATCAGGAAGGACGGATTCATGATGGAAGCACCGGGCCGACCGCCCCGACCGGACCTTGAACGGCCGGGCGGTGATGGGCACGGGATGACGCACTCTTGGCATCTTCCGTGCCAACTGGGGACGGTTGGTCACGAGATCGTAACATGCCGACGGGCGGCGTCACGCGCGGAACCCGTTGGCCCGCCGGCGCGCGCCCATTTGGGGGCACCCGTGTGGGCGCCCCGTTGGCCGCCCTCCCCGCGGTGCAGGGCCGGCCTCTGGCGGCGTCCTCAATCCCGCCAGAAGAACGATTCGCTCCCGACCCGATAGCGGACGGCCATCTCGGGCGTGTCGATGGGCTGTCCCCGGTGCAGGGATTCCACGCCCGCCAGGGTCATGCCCGAGGTGAGCAAGGTGCGCTCCAGCGGATAGGGCTGACGGTTCTCCACCACCATCCGCTCGATGTGGCGGATCTGCGGGTTGAAGAAGTCGGCCGTGGACGACCCGTGCGTCGGCATGGGCAGGTACATCTGGCAGGAGAGGATCCGGCCGGTCCGCGCATCGAGGCCCGCGTAGTTGAAGTCGCGGATGGCCAGCATCGCGAGGGTGGTGCGGAACCCGTCGCGGTGGTCGATGAAGTAGCCCCAGGCCTCGGGGAACACCTCGCGGGCCCAGGCCAGGTCGACCGGCGCCGACGGATAACCGTCGCGCACCGGCAGGTTGTGGCTGCGGACCAGGGCCGCCTCGAGGAGCCGCACGGTGGACTCCCGACGGGACAACTCCTGCCAGAAGGCGGCACCGCGCAGCCCGTGCACCCGACGGATCCCGACCTCCCCGCCCCGCCGCCGCTCGGACATGCACTGGGCGGTCTCGAGGCCGTGGATGTCGTAGCTGTCGAGGCCGCCGTAGGCCGCGCAAAGGCTTTCGGACAGCGGGGTGCCCAGGGGCATCTCGAGGGCCGGCATGCGCTTGGTCACCGGCAGCGACGAACCGGCCTGGAACGGAAAGCCCAGGCGCCGGGAGTCCTCCACCATCTCCACGCACTCGCGCCAGTCGGTCGAGAGGTGCTTGTCGTTGAACACCGGCACGCTGCGGCCCGAGGCCTCGAACACGCGGACCACCTCCTTGAAGAAACGGTGGCGCGGGTAGCGCGTCTGCCCCTTCTCGTTCTTCGGGTACTTGCCGTGCTCGCCGATGATCACCACCCCGTCGACCGCCAGCTTCCCCGTGCCCAGCGTCAGGGCCTCGGCGATGGATCCATGGATGGGCACGCCATGCCGCGCCGCCGTGCCGCGGGCGAGGTCCTTGTCCGGGAACTGGTCCACATACAGCGACACCAGGTCCACCTCGGGCTTGCGCCAGCGCCCTTCCCACGCGTAGCCCACCAGGAAGCGGTCGATGAAATGCTGCGCGTGCGAATGCAGGCGCACCTCGGTGGCGATGAGGGCGACCTTCTTGCGCGCCGGCTCCACGGCCTTCCGGGCCCAGGCCGAGGGGGCGGCGACGGTGAGCCCGGCGACGGTGCCGGCGGTGGTGAGGAACTGGCGACGGGAGACGTTGGGGGTCATGGGGTCTGAGTCCTTCAGGCAGGGGTTCGGGTCCGGATCCGGTGGAGGTACCAGAGGGGCGGCAGGGCCAGCAGGGGCAGGAGCCCGGCGACGGCCAGGCCCGGGTCCATCGTGCCGAGGCGGTCGGCGGACATCCCGAAGAGCAGTTGGGCCTGGGCGGGCAGGATCCAGCCGGCCACCCCGGCCGCGCCGGTGATCTTGCCCTGGTGGTGATCGGAGAGGTCCTGGGTGAAGGTGTGGTACAGCGGGAAGACCCCGAGCGACCCGGCCGCGATGGCCAGCAGCACCACCAGCAGCAGCGGTCCCCGGCCCAGCCATGGCGCCGCCAGCGTGCCACAGCACAGCAGGGCGCAGCCGGCGAAAACGACGAACCGGGCGCCCGAGGGCGAACGCCCGCGCCGGGCCAGGGCCACCGCCAGCGCCCCGGCCGCCAGGCAGCCGACGTCGGCCGCGGCGAAGAAAGCCGAGTTGAAGTGCAGCGCCTCGGTCTCGGAATACCCCCTGCCCTTCTGCAGGAACATCGGCAGCCAGGCGCGGAGGACCTGCCAGGTGGTGTTGATGCAGGCCACCACGACGATGACCGCCAGCATCCGCCCGCTGAAGAGCACGCGCGTGAACGGCACCGCCGACGCGCCGGCCGACGCCATCGATTCGTCCCCGGAACGCAGGTCGCCCGAGCGGATCATGGCGAACCATGGGACGAGCCAGAGCAGGCCCACCCCGCCCAGCAGGAAGAAGGGCGGACGCCAGGCACCCGTGCCGTCCGCGGCGCCGGCGCCGAGCAGCAGGGGCAGCAGCAACGGGGTGAGGATGGCCCCGACGGTCGCCCCGCTCTGGAGCAGCCCGTTGCCGAGGGAACGCTGGCGTTCGTCCAGCAGCGATCGGGTGATGCGCACCGCGCAGGGCCAGTGGCCGGCCTCGAAGAACCCCAGCAACCCACGCAGGACGAGCAGGTCCTGATGGTCGCGGGCCCACCCCGTGGCCATGCCGGCCAGCGACCAGAGGGCCAGCACAGCCGCGTAGACCCGGTGCACCGCGAAGCGGTCGGCCATCCACCCGAAGAGCACCGAGCCCGCGGCGAAGGCGTAGCCGAAGACGGCCTCGACCTGCCCGTACTGGGTCTTGGACATCCCGAACTCCTGGGTGATCCGCACCGAGAGCCCGGACAACGTCTGCCGGTCCATGTAGTTGATCGCCGAGGCCAGCAACAGCAGGCCGCACACCGACCATTTCCAGGCGGCACCGCGCGGACCGGAAGGGCTGGGGACGGTGCTGCTCATCGGGAGGGATGGGGTGTTCCGGGCTCAGCCTTCGGACCAGGAGCGGCCGTCCCAGCGGAGCACCCGCTCCAGCAACCGGACCACGTCGGCCGAGAAGACCTCGAAGAGCGTCTCGCCCTTCTCGATCGAGGCGGCGGCGGGGTGGCCGATGTGGCCCGTGGTGGTCCGCTCCCGCGTGACCCAGCCGCGATGGGCCGGGTGGAACGGCGGGGTGGCGTCGACCGGAGCCAACCCGGCGAAGGGACCGACACGGGCCGGGTCGAGGCGCAGCATCATCGAGGTCTCCCACTCGCAGGCGTGGCCCATGTCGCCCTGCACCCAACCGCCCGGCACGGGACGCTCGAAAGGCTGGCCGCCGAGGCTCCAGTAGGTGGCGAAGAGCAGCAGCAGGCCGTCGGTGTCCCGGTGGCGCTGGCGCAGCTCGAACACGGCCTGCCGGCCGGGCACGTCGTTCCCGCCATGGCCGTTGAGGAAGAGGATCCGCCGGAACCCATGCCGCAGCACGTTGTCGGCAAGCCCCCCAAGCAGGTCGAGGTAGGGACGCGGCGGCGCGGACAGCGTGCCGGGGAAATCAAGGTGATGGTCGGAGTTGCCCAGCCAGAGCACCGGGGCGAAGACCACGCGGTCGGACAGGGCCGCCTCGGCCCGGCGGGCCACCTCGCCGACGAGGCTCGTGTCGGTCACCACCGGGAGGTGGCCCCCGTGCTGCTCGATCGCGGCGACGGGGAACACGATCGGGGTCTCGCGGGGCAGCGCGGCGAGCCGCGGCGAGGTCATTTCGGCGAGGAGCATGGAAAGTATTTCGGCTAGGATGCAGATCCGTCGTCCGGGGTCAAAGCCCGGCCTGGGCCCGACGGTCAGGGCGCCCAACTTTGCCGCAATTGACCGTTCTCCGAGTCCCAGACCCGCACGTGGCCGCGGTCATCGCTCCCCACGATCCATCGGCCGTCCGGGCTCACGGCCAGCGCCTGCAGGTAGTCGGGCACCGAGGCCAGGTCACGCACCTTCTCGCCGTCGGCCTTGAAGAGGCGGCCGCCGCCGGTGCCGCTGAGCGCCACGAAGCGCAGCGACGGCCCCGCCGCCTGCAGCCCGGTGACTTCCTTGCCGAAGCCGTCGACATTCTTGCGCCGCTCGCCGGTCCGGGGATTCCACAGCTTGACCACGCCCTCGGCCCCGGCGGTGGCCAGCACGCCGCCATCCGGGGACCAGGCCACGCCGATCACATGATGGGTGTGGCCCTCGAGGTTGAACCGGGGCGCGTTGGTCTGCAGCCCGGTGATGCGCGCGAAGCGGTCGGTGCCGGCGGTGGCCAGGCGGTCGCCGCGCGGCGAGAAGGCCACGGCGGTGACGGCGTCGCTGTGAAGCCCCCCGAGGTCGGCGGCCAGCGTGCCCTCCGGGAGCTTCCAGAGCTTGAGCTCCCCGGAACGCGAGGGCTCGCCGCCGCCGGTGGCCAGGAGCGAGCCATCCGGGCTGAAGGCCAGGGCATTGACCCGGTCGGCGAAGGCCGGCGCGTTGGTGGTGCCGGCGATGCGCTGGCGCAGGAACCACGGGCGGGCGGTCCGGACGCGGCGGACACCGTCGGGGAAGGCCGCGAGGAATTCGTCGTCACCGAGGGCGACCAGCGCCAAGGGGTTTCCCTGGCCGGTGGCGAAGGTCTCCATGGCCCGACCGGTCCGGGGGTGCCACCGGGTCCAGAGGCCGCCCTCTCCCACGGTCAGGAGCGACTCGCTGGAGGCCGCCAGGGCGGCGGCCAGGAAGGAGCCGGTGGCGGACCGGTCGCGGGCCGCCCGCGCGGTCGCCCAACGGGCCTCGGCCTTGGACACCCGGTCCCGGGCCTGACGCTCCTCGGTCTCCGCCACGGCCACGGCGTCGGTCGCCCCCGTCAGGGACTTCTCCGAGAGCACGACATCCTGGGCGGCCCCCTCGGCCGTGATGCGGGACTTGTCGAGCGGCGCCTTGAGTT
This sequence comes from Verrucomicrobiota bacterium, assembly GCA_016871615.1. Classification (GTDB taxonomy): domain Bacteria; phylum Verrucomicrobiota; class Verrucomicrobiia; order Limisphaerales; family UBA9464; genus SXXZ01. The sequence goes on from VHCX01000052.1 coordinate 16,225, forward strand.
CGCCCACCTTCTTCTGGGCGGCGGCGAGCTGCTCCTCGGCCTTCTTGCGGCGCGGAGGCACCTCGGCCTCGGCCCGCTCGAGCAGCGCCTTGGCACGGCCGACCGCCTCGGCCTTGGCCAGCAAGTCATCAACACCCCGGAGGGCCGCCTCGGGCGACGCCTTCGCCGCGGCCGACGCTCTCTGCACCTGGTCGCCGGCCGCCTTGGCGTCGGCCCGGACCTTGGCCAACTCGGCGTCGGCCGCATCCCGGTCCCGGGTGGCCGAGGCGACCAGGGCCTCCTGGTCGGCCGACTCCTTCTGGCGTTCCGTGAGCGCCTTGGCGGTCTGGTCGCGCTTCTCGCGGGCCTTCGACAGGGCCGATTGGGCATTGGTCACCGCGACGCGGGCCTCCTGGATGCGGGAGCCCGCCAGCGTGACCTCCAGGCGCGCCCGCGTGACCTCGCGCTCCTCGCGGGCCGCGTCGGCCACCAACCGTGGATCGCCGGACATCCGCGGGGCGTTGGTGACGGAGCCGTCGGCCGCGAGGGATGCCGCCGATCCGTCGGCCAACATCGCGACCCCGTTCGAACCCGAACGGTCCCACAGCAACGATCGCACGGGTGACGTCAGCGCCCGGGGGCCGAGAGCCGACCGTCCCCATCGCTGGAGCGCGCCCTGCGCATCGCCTCCCCAGAGCGAGCCCTCGGCGACCGGGTCCGGTGCCAGGACCGTGACCCCGGCCGGAATCCCGTGGGCCTCCTCCAGGATCCACCGGGCGCCACCGGAACCCGGCCCGCCCTGACGCAGTCGCTGGGGCGGATGGTTCGTGCCGTAGGTGAGGCACCAGTGGTCGTCGCCCGGAACCCACGCCATGCCGGTCGGCTCGGCCGGCAGCGTGGGCGCCTGGGCCAGGGAATAGCCGGATCCACCGGGCGAGAGATTCCAGCAGTCCCGACCGGAGGAAATCGCCAGCCAACGCCCGTCCCTGGACCACCGGAAGCGCACCTGCGGCGCGGCGGCGGCCGCAGCGAACCCCTTCAGGGCCCAGGCCCCCTGCAGCCGTCCGAGGGGATCGGTGCGGATCTCCAGGTGGCCCGAGGCCTTGATGGAGGCCAGCACCTTGCCGTCGGGTGAGAAGTCCGCGGCCACCCAGGCCGCAGACGAAGGCACGGCCAGCACCGGCTCGACGGTCACGGGCCGGCGCTGCCACAGGCGCACCTCGCGGAACCCGGCGGTGGCCAACCACTGGTCGTCGGGGCTGAACGCCAAGGCCCCCACCACGTCGCGCTGGGTGGCGCCCTCGAGCGAGGGATCCTCGAGCCGGCCCAGCGTCCGGCCGGTGGCCACGTCGAGCACGCTGACCCGGTTGGCCCGGGCCACGGCCACCGTGGCGCCCCCGGAATCGAGGGCCACGGCGAAGCTGGAATTCCACTCCTGCGGGATGGGCTTCCACGACGGCTCCACCACGACCGCCTGGTCGGCCTTGGCCCCCTGTTCGATCCAGCGCCAGAGCAGGCCGAGTTCCTGCGGGGTCAGGTCGCGGGCGTTCGACTTGTTGCCGGCCGGCGGCATGACCAGATCCTCCACCTGATGCGCGGCCGACTTGAGCACCAGGCTCTCGGCCGGCTTGCCGGGCACCGCGCCCGGGCCGGTGTCGCCGCCGCGGAGCAGGGCCGCCGGGGTCTCCAGGTTCAGGCCCGCCTTCGCCCGGGTCTGGTTGTGGCAGGGCAGGCAGTTGGCCTGGAACATCGGAAGGATGTCCTTCTGGAACCCGACCGGCGTCGATGCCCCGGCGGCCGGCCGATCGATGGTCAGCGGCGTGACGGCCGCGACGAGCGGCGGGATCGCCAGCGCGATCGCGGCGGCCACACCGGCGAGGACACGGACCATGCCGCCGGCCTCAAATGCGACGGCCTCAAATGCGACCGGACACCGGCCTCGATGGAAGGGTTGCCGGGAGGCTCTCGGTCGACACGTCATGGCTTGGACTCCTTGCCGGCGGCGGCCGGAATGGCCCCGACCGTCACGATGAAGGGTTCGGACCAAACGGCGACGGTCACATCGCGGGGCTTGGCCTTCTCGTCGGCGGCCTTCTTGCGGGCCTCGGCCTCCTTCTTGCGGGCTTCGGCGGCGGGCTTGCCCTCCGGTTTGGCCGACGCCAAGGCCTGCTCGGCGGCCTTCAGTTCGGCCTCCGAGACGGCGACGGCCTCCGGAGCCTGCCGGTACTTGCCGGCGAGACTGCCCTGCAGCCACAGGGTGTGCGTTCCATTGGGGAAACGGGCCTCGCCCAGGGCCAGTTCGGCCACGAGGTTGGTGGCCTTCTCGGGAATCGGGATCTCCTTGGCCTTGTCCAGCGCCGGATGTCCGCCGGCCTTGACGTTGAAGGCGCCCTGGAACTCGCCACGCCGCTCCAGGTGCAGCGGCAGCTTCCAGGTGGCCCCGTCGGCCGAGGGCGTGGCGGTGCCGACCCGCAGGGTCACCGGGGCCGACTCGGCGGTCACCACCGCCAGCGAGGTGCCGCGGGTGCGGCGGACGACCGGATTCTCGTTGTTGAAGTCGGCGACCGGCCAGACCACCGAGGCGACCGAGGCCGTGCGGACCAGCGTGCCGGCACCGAGGGTGGCCGTGCCGACCAGCCGCCACGGGGCCGAACCCGTGGCCCCGGCACCGGCGCTCAGCAGCAGGACGCCGGTGTTTTGGCCCGCGGCGATGCGGGGGGCCGACGCGCCCACCCCGGACGGCAGGTCGATGGCCCCCAGCCGGATGTCGCCATCGAATCCGTCCTGCCGGAAGGCGACGACGCGGAACGCCAGCGTCTGGTCCCGGCGTATCGACGGCGACACCACCGCGATGCTGCGATCCTCGCCCGCCCGGGGCGGCGGCATGGGAAAGACGGCCAGTTGGAAGTCCGGACTCTCGCGGCGCAGGCTCAACCGGTACGGGAACCGGGCCTGGCCGTCGCCCCGCCGGAACCCGTCGCGGACGACGATGCGGTGGCGACCGCCCTCCTCCACCTTCCAGCGGGCTGCGGCATCGCGGTGCGCGGTGCGGAACTCCCGGTCGCCCAGGTTCTGCTCGGTGTCGCCCAGTTCCAGCACGTCGACCCAGGACACGGCCTCGGCCGGGGAGGCACCGGGCTTGGCGCGCTGGACCACCGCCATCGGGTCGACCGGGAAGCCCCAGCGCTCGGAGGTCAGCTCGACCTGGAACACCTCGCCAGTCTTGGCGTCGAAGACCACGCCGGCGGCCTGCCCCCGCTCCGGAGACAGCCCGGAGACCTCGCAGGGCGGGGTCACCTGGACCAGCCCCGTCGGGGCCGCCGTGACCACCGGCAACGTCGTCAAGGCCCACGGCACGGGCTCGAGCGGGGCGATCGCCGGAGCCGGGCCGGCGGCCCCGGAACCGCGCCACAACCACACCCCCGAGGCCAGGGGCGTCGAGGCCGGTGCCGGCAAGACCGCCACGGTGGCCTGGGGATCGTCGGGGGTGGCCGGGGCCAGGACCTCCACCTCACGCTGTTCCCACGACTCGCCGTCGGGTCCGAGCACCGGGGACGGCACGCCTCCGGGCAGGCGTCGACCGTAGAGGGTGACGCGCTGAGGACGGCCCGCCTGCAACACCATCGGCACCGCGAAGGCCACACGGGGACGGGCCGTTAGGCGGAGGCGGAAGCCATGGGTGTCGCCGCCACGGTAGAGGGAGTCGTTGAGGCGCAACAGGTAGGTGCCGGCCGAGGGCAGCCGGAAATCGAACCATTCCCGGCGGCGGACCCGCGCGACCTCATGGCCGGCGGCGTCGGTCAGTGCCAGGTCGGGCACGAGGCGGGAATCGAGGCCGGACGCCTCCAGGCGGGCCCCGAGGGCCTGGCCGGCCTCGCCCCGGAACCGGAACCACAGCACCTCCTGGGCGCCCAGGCGCCCCTGCACCACCGACTCGAGCGGCAGGTCGAAGGCCTTCTCCGGGGACGACGGTGTCTCCTTCCAGGACCGCTCGGTTCCCGCCGCGCCGACCGAGAACGCCCTGGGGTTGGAGAGTCCGTGGCGACCGAGCACCCGGAGGTCCAGCAGGCCTTCCGGCAGGTTCGCCGGCAGGGTCACCCGGAACCGGTCGGACGCGCCGGGCACCGGGACCCCGGTCACGCCGGGTTCGGAGAAGACCAATGAGACGGCCTCGTCGAGGTCGGAACCGGCCACCGTCACCTCGACCGTGGATCCGGCGGCCCCGCCGGGCGGGAAGACCGTCAGCAGACGAGGCGCCGGGAGTTGGGCCCAGGCGGAGGCGAGGGCGGCCCATGCGAGGGCGATCCGGAGGACCCAGGAGACCCGCGACATGCGTCAGTGGTTGAAGAGGAACTCCTTGGTGTTCAGGAGCGCCCAGGTCAGGTCTTCCCAGGCCTCTCGACGCGCCTTGGACCGGAGGGCTGACGTCTCGGCCGCGTCCTTGCCGGGTTTGGCCGCGGCGGCCTTGCGGTCGAGGTACTCGACGGCGCTGCGGATCTCGTCGGCCGCCGGCGTGCGTGCGTAGGCCATCCGGTACAGCTCGGAGAGCTTGTCGGCATCGGGCCGGGAATCGGCGTTCAGGCGGGCCGGGCGGGAATCGTCGCCGCTCAACCGGGCCTGGATGTCCTTGGAGTTGAGCAGGTGCAGGCTCTGGCTGAGGGAGGCCTCCATGCTGCGCTCGCATTCGCAGGCGCTGCTGCCCTCGGGCCGGCCGAACACGGTCAGGAAGTAGCTCTGGGCGTTGAAGCTGTTGTCCGGCAGGCAGACCGCACGGGTGCCGGCGGGCAGGCCCTCGAACTGGCTGCGGGAGCCCGTGAGGGTGTTGACCGAGTCGAGCAGCACCTCGGCGGGAAGGCGCCGGGGATAGAAGCGCGAGAAGTGGTGCCGGTCCTTGGCGTTGTGGGCGTTGGGCACGGAGCTGAGCTGGTAGGTGCTGCTCCGGGACAGGGTCCGGACCAGGTCCTTGAGGTCGAACCCGGAGGCCACGAAGTGCGCGGCCAGGGCGTCGAGCAGCTCGGGGTTGCTTGGCGGGTTGGTGTCGCGCATGTCGTCCTCGGGGTCCACCAGCCCGCGGCCGAAGAAGTGCTTCCAGTAGCGGTTGACCAGCGCCTTGGCGAACCAGGGGTTCTTGGGCGAGGTCATCCAGTCGGCCAGGAACACGCGGGGGTCGTCGTCGACGTCCAACTGGAAGGCCGACTGCCCGAGGGCGGCGGGCTTGACCGACTGGCCGTTCTTCTTGTTGGTGGCCTTGGCCTCGCCACGGCGGTGCTGGATGACCTCCTCGCCGGGTTGGCTTCCGGGCTTGTAGGCCACCTGCGAGAAGGCGGCGCCGAAGCTCCAGTAGTCGGCCTGGCTCCACTTCTCATACGGGTGGTGGTGGCATTGGGCGCACTGCATGCGCTGGCCGAGGAACAGCTGCGAGACGTCCTCGAGCTGGGTCTGCACCGTGCGGACCTGCCGGTACCAGGCCACGGGCGGGTTGTCGGAGACATCGCCCGAGGCGGTGAGCACCTCGCGCACGAACCGGTCGTAGGGTTTGTTGACCGCCAGGCTGTCGCGGACCCAGGCGTGGAAGGCGATGGTGCCCCGCGCCTGCTTGGGATCGGTGCGCTTGTTGCGCAGCAGCGCGGCCCACTTGCCGGCGAAGTAGTCGGCGTAGTCGGTCGAGGCCACGAGACGATCGATCACGCGGTCGCGGTCCCCGGGGGCCGTGTCGGCGTCGAAGGCCCGGACCTCGTCCGCCGTGGGGAGGCGGCCGGCGATGTCGAGCGTCACGCGACGGAGGAAGGTCGGCTTGTCGCAGACCTCGCTCGGGGGCATGCCCACCACCTGGAGCTGCTTGAAGACCAGCTTGTCGACGAAGTTGCGCGCCACCGGCAGGCGTTCGACCGGGGCTCCGAGCGGGATGGTGGCGCGGAAGGTGGCCACCTTGTCCTGATAGCGGACCATCACCGCGAACTCGCCCGGCTGGTTGAAGATCTTGAGCAGGCCGTGGGCGTCGGCCGAGGCCATGTCCTTGTCGTTGGGCTCGAAGAGGCAGCTGCGGGTGACGTCCTCGGCGGAGCCGTCGCTGTAGTGGGCGGTCACCACGAGCTGTTGGCCGGCTTCAAGGGCCAGGGTGCGGGCGGAGGGGAAGACCTCGAGACGCTGGACCGTGGGCGCGTTGGTGCGGCCCACCGGCATGCCCTGCCCGATCCAGCGGACGAGGCGGCGGTAGTCGTCGGAGCCGATCTCCAGGCGCTTGCCCCCGCCGTGCGGGGTCTCGGCCGTGCCCTTGGTGACCAGCAGGCTGCGCGGCGGGTCGGCCGGGAAGAGACGCCGGCCGCGGGCCTCGCGGACCAGGTGCTCGTAGTCCTCGTCAGGCTCGAAGCCGAGCAGCGAGAGGCGGAAGCCGTTCTGGCCGGCCGCCTTGCCGTGGCAGCCGCCGCCATTGCAGCCGTTCTTGGTGAAGATCGGGACGATCTGGTGGGCGAAGTGGAGCGGGGCCGGCTGGTCGGCATGCAGGACCCGGACCGGCAGGGTCGCCGAGGCGGAGCCGTCGCGGGTCCGGGCCGTGATGACGGCCGAACCGTCGGCCACCGGCAGCACGCGGCCCGTGGGGTCGATGCGCACGATGCCCTCCGGCTCGGCACTCCACGACACCTCGCGGGTGACATCGCGGCGGCCATCGGCGGTGGCCAGGAGCTGCTGCCGGGCATCCTGCGAGTCGAGCACCAGCCCGGAGGCCCCGGCGCGGAACTGCACCTCCAGGGTACCGGCCACGAGCCGGTCGGCGACGGCCACGAGGCCGGCGCAAAGGATGGCCCTCAGGGCGACGAGGCGGGGCGATTTCATGGAATTCCGATTGGCCGGCATGGCGGATTCTTCGGTCAGCCCACCAACTCCTTCATGGGCTGGCATCCCTCGGGGACCAGGAACTGGGGCCGGCCCGTCAGGTCGGGCAGCGTGGTCTTGTTCACGTCGATGCCGAGGTTCTGGTAGAGCGTGGCGAAGACCTCGCCGAACTGGACAGGCCGCTCGCTGGGCTCGCCGCCCAACCGGTCGGTGGCACCGATCACTTGGCCGACCTTCATGCCGCCGCCGGCCAGCAGCGCGCAGTTCGCCCGCGGCCAATGGTCGCGGCCGCCATCTTTGTTGATGGTGGGCGAGCGGCCGAACTCGCCCCAGGCGATGACACTCACGTCATCTTGGAGGCCCCGGTCGTGCAGGTCGGCGATCAGGGCGCTCAGGGCCTGGTCGAGCATGGGAAGGTCGTTGCGGGCATTGCCGAAGTTGTTGCCGTGGTAGTCCCAGAACCCGTAGGCC
>VHCX01000053.1 GCA_016871615.1 Verrucomicrobiota bacterium
AGCAGGTGACGTCCGGCGCGCCGGCGACCTTGGCCTCGTGGAAGCGCCGGATCAGCGCCGGCAGGACATGCGAGCCCAGCGGGTCGTAGTTGTCACCCGGTCCGTAGAGGTTGGTGGGCATGGCGGCGATGAAGTCGCAGCCGTACTGGCGCCGGTAGGCCTGGCAGAGCTTGATGCCGGCGATCTTGGCGATGGCGTACCACTGGTTGGTCGGCTCGAGGGGGCCGCTCAACAGGAACTCCTCCTTCAGCGGTTGGGGGGACATCCGCGGGTAGATGCAGGAGCTGCCGAGGAACAGCAGCTTGCGCACCCCATGCCGCCGGGCCGCATCGATGACGTGGTTCTGGATGGCCAGGTTGCGGAAGAGGAACTCGCCCGCGAAGTCGTGGTTGGCCTTGATGCCGCCGACCTTGGCCGCCGCAAGGAACACCGCCTCGGGCCGCTCGGTCGCGAAGAACGCGTCGACGGCACGGGCATCGCAGAGGTCCAGCTCGCGGGAGCGCCGGCCGATGAGGTTCCGGTATCCGCGCCGTTCGAGGCTGCGCCAGATGGCGCTGCCGGCCAGGCCATGGTGTCCTGCGACGTAGATCTTGGAGTCCTGAGTGAGGGTCATCGTGGGCACCGCCCCGGTCCGGAGTGTCCTGAAACCAGCCGATGCGTAGGGAGAACCTGCCCGAGACCCCGGCTGATGGGCAACGATTCGATCATCATCGGTCGTCGTGAGGTCGATGTTGGGCGGAGGCATGCCCTCTTGGCGCCTTGGAGTCGCCAGACTCCTGCGATACCTTCGGCCGCATGACCCGTCAGAAGGTGTTGGACCTCTACTTCATGGACGCCCGGTGCAAGCTCATCGAGATCGCGGCCTTCCTCGACCGGGTGGACCGTGCCGAGGGGCCCGCCGATTTCCGTTGGGGGGCCTTCCGTCAGGCGCTGACCCATCTGGAAGCCGGCGATTCCGGACGTGCCGAGGCCGTCCTGAGGTCGCTCAGCGACCCGACCGAGGAGCCCGTGGCCCAGGCCCCGGGCAAGGGCGCCGTCGGGGCATGGCCGGGGCGGCCATAACAGATTCGTGGGCCGGGATCGTCCGCCTCCGGACGCCATCCCGGCGACCCCGGCGACCGGTTTGCGGAAGGTCCCGTTCAGGGGGCGCAGGCAATCACGCCTGGCGTCGAGTACAGGTAGCGACCTTCGCCGACCGGGTGGCGGGCGATGAGGGTCACCCGGTCGTTCTTCGGGCGGAACGCCCCCCAGCGCAGCGTCAGCTGATAGCCGGTGCCGACCATGGCCTGGGTTTCGAACCCCCTGAGTTCCGCCGCCGTGAACCGCCATGCGTGCGAGGGTTGCGGCAAGGCCGCGGAGCCTCCGCTCAGCAGGCCGTCGAAGAGCAGGATCTCGATCTCGCCTGAGCGGATCGGGGCCGGCTTCGCCGCGCTTCCGACGTTGGCGAAGAGCTTCACCGCCACGCCGTCCGGTCCCGGAGTGCCGTCGAGGTTGAGGGCCACGGGCATGGTCAGCAGGTGCAGTTCCTGGATCCCGGAGGCACGCGGCGTTTTTCCCAGACCCAGCGTTCCTGCTCCGGTGCCCGTGGTCGCGCATCCGGCGATCCCGAGTGCGGCAAGCGCCGCCAGCACCGGGAGGAGGGACCACCGGGGCGCCATGGGCGCCGAGCGTTGGGGGAGGTGGCCGGGCATCACTTTTTCTTCGTCTCGGCCGGGGCGTTGGTCTTCGAGGCGTCGGAGTCCTTCGGGAAGATGGGCTCCAGCAGCTGGTCCTTCAGCGGATCCTTGCGCTCGGCGCTCCGGAGCGTCGACGTCTCCAGCATGCGGGTCGAGAAGTTCCCGATGGTGGTCACCTTGGGTTCTTGGTCGTGGTTCCCGGTCAGGACCTGCGGCGTCAGCATGATGAGCAGTTCGCGGCGCTCGGACTTCTTGGAGGTGCTCCGGAAGAAGAAGCCGATGCCGGGGATGTCGCCGAAGAAGGGGGTCTTCTTGCGGCGGAGGTCGTCCACCGTGCCGATGAGCCCGCCGATGACCACCGTCTGGCCGCTCTGCACCGTCACCGTCGTGGACGCCCGGCGCTCGTTGATGATCGGCACCGTGGCCTTGTCGTTGATCTCGACGCTCGAGCTGGCCAGCGAGCTGTTGGTGGCCCCGACATCGATCTTGACGAAGCCCTCGCCCGTGATGCGCGGGGTCACCGTCAGGTTCACGCCGACATCGCGGTAGTCGAAGGTGTTGATCTGGCCACCCTGGGGCGTGGTGGAGCTTCCGGTGATGATGGGCACCCGCTGGCCGATGTTGATCGACGCGATCTTGTTGTCGGCCGTGAGGATCTGAGGCCGGCTCAAGACCTCGACCCGGCCGTCGTTCTCGAGGGCCCGCATCAGGAACTGCATGTTGTTGCCCGTCACCAGCGCGGAGTAGCCGCCGAAGTTCTGCAGCTGGTTGGGAATGCCGAAGTCGGTGCCGGTTCCCACATTCCAACCGTTGCCGACGTTCTTGGTGAAGGTCCACTCGAAGCCGAGGTCCCGGTTGGAGTCGAGGGTCACCTCCGCCAGCAGCACCTGGATGAGCACCTGGGCCTGGGCCTGGTCGAGTTCCTCGATGATCTGGTGGATCTGCTCGAAGTAGCGAGGGCTGGCCGAGAGCAGCAGGGTGTTGCTCACCTGCTCGGGCACGATGGCCACCTCGCGCTCGAGCAGGCGCTGGGCGGTGCCGACGGCGTCGGTCCCGAGCACTTGGGTGACCCGCTGGCGCTCCTGGTCGAGGAAGCTGCGGATGGCGGTGCCGACGTCCGGTGCCTGGGCGTTCTTGAGGCGGTAGACCTCCGTCTTGCGCTCCAGGGCCTCGGACGAGTCGAGGGTCTCGATGATCTGCTGCACGAGGCCCACGTAATGCTCGGTGCCGCCGACCAGCAGCGTGTTGGTGCGCGGATCGACGCTGACCGTCAGCGCCGTCTGCTCCTCGGAACCGATGACGGCCGTGGCGGAGGGCGTCTCGGTGCCGTCGGCCGCGGGCCGCATCAGGGTGTACTGGATGGTGCGCTGCCCGTTGGCCGCCGCCGCCGTCCCGCTGGACTGCATGCGGAACATCGACAGGAGCAATTGGGCCGTCTGCTGGGCGTCGGCATTGCGCAGCGGGAAGACCCGGATCTTGGCCTCGCGCGACGAACTGTTGTCGAGCCGTCCCACGATCTGCTCGAGCAGACCCATGTAATCGACGGGCCCGGAGACCACCAGGGCGTTCATCCGCGGATCGGGGGTGATCGAGATGGCCTCCTTCAGGGCGGCGGTCACCAACTCCTGGCCCTCCTGGGTGCGGGTGACGAACTGCAGCACCGATTGGGCGTTGGGGCTCAGGTCGGAGAGCGGGGTGATCCTCTGGTTCAGGGCCGTGTTGAGCACCTGGGTGAGGTTCTCGGCCCGGGCATGCTTGAGGGCGATGACCCGGATCTCGCTCACGCGGGCCGTCTGGTCGGTGTCCAGCTTGGCCACCACGTCGCGGATCCGCTTGAGGTCGGTGGCGCCGCAGGAGACGACCAGGGCGTTCACCCGTTCGTCGGCGGTCACCACGATCGGCAGGGGACCGCCCTGCGTGCCCTCGCGGAAGAGCCCCTGCACCGTCTGGGCCACCTTGCGCGCGTCGGCCTTGGCCAGCGGGATGACCTCCACCTTGAGGCCCAGCTCGGCCTGCTGCGTGTCGAGCCGCTGGATGAGCCCGTCGATCATGGACATGTCCTCGACCACCGCCCCGACGATCAGGGCGTTGACCCAGGCATCCGCCACGACGGTGATGGGGTCGACCGGTTCGCCCCGGGCCTTGGGGGGGCGGTTGGCGAAGAGCCGCTGGAGGGTGGTCTGCAGGCGGACCGCCGTGGCCTCCTTGAGCGGGAAGACCCGGAAGTTGAGCTGGGCGAGGCGATCCTCGGCGTCGAGCTGCGGGACGATCCGGTCGAGCATGTCGATGGCCTCCTTGGAGCCGGTGGCCAGGATGGCGTTGAGCCGGGTGTCGGCGATGACGGCCACCGGCATGCTGCGTTCCGGGGCGTTGAGCGATGCCGTGTCGGCCGCCTTGCGGGCCTGCAGGTACTGGGTGAGCACCCCGGCGAGGTTGGAGGCCCGAGCGTGCTCGAGCTTGTAGACCTTGAGGTCGGTGGCCGCGACGAAGTCCACGGTGTCGACCTTCGCGAGGATCTCCTTGATGAGGCCGAGGTTGTCGGGGCTGGCCGAGACCATGAGCGTGTTGCTGCGGGTGTCGACGGCGATGGCCATGGCGTCCCGGCCGGCCTGGCCCGGGATCTTCACGTCGGAGCGGCCCGGGCGGTACATGCCCTGCTGGACTAGGCTCTTGAGCATCGTCGCCACGCGCTGGGCGTCGGCGTGCTTCAGCACGAAGGTCTCGAGCACGCCCTCGGCGACGGTGGGTTCCACGTCGATCCGGGCGAGCAGGTCCTTGATGAGGTCGAGGTTCTCCTTGTTGGAGGAGACGATGAGCGAGTTGTTGAGGCTGTCGGTCTGGATCTCCACCCGGTCGGTGGGGGAGGGGGCCTGGCCGGGTAGCGTGCGGGCCTGAAGCCGGGCGGCGAAGACGCCCTCGAGGGTCGTGGCCACCCGCGCGGCGTCGTTGTGCTTGAGGGGCAGCACGGTCAGGGCCAGCGACGGGTTGTCGAGCTTGCGGTCGAGCTTCTTGAGCAGGGCGTCGATGGTCTCGTTGTCCTCCCGGCCGGCGGACACCATGAGCGCGTTGACCCGGGCGTCGGGAAGGATCACGGGCTTCTGGCGCTGGACCTCGGGCGAGGTGCCGGCCTGATACCGCTGCGTGAAGAGCTGGTTCAGGGACGCGGCGAGGATACGGGCGTCGGCGTACTCGAGCGGGACGATGCGCACGCCGCCGGTCAGGCCCGGGGCGGCCTCGTCGAGGCGGCGGGCCAGCGATTCGACCAGCTCGAACGCATCCTTGCCGCCGCCGACCAACAGGCTGTTGGAGCGGGGCTCGGGCAGCACGAGGATCTTCAGGCTGTCGGCCTGGCCGCGCCCGAGGGATCCCTGGCGGGCGACCCGCTGGTCCATGAGCCGCTGGAGCGTGGCGGCCAGTTGGGCCGCGTCGGCGTGGGCCAGCGGCAGAATGCGGATGTCGCGGAACTCCGGCGCCATCGGCTTGTCGAGTTGCGCGATGAGGTTGTCGATGATGGCGAAGGCCTTGTCGTTGCCGGAGACGATCATCGAGTTGCTGCGGTCGTCGAGGGTGATGGTCGGTCGGTCGGCCGGCTTGGTGTTGGCGTTGCGGGGCCCCGAGTGGAGGTCGGTGATGATCTTCTGCACGGCCGAGGCGTCGGCGTGCTTCAGGGGATAGATGCGCACGGTGCTGAGGCCGGAGGCGTCGGGGATGTCGAGCTGGGCGAGCAGTTCCTCGATCAGGGGCAGGGTGTCGGCTCGGGCGGCCACGATGAGGGCGCCGGAATCGTCGTCGGCCTGCAGGGTGAGCGCCGTGCGCGTCTTGGCCTGCTCGGTGGTGACGGCCTTGCCGCCCTCGCGACGGGTCTGGAGGCGGCTGACGTAGTTGTTGAGGCCCTCGGTGCCTGGGACGGCGGGGCCCTCGGCGAAGACCGACTGCAGCATCGGCAGCAGCCGGCTCGGGGTGGCGTACTTCACCCGGAACACCTTCACCTCCGTGACTGCCGCATCCCAGGGACGGTCGAGGTCCTTGATGAGCTTGCGTGCCAGCTCGATGGAGTCCTTCCGGCCGGAGAGCACCAGCGCGTTGAGCCGGGGATCGGGCGTGACATTCAGCGGGCTGGCCAGCGCCCGGCCCGAGCCGAACTCGGGCTTGCCGGGGCCGTCCTGCCGGGTGCCGAGGCGGGCGCCCTGGGTGAAGATGGTGGTCAGCGTCTGGCTGGCGGTGCGGGCGTCGGCGTGCAGCAGGGCCACCACGGCGAAGTCCGCCGCCTCGGCCGAGCCGACCTGGTCGAGCATCTCGACCACCTTGGCCAGCGCCTCGAGGTTCTTCGGCGTGGAGGTGATGAGCAGCCGGTTGCCGTCGCTGGGGTCGGCCGTGACCTGGATCGGGCGCTGGAGGTCCAGGGCCAGCGGTTCGCCGGAGTCGCCGCGGATGTTGAGGCGTCGCACCTGCTCCTGCAGCTCACGGGCCTCGCTGCCCGCCTCGCCGGCGGCGCCGGGGCGCAGGAGGTTCTGCAGGGTGGTCGCGACCAACGGCGCGGCGCTTTGCTTGAGGGTGAACACCCGGACCTCGGCCTCGGCGTCGTCGCTCGGCGTGTCGAGCGTCTTGATCATCGCCTCGACCCGCGCGATCAGCGGCTCGCGGGCCACGACCAGCAGCCCGCGGGAGCGGCCGTAGGGGAGGACCGTCAGGGGATCGCCCGGGTGCTGGGCCGACAGCTGCTGGACCAGTTGCTGCACCAGCGGGGTGATCTTGGAGGGCGGGGTGTGGGTCAGGGTGATGAGCCGGTGGGCGAGGTCGGAGGCCGGGCTGGCCGAGTCGAGCTGGCGGACCAGCGACTCGATGATGGAGAAGTCCTTGGCCGACGCGCGCACCAGCAGGCTGCGGGAGCGCGGCTCGGCCACGACCGTGAAGCGCGGCGGGCGCTGGGCCTCTTGGTTCGGCTGGGGTTCGGGTTGCCCGCCGCCACGGCCACCGCCGGGCCGGAACACGTTGTTCAGCGTCCGGGCCAAGACCACGGGGTCGGCCTGCTTGAGGGCGAGGATGCGCAGGTCGCTCTCGCCGGACGAGGCCTTCCACGAGAGGTCGATGACCATCCGGTTGATCCGGTCCAGCTCCGGCGCCGGCCCCGACAGGAGCAGGGCGTTGGCGTTGCGGTCGAGGGCCACGGTGACCTCCGGGGCCTGACCGGGCTGATTGGTCCGGCTTCGGTCCAGTGTCGGCAGGCGGTCGACGACCTTCAGCGAGCCCCCGTGCATCTGGGGGTAGATGTTGGTGAGCATCCCGACCATCTGCTCCACCGGCACGTCGTCCACCGTGAGCAGGCGCACCTGCAGGCTGTTGTCCTGGGCCGAAGTGTCGAGCCGCTGGATGAGGTTTTGGATCTGCGGCATGTCGGATCGGCGGGCGATCACGGTCAGCGTGTTGGCCTCCCGGTCGACCTCCAGCACGGGCTGCTCGCCCCGGGGGCGGTCCTCGTACACGGCCGCGACCTTCAGGCGGATGTCACCGGCCCGGGCGTTCTGCAGCCAGATGAACTGGACGTCGCGGTCGGAGCGTTCCGGGGCCTTGTCGAGGGTCGGGAGCAGTTGCTCGATGAGCTTGAAGTGCGTGGCCGACGCCGTGATGAGCAGGCTGTTGGACCGGGCGTCGATGGCGATGGCCGGCTGGGCCCGCGAGCCGATGCCGCGGCTCTCGAGGCGGGTGCTGACGTTGGCCAGCAGCTGCGAGAGCACCGGCTGGACATCGGTGGCGTTGGCGCTGTTGAGCTTGTAGATCCGCACCTCGACCTCGCCTGTCGCGCTCTCGGCGTCGAGTTCCTTGACCAGCTTCATGACCTCCTGCACGGCCTCGCCCGGGCCGTTGAGCAGCAGGGCGTTGGCCCCGGTCACCGGGGTGATGCTCACGCGCCGGAGCTTGGCATCGGTGCCCTTGCCGGCGATGGCCTTGTTGACGGACTCGGCCACGGTCTCGGCCACCGCCTTGCGCAGCAGCACCGTCTGCAGCACCGAGGAGCCGCCCGGATCCGAGGTGTCCACCGACTGGAGCACCGACTGGACCCGCTCAAGGAGGCCCGGCGGAGCGCTGACCAACAGCGAGCGCTCGTCGAGCGACGGGGTGACCACCAGCCGCTGGGATGTCTCGGCCACGTCGTCATCCATTTCCCGGGAGAAGAGCTGTCCCAGGAGCGAGATGACCGGGGCGGCCGTCACATGCTGGAGGGGAATGCTGCGCACCCCGCGGACGAGGTTCGTCTCGGAGGTCAGCAGGCGTGAGGCGATCTCCTGCACCGCCTGCCACTGGCTCGCGCTGGCCGTGACCAGCACGCGGGACTGGGCGTCGTCGGGGATGAGCACGAGGTCGGCTGCCTTGCCCGAGGTCTTGAGCCGGTCCAGCACCAGGGGGCGGAGCCGCGCCACGGCCTCGGTGGCCGAGCCCTGAGGGACGGGCAGGATCTGGAGGTCTCGGGCCTCGCGCAGCGTGGTGGCGTCGAGTTGCGTCACGATCTGCTCGGCGGCCTGGAGGTCCTGCGCCTGCCCGGACACCACGAGGGTCCGCGCGGTGGTGTCGATGCCGAGGGTGACGCGGGGGATGAGGCGGCCGGAGGGGTCCACGCGGGCCAGGGTGTTGGAGAGGGCCGCAGCGACCTGGGCCGGCTCGGCGTTGGTGAGCCGGAAGATCCGGGAGTTGCCCGAGCGCCGGTTGGCCGTGTCGAGGTCGAGCACCAGGGCGGCGATGCGCTCGAGGTCGTTGGTCCGTCCGGTGACGATGAGGCGGTTGCCCTCGGGATCGGCCCGGATGACCGGCTGATCGGCCGGCGGCACCGGGGAGGTCTTGAGGCCCTCCTGGTAGAGCGAGCGCACCGTGTCGGCCATCTCCTCGGCCTTGCGCTCGGCGAGGTTGAGCACGCGGGTCTCGCGTGGCGCCGGTGTGGCGGCCGGCCCCTGGATCAACCCCAGCAGGGACTCGATCTCGGCCAGGTGGTTGGTCCGCGCCGTGACCAGGATCCGGCCGTTGGGGGCATCCGGGGTGAAGACCGCATCGGCCGGATCGGCGGCGTCCTGGGTCTTCCAGCGCTCGGTGTAGAGCTGGCGGAGCAGGGGAAGGACCCGGATCACCTCGTCAGGCTGACCGACCGCGATCGGCCGGGTCTGGCGGGGCGCACGGGCCGCCACGCTGGACTGGAGCTGCTCGAGGATGCCGTCCACCAGACCCAGTTGCGCCTCGCTGCCGGCGAGGATGAGCTGGTTGCTGGTCGCGTCGTCGAGGACCAGCAGGTCGGACAGCGCCAGCTCGGGCTGATTGCGGGCCTGGTCGTTGTAGAGTTGCCGAAGGCGTCCCGACAGCTCGCCCACCTTGCCCTGGCGCAGGGTCACCACCTTCATCCGGCGGTCGGGCCGGGCGCCGAGCGAGGTGTCGAGCTGCTCGATGATCGTGGACACAGCCTGGAGTTCCTTGGGGTCGCCCGTGACGATGAGCATGCGGCTCTTGGAATCCACCGAGACCGTCGCCCGTTTCTGGGCCCGGCCGAAGGCGTCGTAGCGGACCAGCGCCGTGGACAGCACCTCGGCGACCTTGTCCGGCTCGGCCGAGCGGATCTTGAAGACCCGCGCCGTGGCGCTCTGGGAACCGACCTTGTCGAGCTTGCGCACGAGGTCCTCGATCACCGCCAGCTCGTTGGTGTCGCCCACGACGATGAGCCGGTTGCTGCCGGTGTCGGAGCTGATGGTGGTGTCGGGCGGGGTGGCACCGAAGCGGGTCCGCGCCTGGTCGAGGTACAGGCCACGGACCGTGGTGGCCAGCTCCGAGGCGGTCGCCGTGGCCAGGTCGATGATGCGGACCTCGCGCGCGTCGGCTCCCGGGGTGCCGGGCTTGGCCGTGCCGGTGCCCAGTTGCTGGAGGATGGACTCGATCCGCTGCAGGTGGTCGGGCCGGCCGGTCACGATGATCCGCCCGCCGCGGGGGTCGGCCAGGATCTGCGCGTCGGCCGGATCGGTGTCGGCGCGCTCCTTCCACTGGTCGGTGTAGAGCTGCTGCAGGAGCGGTTGGACCCGCTGCACGTCGCTGGCCGTGCCGACCTCGAAGGTTCGGGTCTCGCGGCCGAGGTTGGCGCCCCCGGTGGCCTTGAGGTTGGCGATGATCTCGGCGATCCGGTCGAGGTGCGACGCCCGGCCCGAGGCAATGATCCTCCCGGAACGGGGTTCGGTGAGCAGTTGCGTGTCGGCCGGTCCGTCGGCCGGGCGGCTGGCCGCCTGGTCCTTGTAGAGCTGCTGGACGATCGGCAGCAGGCGCTGCGCCTCGGCGGGCTTGCCGATGTCGAACACCCGGTTGGTGCGGCTCTCGGGCGGCTCGGTGGCCAGCGTCGTGACGATTTGCCGCACGGCTGCGGCCTGGTCGGCGGTGCCGAAGACCATGAACCGGTCGCCGCTCGGGTCGGTGTAGAGGGTCGCCGGCTTGGTGGTCCGGCCCTGGTTCTGCTCGGCGTAGATCCGGTTGACCACCGGCAGCAGGTCCGCCGCGCGGCTGCCCTGGGGTTCGATGGTGTGGAGCTGGCGCTGGGACTGGTCGGGCCGGGCATCGAGCGCCGAGATGACCGTCTCGACCTGCGGCAGCAGCGATTCGGGCGCGAGCACGATCAGCCGCCGGCCGTTGGGCTCGGGCGTGATGCTCACCAGGTTGGTGACCGATCGGCCGGCGTTCTGGGCCTGGAACACCCGGGTGGCGAGGCCGGCCAGCGTGTCGGGCTCGCCCGTGACCTCCACCATGCGCAGGCTCCTGGTCTTGGAACCGCCGGCGCCGCCGGCTCCGTCGACCCCCTCGTTGTCGAGGCGCTGGATGATGCCCTCGGCGTCCTTGAGGTCCTGGCGCGACCCGGAGACCACGATGCTGTTGGACTCGCGGTCCAGCGAGACCGACGCCCTCCGGATGGGCTGGTTGCGGGCGTCGAATTTCACCATCGCGTTGGAGACCACCCCCACCACCTGGGCCGCGTCGGCATTGGTGAGGTGGAACACGCGGGCGCCACCGGCCGCCTCCGGGGCCTGGTCGAGTCGCTCCACCACCTGGGACATCACGGTGATCTCCTCGCGGGGGGCCGAAAGGATCACCCGGTTGGCCGCCGCGTCGGCGAGGATCCGCCCCTTGGGCGTGTACTCGGCGCCGCGCTGGCTCTTGAGCAGGTCGGTGGCGAGGCTCATCGCCAGGGTGGCCAGCGCCGAGGCGTCGGCCTGCTTGAGTTCGATGACCTTCATCTCCCGCGGCTGGACCTCGGACGGCGTGTCGAGTTCGCGCACGATCTTCGCGGCGGCCTCGACGGCCGACGGTTCACCCGTGATCACCAGGCTGTTGCTGCGGGTGTCCACGAGCACCTTCACGCCAGAGCCCTGGGTGCCGAGGCTCTTCTCGACCAGGCTGGAGATCTCGGAGGCCACGGCCGTCTTGAGGCGCACGATGCGGGTCTCCTCCTTGGCGCTTTTCTGCCCGGCCGGGTCGAGTTGCCGGATGATGGCCTCGACGCGGGCGATCTCGCGCTCGGCGCCGCTGACCATGATCCGGTTGTTCCTGGCGTCGGTCATCAGCGTGGCCGGCCCGCCCGGCGGCTCGGTGTTGCCCTTGACCTGCTCGAGGTAGAGCTGCTGCACCAGCGGGGTGAGTTCGGCCGCATTGCGGTTGTGAAGCTCCACGTTGCGGAACTGGCGGCTGACGGCCGAGGTGGTGGTGGCGTCGAGCTGCTGGATGAGGGTGCGCACCCGCTGGATGTCCGAGTCGGTGGCCAGCACGATGATCTGCTTGCCCGAGGCGTCCGGGATGAGCTTGGGCTCGAGCTGCGGATTGCTGGGCTGCTCCCCCAGCTGACTCATCATCTGGCCGGCCAGCGTGATGAGATCGGCCGGCGACTTGCCCTGGACGGGGATGACCGCCATCTGGCGCTTCGGCCGCTCCGGGGCGACGTCCACGACGGCCAGGATCGCCTCGATCTCCTTCCTCTGCTCCTCGGTGGCCGTCACCAGCAGGCGGTTGTTGGCGTTGTCCGGCACGACCGAGGGCTTGGGCTGGTCCTCGAAGCGGCGGTCGGACATCCGCTCGGTGATGAGGCTGTTGAGGCTGGTGAAGGCCGTCTCGAGGCGGGCGTTCCTCAGCGTGAGGATGTGCAGCGAGCGTTGCTGCGGCTTCGCCTTTTCGGCGCGGAGGTTGCGAACGATCTCCTCGATCCGGCCGAGGTGCTCCTCGGAGGCGGTCACGATCAGCCGGCTGGTGTCCGGCTCGGCCATGATCTTGGCATGGGCCGTCCCGCCGGCGGAACCGTCGGCCACCTCGCTGCGGTAGATCTGCTCCACCAGCGGGACCAGCCGCTTGGCCTCGGCCACGCTGCCCAGCTCGAGGAAGCGCGTCTGCTGCGGCCTCGGGTTGGTGGACCCGGTCTCGAGCTGCGAGATGATGTCGGCGGCGGTCTGCACGTCGCCGGGCGAACCGGTGACCACGATGCTCTGGCTGCCGGGTTCGACCGAGACGCTGGCGGTGGGCACCTTCTGGCCGTTCGGGAGCGTCCGGGTCAGGGCCTCGGTGAGGATCTTGCCCACGTTCTTGACCTCCGAGCTGCGGGTGCGGAACACCCGGGTCACCTGCACGACCTGCGCCTTGCCCGGCGTGCCGGCCCCCGTCGCGGAAGTGCGCCCCGAACCGTGCACGGGCTTGTCCAGCCGGTTGACCAGCGCCTCGATCTGGTCGGCCATGCCGGCGAGCGGCGCGGCGACGATCAGCCGGTTGGTGTTCTTCTCGGCGATGACGCGCGCCTTGGTCGCCGCGGCCGAGCCCGTCTCGTTGGGAGCGGCCACCCCGGGGATGGCCTGCCGGATCATGTTGGCCAATTCCTCGGCCTTGATGACCTCGGGGGTGTAGATGCGCACGTCGCCGGCGCCGGTGCCGCCGTCCTCGAAGCGGCCGATGAGCTCGTCGGCCAGGCCGAGGCGTTCCCGCGGACCGAAGAGCACCAGCGTGCGCGAGGCGTCGTCATAGACCGCCGTCACGTAGTCGTTGGGATCGGGCGGCAGCACGTCGAGCTGCTTGCTGTTGGGATTGAACTGCGTGCGCTTGGGAGCGGTGGCGACGCCGAAGGTGCGGTTGATGAGGTCGGCCACCACCGCGCCGGACGCGTGCAGGAGCGTGTAGGTCTTCATCTGCCGCTGGGCGGCCGTCTCATTGTCCACCGAACCGATGAGGGCCTTGATCCGCTGGATGTTGGCCAGGCGGTCGGTGAGGATAAGGCCGCGGCCTCGGGAGAGCGGCGCCACTGAGCCGGCGGACGACAGCAGGTTGGTGACCGACTCGGAGATCTCTCGGGCGTCGAGGTTCTTCAGGTCGAGGACCACCGTGACCACCTCGCCCGGCCGGACCCCGTCGGCCTTGTCGCCGCCGCGCAGGATCCGCAAGGGGGTCTGGGGCAGCTCCTTGAAGGGCAGCACGCGCAGGAAGTTGCCCTCCTCGACGATCATCTGCCCCTTCATGGAGAGGATGACGTTCAGCGTGTCGAAGGCCTCGGCGTAGTTGTAGGCGTTGGGATCGTTGAAGGTGATGGTGCCCGGCAGGTTGATTTCACCCACGACCGGCTTGGCCGACATCTGGGCGAAGCGCTCGATGACATCGGCATACGGGATGCCCTCGAACTGGAAGCGGATGTTGCGCGCGTCGCCGGCCGGGGTGCGCCCGGGCACCGCCGGGGCGGCGTTGGTCGCCGGCGTCGGCGCCGGGTTGGACGCCGGGTTGGACGCCGGGGTGGGCGTCTGTGCCCGGAGGACGTCGGGCATGCCGGCCAGGCCGAGGGCGAGGCCCAGGGCGATGGCGGCGCACTGGCGGAGGGTCCGTGGGAGGTTCATGGGAAAGGGGGGCGGGAAATGGGGCATGCGGCGAGATGGGTTCAGAAGCGGGCGATCCCCGGTGGGAGCTGCTCCGGCTTGAGTTTGTGGCGCTGGGCGAAGGTGCCCCCGCGCTCGATGGCCCAGTACTCGGAGCCGATGCGGAGGATCACGCGGCTGCCGGAGAGGACCTGCTCGCGGCCCGGGGTGGGCAGGGGGCGATAGTCGACCTGGACGATGACGCCGCCGGCGATGGTGTCGCCGACCTTGTAGCGAAGGGTCTTCTGGGCACCGAGGTCACGCACGTGGATCTCGGGCTCGCCTCCCCACTCGGAGAGGGAGACCAGCCGGAAGTTCTCCGGCCCCGGCGTGCCGGGGGGTGCGGGCCGGGGCGGGGCCGGGGGTTGTCCGGCCGGCGTCGGCGGCAGCGGCTTCGGAATGTAGGGGCGGAGGAGGTCCCGGGCGACCATCGGGTCATAGACACGGCGTTCCGGGCTTTCGGCGTTGAGCTTGGACTCGAGGTCGACCCGTTCCACCTCCGGACTGGGCATGGGCACCAGGGTCAGGTAGCGGAAGCTCACGCGCACGCGCCCCGGGGCGTCGGAGGGGGCCAGCGTGAGGCCGTCGAGCCGGTGCACGGGCGTGGCGCGGTCGAGCAGGAAGACCAGGTTGACGACCTGGGCCAGCGGCCCGTCGCCACGGACGGTCCAGCCGGTCTCGAGCGCACCCCGGATCTTGCGGGTGCCGGTGGGCAGGCGGCTGAAGTCGGCCTCGCGCAGACCGCTGTTGATGATCGTGCGCGTGAGCATCTCGCCGAACATCGCGCTGGCCTGGTCGATGTCGTCGGAGAAGGTCCGCGCCGTCAGGGCCTTGACCTCGTCCTCGGCGGCGAAGTAGTCGCGGCGGTCCTTGGCCAGGCGGTCGAGCTTCTCGCGCACGCCGGCGATGCGGCGGTCGACCTCGGTCAGCGGCTTGAGGAAGAGGCTCCGCCCGACGACGAAGAGCAGCGCCACCCCGACGATTCCCCCGATGAGGCCGAGCAGCCGTTTCTCGCGGTCGTTCACCGGGCGCCTCCCTTCTTCGGCGGGTCGAGGGAGACATCGTCGGCTGGGCGGGGCGGCGGGGTGAGCTTGGCCACGTCGAACTTGAGCTTCGGCGGCACGGTCAGCTCGACGGTCGTCCGGAAGTTGTAGCCGTTTCGGTCGGCTCCGGGCGTGACGGCCAGGGGTTTGACGTCGTAGCCGGCGGTGCGCAGCAGGCGGTCGACCTTGCCAAGCACCTCGCCGTTGCGGGCCTGCACCCCGAGGCGGATCGCCCGATTTGGACCGAAGGCGATCGAGGTCAGGTAGACCTCCTCGCTGCGCGGCAGCACGGCGCTGAGGTGCGCGTAGTGGTCGAGCCAGTCCCGCTCCTCGGCCGACCATGCCTTGAGGGTGGCCGCCTGCTGGATCATCTGTCGGTAGGTCGGGCGCCTCTTCTCCCCGGCGGCCAGCTCGGCCTGGAGGCCGGCGAGCACCGCCTCGCGCCGCCCGACCAGTGTCTTGCGGATGCCGAGGACCGCCACGAGGAGCGCCGTCGCCGCCGCGATGCCGATCATCCAGCGGAGCTTGCGCAGGTCCGGGGGCGGCGTGGGCTTCTTGGGGTTGAGGAAGTCGATGTCGAGGCCCTCGGGGTCGGTGGCTCCAAGACCCAGACCGATCGCCGAGAAGCCTCCGGCCGCCGCGTCGACCTCCGGGCGCTCCAGCCCGAGGGCTCCGGCGAGTTCGATCCGGGGCACGGAGAAGCCCAGGCGCGTCTCCAGCGCCGAGGCGAGGGCCTGCTCGAGCCCGGTGCCCCCGAGCAGCACTGCCGACTCCGGCGAGGACCTGCCGGGGGTGCCGCCTAAGGCATGGAGGGTGCGGACGACCTCGATGGTGGCCGCGCGGATCCACGTCTCCGGCTCGGTGTCGCCCACCGGAGGCATCGGCATGCCGCGGCTGAACACCAAGGACCGTCCCTCGAGGATCTCGATGCCGACCTCCTCGGCCTTGAGGGCGACGAGGGCCATCGCGGTCGGCGTGGCCGCCGGGACCGCGGCCCCGAGGCAGCGGGCGTTGGCCTGGGACATCCAGCCCACCGCCGCCAGGGACAGGCCAGCCGCCTCCGCCAGGCGTCTCAGGAATTCCACCGACTCCTGACGGGTCACGGCGACGAGCACCTCGACGCGGTCGACGGTGTCGGGCGTCGTTCCCGGCGTCGCGGCCGCCGGGCCCGGCTTGGACGTCGCGTCGGCCTCGCCCTCGGCAGGCTGCCGGGCAGCCAGGTGGCGCAGGATGCGGAAGTCGACCACGGCCTCCTCGAGGCGGAAGGGCAGGTCGCGGGCCACCTGGAAGCGTACCAGCGAGGCGATGGTTCCGGTCAGGCCCGTGTCCGGCACCACCACGGTGCGCAGGACCACCTGCGAGCGGCCGATCCCGAGGACGACGGGGCCTGGCTTGATCCGGGCCTTGGCCAGCGCCTTGCCGACGGCCGCCCCGAGCACGGAGGCGTCGGTGCGGTCGGCGTCGACGGCCAGTTCGAGGGGCAGGGCGTGGACCCGGTCCACCCGGCCGGCGTTGCCCGATCGCGAGGCCTCGACGACGCGGAGGGTCGTGCCATCGATCTCGAGGGCGGTCGCCGCCGGCAGACCCCGGAGCGAGGCACGCTGGCGGCTTGCCGACCCCGGGAATCGGGGGCGGAGACGGCCAGCCAGGTCGGTGAGGGAGGAGCCCATGCGCGTGATGACCCGAGAATCGGCGTCCAGACTGCCATATCCGTCGTCGGGTCGCCAACTCCCGACGCTGGCCGTCGGTGGGTTATTCCACCTGATTTTCAGGGCCTCCGCAACCCGTTGCCCGCCCTCCCCGCGCCCCCGTCGTCCGGTCCGGCCGACATCGCCTCACCGGGGCCCTCGTCGAGGGCGATCGGGAAGGGCAGCCCGAGGCGCGTGAGATCGCGCAGGTACACCAACCGGACCGGTCGGACCGCGGCGTCGATCACCGCCTCCAGCACCCGGAAGCGCCCCGAACGCGAGCCGTAGCCGACCACGTGGAAGCTGAATTGGAGACTCCGGGTCGTGAGGAACGGCGCGATCTCCCGGAACTTCTCGGCCTCCACCAGGTTCTCGACATGGAGCCACGCCACGGACTGCCGGCGCTCGGCCGGCAGGTTGCGGCGGGCCGAGAGGATGCTTTCGGCGAGGGCGTTGTCGATGCCCGGGACCAGCTGCAGGACCTGGGCCGGGGCGGTGTTGACGTTGATGCGGCCGACCAGCTCCGGCCGGTCGGTGCCGCTGAAGCGGTCGAGCACGAGCGCCAGCGAATCCTTGCCGACGCCGGTCGGGACGGCGAGTTCCTGGCCGTCGGTGGCCTTCAGCGGCAGCGTCGCGTCGAGGAGCTCGGCCGGGTCGGCCACCACGCTCTGCGAGGCTCCCAGGGCGGCGACGAAGGCCACGAAGGCCTGGGGCAGGTCGTTGGTCTCGGTCACGGACGCCCCGGGTCGGTTGAGGTGGAACCTGGGCTTGCCCCCGCGGTCGGTGTTGGGCTCGCGGGAGTACACCGTCACCAGCGGCAGCAACCCCGCCTGGAGCCGGCCGTCGGCATCGTCGGGGGGCTCGCGTTCGTCGCCGTCGTCCTCGTTGGGGTCGAGGGAGAAGTTGCGGTTGGCGTCCTCGCCGAGCACCACCGCCGGCGTGAACCCGCGCACCAGCAACAGCTGCTCCACGGTGGCCAGCGGCCCGTTGGGGATCCGGTAGGGCTGGGGCAGGGCGTCGTAGTATTCCTGCTCGGCTCCCTCCGGCCGGGGCATGTCGTCGGCATCGACGAAGTCGAGCAGCGCGTCAGTGAGCGAGGCCTTCATCGCGGGCAGCCGGCTGACCATCGAGGTGGAGGCCGAGTTGAGGTTGAGCTTCGAGGCCTCGTCCGTTGGGCTGAACCGGACGCCGCCTTCGGGGTTGGGCGAGTAGAGGGTCCATCGCCACTCCTCGGCGCCGTCGTCGTGCAGCACGCGGTCCTTGAAGCGCTCCGGGGCGTCCATCCAGGCCGTGTCGCCCGGCGCCAGGGCGGAGGCCATGCGCATGGCCTCCCGGACGCCGCTCATCGCCGCGGCCCAGGCCTGCTCCGCGGTGGACCCCGTGGCCGCGGCGGTCTCCTCCGAACGCATCCGGAACATGAGGCTCAGGGCGATCATGGAGAGCAGCATCACCACGATGAGCACTCCCACGAGGACGAAGCCGCGCCGGCGGTGGCCGTCTGGCCGGAGGGTTCGTCGGTTCATGGCACGGGGATCTCCTCGAGGGACTCCTCGGTCGGGTCGGGGGCCGACCAGACTGCCGGCGCGGCCGCCGGCAGCGCCACCACCCGCCGGAACACCTCGAACGGGTAGGGGTCTTCCCCGGGAGACGCCTCGTCCCCGAACAGGGACTCGTCCTCGCCGGGGGGTTCCAGACCCAGCGTGATCTCGACGGCCGCGGGCGGGGTGGCCTGTTCCCAGGCGGCGAGCCAGCGGGTGCCATCCCAGTAGCGGAGGCGGAGGTGGTTGATCGCCTCGGACAAGGGAATGCCGAACGGCGTCTCCAGCGCGTTGGTGCCCTCGGGCCCGATGGCCTCGAACTCGGTGGGCAGGTTCGTCGAGACCGTCGGACCGTCGGTGTGCACGCGTTCCTGCCGGAAGAGCCCCGGTTGGTAGGTGTCGGTCGAGCACCGGTAGGTGACCTCGACCCAGTCGGCCTCGGCGAAGGCCGCCCGACCGAGAGAGCCCCCCCGCCAAGGGGATCTCGACGGCACGGCCGTGTGGATCATGCGCAGCGATCGCGAGTCCCCCGAGACCACGACGAGTCCCGGTGTCGCGGGCGGCACCGTGCGCAGTTCGGTGCCCATGCGATCCATCACCAGGCGCACCGCCGAGAGGGCGTCGGTCTTGCGCAGGATCTCCTCACGGATCGTCGCCGCCTGCCGGTAGAAGACCAGCACGCCCGTGAACAGGCCGACGGCGATCACGATGGCCAGCACCACCTCGATCAGGGTGAACCCCGCCGCACGACCCGGGATCGGATGGTGGATCCTCATGGCCCCTCCGGCGGTTGGCCCGAAGCCGGGTCCGGGAGGCCGTCCGTCACCCCGGGCAGGACTTCGGGAACCGGAGAGCCCGGTGGGGCCAGGACCTGGGCCAGCCGGCGGACCACCTCGGGATCGGCGTGGCGCACGACGACCTCGTGCGGGGCTCCGGGTGCCTCGGCGGCCGGTGGGAGGATCTGCCAGGTCCAGTTGGTGAAAGGCGGGTCGAACGGTGCGGGACCGAGCACGGCCGGGGATCGAAGGCCGGCCTCGAGTTCGGCGACCAGCGTGGCGGCGAGGTTGTCGGCATGGACCCCGAGTCGTAGGCGTTCCTCGCCGTCGATCGCCGCCTGCAGCGCGCTGCCGACCACGGCGGCCGCGGCCACGAACAGGGTCAACGCCAGCACCACCTCCAGCAGCACCGAGCCCCTCGACGTCCTCGGTCGGATGGTGAGCCGGTGGGGCATCGGCGGACGGGGTTCCGGGAGATCGCCGCGCACCTCGTTCGGCACGGGACGGTGTGCGATCAGCGACGGGGTCTCGGTTCGTCGACGGCCCCGGCCCTGGGGGAGGCCGCTGGCGACGATCTGCGGCCCGGCGAGGCCATCCGGGAGGCATCGTCGGGCTCGGCGCCGAACGAGGAGGTGTCGCGCCACTGGCGTCGGGTGGTGCCGGTCACCCCTTCGAGGTGCAGGGCGACCTCGCGGGCGTCGTCGACATCGCGCGAGGCGAGGACGAGCGTCGCTCCATCGCAGGAGCCATCCGGGTAGAAGGTGATGGTCGCGTCGCCCGGAGAAGTCCCCCGGGCGGAGCCGGATGCGCCGAAGACTCCGGCGGCGGACGACCCGACGGATCCGTCGCCGGTGGCATCGGCCCCGTCGACGGGGAATCCTGCCAGGGACCGAGTCGCCGGCGGAGAGTCGGCATTGGGGGAGTCGAGAGTTGTCGGGGTGACATCAAGGCCTGCGGTGCCAGCGGTTCCGGGGGTGGCGACGGCCCGATCGGAAGCCGGCCCCGAAGCGCGGCCGATGGACCGGATCTCGATCAGGTTCGACACCTCCGAGACATCCCCGGACGGGGAAGCGATCGGCTCGAACACCCCGGGGGCACGGGTGGGGTCGGCTTCCCAGAGGATGCTCAGCGATGGGGTCGGGCCATCCTGCGTCGGACTGGACGATCCGGAGGTTGCCCCGGAGTTCCGCTCGTCGGCCCGGGTTCCGGAGGGATCGGCGGTCGAGACCACCACCTGGACCTTGCGTCCCGTGTTGGCCGCGTGGGCCCGGGCGAAGCGCATGGCGGTCTCGACCCGCTCCACGCCCTCGTTGAGCTGGGCCGTGCGTTGCAGGCTTGAGAACCCGAACACCGCGGCCGCCAGAAGCCCTGAGAGCAAGGCGACGGTCAACAGCAGTTCCACCAGGGTGAACCCGCCGGACCGACGGCTGCCCTGTGGAAGCCGGTTCGCCATGTCAACGCGGGTCGCCATGTCGATCAGCGGTTCCCGGTGCCTCCGGCACCGCCGGCGGCCCCACCGCCTCCGGCGCCCCCGGCGCCCGAGGTGTCGGATTCGGTCGACATCCTGATGTCGTCGTCGTTGTCGGGCTGTCCATCGGCGCCCACGGAAAAGAGTTTGTAGGGCAGGGCGGACTTCGCCCCGTCGGAACCCTGGCTGCGGTCGACCACCTCGTACCGGATGGGGAATCCCCACGGGTCGTCGAGCCGGGTGCCGGGCTTCAGGTACGGACCTTGCCACTTCTCACCCTGGCGCTCGTTCTCGAAGGTCGGCTTGGTCAGCAGGGCATTGAGGCCACCCTCCTGCTCGGTCGGGTAGTGACCCAGGTTGAGCCGGTAGGTGTCGAGGGCGCTGGAGACGTTGTTCAGCAGCAACCGGGTGGTGTTCTTCTCGGCGCCTTCCTGCTGGGGCAGCACGAAGACCACCAGCGCACCCGCCAGGAGCAGGATGATCACGATGACCAGCAGGATCTCGATGAGCGTGAAGCCCGAGGCGCGGCGGGAATGCCGGGCGGCGGCGAAAAACCGGGTGAGGGAGGTCGGATGGAGTCTCATGCGCTTGGAGCACTGCATTCAACTTGGCCCGACGGCCCGCGCTTAGGGACAATTCAACCCAATTTGCGCCGGATGGGAGGCCGGACGGTGACGTTCCCGGGCGCCCGGGCCCGTCGCGGAAGCCAACAGGGCCGGAACCTTCGCGGATTCCGGCCCTGGTCTGGGCGCTGGTCTCAGGTTGTCACGCGGGCGGGTGCCCCTCCGTGGGATCACCAGCGCATGTCGGCCACCGTGCGGCCGGCCGGGATGAATGGCAGCACGTGCTCGGTGTACGGCGTGATGACGTCCAGCACGTAGGGGGTCTCGGCCGCCAGCATCCGCTCGAGGGCCGCCCGGAGGTCCTTGCGGTAGACGACGCGCTCGCAGGGCACGCCGAAGCTGGTGCAGACCCGGACATAGTCGGGATAGATGCCCGAGCGGTTGTCCGGGTTGCCCAGGTAGGTATGGCCGCGGTTGCCGTCGAAGAAGTTGTCCTCCCACTGCACCACCATGCCGAGGTGCTGGTTGTTGAGCACGATGGCCTTGGCGGCGATCTTCTCGATGTGGGCCGTGGCCAGTTCCTGGATGTTCATCAGGAACGAACCGTCGCCATCGATGTCCACGACCTGCCGGTCCGGATGGGCCACCTTGGCCCCGAGCGCCGCCGGGTAGCCGTAGCCCATGGAGCCGAGTCCGGCGCTGGTGATGAACTGGCGGGCGAACTTGTACTTGTACCACTGGCCGGCCCACATCTGGTGCTGGCCCACGCCGGTGGTGATGATGGCCTCGCCCTTCGTCAGGTTCCAGAGTTCCTCGATCACCATCTGCGGGAGGATGTATTCCTCGCCGTCCTTCTGGAACGGCTTGATGTGGGCCGAGTCGATGATCTGGCCCTCGGTGGTGTAGCGGAACGGCGCCTTGGCCTTCCACTCGGCGATCTGCTGATGCCAGGACGGGAAGGTCTTCTTGATGCCCTTGCGCTGGGTGATGAGCGCGTTGACCCGGTGCAGCGCGTCCTTGAGGTCGCCCTGGATGGCCAGGTTGGCCCGCTTGTTCTTGTGGTGTTCGGAGGCGTCGATGTCGAGGTGGACGATGGTCGCCCCCTTGGCGAACTCGCTGAAGGCGCCGGTCACGCGGTCGTCGAAGCGCACGCCGAAGGCCAGCAGCAGGTCGCAGCCGTCCTTGAGCTTGACCATCGGCTCGGAGGGGTCGTTGCGGCGGGCGTATTCGCCATTGACCGCCCAGTTGGCGAAGGCCGCGCCGTGCATGCCCAGCCAGCGCAGGGACAGCGGGTGCTCCTCGGGGAAGCCGCCGATGCCCATGAGCGTGGTGGTCAGGGGGATCTGGGTCGATTCGGCGAACCGCAGCAGCTCGACCGAGGCCCCGGCGGTGATGACGCCGCCGCCGCTGTAGATGACCGGGCGCTCGCTCTTCTCGATGAGCCCGACGATCTCGTTGAGCGCCAGTTCGTCGGCGATCACCCGGTCGGTGTAGCCGCGCAGCCGGGCCTTGATCTCGTCGAGGGTGGGCCACACGGGCCGGGCCTTCTGCTGTTGGACGTTCTTGGGGAAGTCGATGACCACCGGGCCGGGCCGGCCGCTTTGGGCGATGTAGAAGGCCTCCTTGACGATCCGGGGGATGTCGTTGATGTCGGTGACCAGGTAGGAGTGCTTCACGATCGGCAGGGTCACGCCGATCATGTCCGTCTCCTGGAAGGCGCCGCGGCCGATCATCGACTGGGCCACCTGGCCGGTGATCGCGATGAGCGGGCACGAATCCATGTAGGCGTCGGCGATGGCCGTCACCAGGTTGGTCGCGCCGGGGCCGCTGGTGGCCATGCAGACGCCGGCCTTGCCGGTCGCGCGGGCGTAGCCCTCGGCGGCGAAGCTGCCGCCCTGTTCATGCCGGGGCAGGATGGTGCGGATCCTCGACTTCGTCAGCGACTGGTGGATCTCCATGCTGGCGCCACCGGGATAGGCGAAGATGACCTCGCAGCCCTCGCGCTCGAGCGCCTCGACGAAGATGTCGCGTCCGAACATCAGGGGGCCGATGTCCTTGGTGCCTTGGGTGGGAGAGTTCTGCGGGGGGGTGGCCGTGCTCATGGGGTCGTTGCGGGTGGTGGCCGGTGGTCTTGGGTTTCCCTGGTGTCAGCAAAAAACCCACGACCGTCGCCGGCCGTGGGTTCTTGTGGAAGCTGCGTCAAGCGTAGCGACAAGCACCCCCGGCGGCCTCCGGGCCGCCTACCGATACAGGTGCTTTCTGGACTGCTTCGCTCATGACGATGCGGGAAAATGGCCCGGATCCAGGGCCCGGGTCAAGCTCCGGCGAGGCCCCACGCACGGCTTGCCGGGCGTCGGGCCGCCGGGCCACTCTCCGCGGCCATGGATTGCCTGCCGGGTTTCCGAGAATTCTATCCCGAACCGCTCCCGCTGAAGGACGCCTGGTCCTGCGACGCGCGCAACCACCTCTTCGAGGCGTGGAGGCAGACCGCCCGCA
>VHCX01000054.1 GCA_016871615.1 Verrucomicrobiota bacterium
CACGGGGCCCGACGAGGGACTTCCCTACGGCCACAGCCTCAGCCCGGACGGACGGCGCGTGGCCTTCCACCTCGCCAGCCGCGACGGCTACCAGATCTGGACCAGCGACACCCTCGGTGGGGACCGCGTGAAGGTCGCCGCCCGGCCGGGGCACCTCTTGTTCGGCCCGGGCTGGTCGCCCGACGGGCAATGGCTCGCCTTCCAGGATTGCCACGCCCCGGCCGATCCGGGCCACGACTGGTCCGACCTGTGCGTCTGCCGGCCCGACGGCCGCGACTTCCGGGCGCTCACCGAAGGCCAGGCCCTGTGGTTCGCCGCCACCTATGGCACGGCCACCCATCGCAGCGGCGGGTCCAACGTGCCGGCGTGGACGCAGGACGGACACCTGCTGGCCTCGGTGCGCCTTCCCGGCTCCCGGGTGCCGTGGGAGTACCAGGCCGGCCGGCCCGACACCGACCACTTCAACCGCGACTTCAAGCCCGATCAGGCCCGGGGTGGCACGGCCATCGCCCGGATCGATCCGCGCACCGGCGCCACGACCTTTCTGACCCCGAGGGTCGAGGGGGTCTGGGATTTCCGCGGCACGGAATCCCCGGGCGGCAACCTCGTCGCCTTCTGCCGCGCCGTCACCGGAGGGGTTCCCCACCTGCGCGTCGTCGCTTCCCGGGGCGGCGCGTCGTGGAAGGTCCACGACGGCATCGGTCCGGGCGGCCTCGACCACCCACGGTGGCTGCCCCGTCAACGCCCCGACCGACGTTAGGGCCTGTCGCCCGATTCGCAGCACCGCATCGGCCCCGTCCTCGTGACGGTGAACCTGTCACCTTATTTGTCACCCGGTTGGGATTTCCGACGGTGAGCCGTTGACCGCATCGATCGTTGGCAGGCCCGGAGCCATCCCCCTTGCCCCGCCCCGTCCTGCCGCCACAACCGCGCAATATTGAACCTGTCACTCAATTGAGACCGAAACGCCCGATATGGAACCGGTCACCCCCGGGGTGCGGATGGACCGGTTCCCGTGGGTGTTGCCGAAACAAACCGCGCCTTAGGGTCAGGCCCCCCTGCAGGCGGACCTGTCGCCGGCCCCGCTGTCGTGCAGACCATTGAACTGAGAACCCTTCGTTTGCCGGGGGGGAGTCGCATTCCACGCGCCCAGTGGCGAACGTCCTGCCAGGCGACCCATGGGACTCGAGGGACGGGAGTTGACAGGCGCGGAAGACTTTGCAAACTGTTTGCATCTCTTTGAAATTCATAGGACCTGCTTCATGAAAACCACTTGGATGCTCGCCGGACTGACCCTCGCCCTCACCACACAGGCTCAGACGTTCATCGGTTCTGGCCATGTCGATATTGGTATCGGATACGAGGACAAGGCCTTCGACCTGCACGTCCACCAAGAAGATCCCTTCGAGCAGGAGTTCGCCCCGGGTGAGGCGGTCTTCGCCGTGGGTTCGGCGGCGGCGGGGGTGTCACCCGGCGGCGCTTTCTCGTCCTTCCTCGGGCCGGCCGGCACGCCCATCTGGACGCTTCCGGCCACGGCGAACGAAAGCCTGCCTTACCTCGGCTTCGGCACCGAGGAACTCACCGCAGCCGATTGGGCGGGGAACCTCAGCCTGAGCCTCAAGGCGGTGAGCGGGCCTGGGAATTTCTCGGTGTGGAGCGTGAACGGATTCGGGGCTCCGGAGCTGAGGATGTCCACGGCCAACGGCATCTCGGCCGACGATCGCCTCCTGCTGGTGCCGGGCAGCCACGGGCACCTCAACGTCGGCTTCTCGGCTCCCGGGGATTACCTCGTCACCCTCGAGGCCTCGGGCACCCATCTGGTCGACGGCCTGCGCATCAGCGATCCGGCCACCTACCGCTTCCAGGTGATCCCCGAGCCGTCGACCTGGGCATTGGCCCTGACGGGAGCCGCGGTGGTCGCCCTGACCCTGCGCCGCCAACGGAATTCGGGCAAACAACTCGGCCACGATTGACACGGTCGATCGGATCCGGCCCATGCTGGCCCCGGCAACGACACCCCCGCACAACCGGCACCCGAAACCGCCGGAACGGGAGGCACACCATCCGGCCACGACAGCCGACTCGACCGATCCGCCATGACCCCCGGCCCCCAGGCTTCCCGTTCAGGACATCGATTGACCTCTCGAACCGGTGGGCGCCCTCCCAGGCTGGACAACGGCGGGACGGCGCTCGTGGCGGCAGGCCTGGGCGCGCTGTCGGTCCAATCCGCCGAAGTGCCCCCCTTCCTTCGGGTCGGCGAACCCCGCCATGGGCTCACGACCGAGCACGTGGACCTCAAGGTCGTGCTCGCACCGGAGGGTACCAACCTCCTGCAACTCGTCCTCCGCGATCACCTGCGCTCCACGAATCGTCCTGCGCTGAGCACGGCGATGCGGGTGCCGGAAGCCGCCCGTCTTTCCATTCCCGAAGGCTTCGAGGGCCTGGGACCCGCAGGGTCCGGCCTCTGGGTGCTTCCCGCCAGCCAGGATCCGCGATTCCTCTACCTCGGCCTCAGCACCGAGGGCCTGGCCCTGCCGCCCCAAACCCTCGACCTCTTCGTGCGGCGGATCGACGGCCCGGCCCACCTTTGCCTGTGGCAGTTCGACGGGGTCGGCGGCCTGTCGCTGACCATCCAGAGCCGCGACGGTCTCACCGAAGCCGACCGGCTGAGGATGCCGGTGGGCTCGCATGAGCATCACAACCTGGGCCTGTCGGCGCCGGGCCTCACCACCGTCTGGTTCCAGGCCAGAGCCACCGTCGGGGGCACCAACGCCTGGAGCCCGGAGACGCCGTTCGTGTTCTCGGTCGAGCCGCTGCCCGCGCTGCCGTCCCGCCTCGCCTTCGCCCCACCGGTCTCCTCTGGGTCCATCGACCTGAGCCTCACCGGGACCCCGGGCCGCACCACCCGGCTCGAGACCTCGACCAACCTGGTCGACTGGGAATCCCTCGGCCCGGTGACCGCCGACTTCGATCCGGTGGTCCTGACGCTGCCCGCTCCGGTGGCGTCGCCGATCCGCTTCTTCCGCACCCGTTGATCCCGCACCACGCCACCCATCGACCTGAGTCAACCCCTCGGGTGCAAGCCGTTTGCATCCAGACATCTCCGGGGCGACCCACCCAGCCAAGCCATGATCACCGGACCCGATGACTCCAACCTCTGGGACCGACTCTGCGCCGGCCTGGCCCTCGGGTGCGCCCTCCATTGCCTGCAGGTCTTCTGGCTGGCCTCGGTGGCCCCGGTACTCGCCGGGGAGACCGCCCACCGGATCGCAGCCATCGCCGTGGTCGTGCCCGGGTTGCCGGCGCTGCTCCTCGGCTGGAACCGGCACCATTCCCTCCGGCCAGGGGTCTGGGCCTTGCCCGGGTGGGGACTGCTGCTGCTGGCCCGCAGCGGATCTCCCGGCGGATCCGGGGAGATCGCCGAGACGTTCCTCACGACCAGCGGGTGCGTGCTCGTCTGGGTGGCCCATACGCTCAACCGCAGCCTCGCCTACTGGCAGGACCGCCCCTGACCCGACGGCTCCCATTCCATGCGCCCCCTGATCCCAAACGCGCCCGGAGCCCCGGGACCGCGCCTGCGCTCCCGCGCCGCGGGCGGCGGCGACTGCGCCCGGCGGGTCAAGCGATGGACCCGCCAGCTTCTTGGTCTCGACGAAGGCGCGGTGGTATCGGTGGCCGAATTGCGCTGCAGCGACCCGGGGTGTCCGGACCTGGAGACCGTCATCGGCGTCCCGAATCCCGGCGGGTCGTGGCGCACGCTCAGGGTCGCCAAGACGGTGTGCCGAGTGCGGCGGACCGACATCGCCCGGCTTCTGGGATGACCCTGACCACCCGCTGGCCGCCTTCGACGAACCATCTCCCAATCACGAACCCATACCCTCCCCTCCCATGGACTCCCGCATTCCTGTCACCGTCCTGACCGGCTTCCTCGGCTCGGGCAAGACCACCCTGCTCAACCGCATCCTCTCCGAGAACCACGGCCGCCGCATCGCGGTCATTGAGAACGAGTTCGGGGAGGTCGGCGTGGACAACGAACTGGTCATCAACGCCGACGAGGAGGTCTTCGAGATGAACAACGGATGCATCTGCTGCACCGTCCGGGGCGACCTCATCCGCATCCTCGGCCAGCTGCTGAAGCGGCGGGACCGCTTCGACTACATCCTGGTCGAGACCACCGGCCTGGCCGACCCCGGTCCCGTGGCGCAGACCTTCATCGTCGACGACGAGGTGAAGGAGGCGTTCCGCCTCGACGGCATCGTGACGCTGGTGGACGCCTACCACGTGGACCGGCACCTCGAGACTTCGGAGGAGTGCCGCAAGCAGGTGGCCTTCGCCGACGTGATCCTGCTGAACAAGACCGATCTCTGCACCGCCGGAGGCGTCGGGGCGCTCGAGCGCCGCCTGAGGGCCATGAACGCCGCAGCCCGCATCCACCGGACGGAGCGAGCGGCACTCCCGCTCGACCAGATCCTGCGGATCCATGCCTTCGACCTGGCGGCCAAGCTGGCGCAGGATGC
The DNA here is from genome assembly GCA_016871615.1 of Verrucomicrobiota bacterium. GTDB lineage: Bacteria > Verrucomicrobiota > Verrucomicrobiia > Limisphaerales > UBA9464 > SXXZ01. Next base: position 4,518 of record VHCX01000054.1, read on the forward strand.
CGATTTCCTCGTCGAGGAGCTGCCCTTCGAGTGGGCGGGGCTCTACCGGCTGCCGGCCGGCATCGGGGATCTGGTGCTGCATCCCGGGCCGGATCCCACGATGGACGTGACGGCCCTGGCCATGGGGCCCGGAACGGCCGGGACGGACACGCTGCAGGAGGCCCGCCTTGAGGCACTCAAGAACTTCGCCCTGCCGCCGGTGACGCTGCAGGCCGGCGGAAGCCTCCTGCCCGGACCTCACCGGTACCGCCTGACGCTAGGCGAATCCGGCCCATCGCGCTTCCGGGTGCGCGTGCCCGAGCCGACGGACCTTCTGCTCTACACCCAGCACCGGCCCGAGGAGTTCGCGGCGAGTCTCGGCGGTTTCGGCGGCGGGACCCTCGAGCCGGTGGCCTCCCGGGACTTCGGCGGGCCCGGCCATGAGCACGACGCGTCCGTGTCGAGCGTCGGCATCGAGGACGCGGCCGAACTGGATCCCAAGCGCCTGAACGCCTGGCTCGGCGAGTTGCTGCAGACCCGGGGCGAGGATCTCTTCCGGTGCAAGGGCATCCTGAATATCCGGGGCTCCGCGAAGCGGGTCGTCTTCCAGGGCGTCCACATGCTCCTCGAATCGAACACGGACCGCCGCTGGGAACCGGGCGAAACCCGCCTCAACCGCCTGGTCTTCATCGGGCGGAACCTCGACCGGGAATCGCTGGTGGCGGGCTTCCGCAACTGCCACGCCCGCTGAGGATCCCGCCCACGGCGGGGGGCCTGCGAAATTTTCCGGTAAGGTTTCCCGGGCCTGCGCGACCGGAGGAGGGTGATGAAAACTCTCCATCCTCGGCATTGGGCCCTTGTCCTTGGCTTTGTCCTCGCCTATGCCGTCCTCACGATGACCGATGCGGCATCGACCCTGCTCGGTCTCGAGTCGGGTCTCGCCCAGGAGGCGAACCCCCATGTCGGGGGCAGCCCGGGCTCCTTCGACCTGAACCGGTTTCTGTGGATCAACGGCGCGGTCCTCCTCCTCTTGACCGGCATGCTGCTCTGGAGCCTCGGGTCGCGGCACCGCATCGATCCCAGGTACCTCGGCCGCCCCGGTCTCGCGTTCTGGAACTGGCTCCACCTGAATCCGTTCTCACCCCGGAACGTCCCCAGGGCGGCATTCCATCACCTTGCCAGTCCCATCTGCGTTCTCGGGATGAAAGGGCTGGCGACGGGGAACAACCTGCTGATCGCCGCGGGCATCCCCGACCCGATCACCGCGATGGCCCGGGGGTTGTATGCGCTGGCGCCGGGTTGGTTGGCGTATTGGATCCTGATCTTCATCGTGTGGCTGGTGATCTGGAGGCCATCGCTTGAACTGGCCGCGTGGTTCCTGCGGAGTCGATGGGGCACCGGGGGGGCCCCTTTCGGGATCCCCTCGCCCGCCTCGCCATGAACGCCGACCCGGACCTGCTCACCCACCTGCTGGAGTCCCATCGGGGGATGGTGGACCGCATCCTGTCGACCTACGAACGCTCGGAATCGGCACGAGAGGACCTCCACCAGGACGTGGCCGTGGCCCTCTGGCGCGGGATGCCGGGCTTTCGGGGTGATGCGTCCCATCGCACCTTCATTGCCCGCATCGCCCACAACATCGGCGCGGGACACGTGCGCCGGGTGATGCGCGGGGGAGACCGCATGCCACTCGATGAGGAGCACCCTTCCGAGGACGTGGGTCCGGATCGGATCGCCTCCGAGGCGTCGATCCGGGAGGCCCTCTCCCGGGCCATCGAGCGGCTGCCGCTGTCGCAGCGGCAGGTGGTCTCGCTGCGCCTCGAGGACTTCAGCCACACCGAGATCACCGAGACTCTCGGCATCGGCGAAGGGGCGGTGACCGTCCGCCTCCACCGCGCCCGCCAGACCCTCTCGCTATGGATGCATCGCGCATGAACTCCGAACCCATCGACCCGAGCCTTTCCTGGGACCGTCTCCGTGAAGCCTGGCACCGCAGTCCACCCGAGACGTCACAACGTGCCGAATCGAACCAGCGACTCCGCCGGCTCTGGGCCGCCGAGGCCCGTCGCATGCGGTGGATCGCCCTTGGGGATTGGTGTCTTGCCCTCGCGATGGCGGGAATCCTCTCGACCGTGGCACTCCGATTGACCGACCCCGCGGGCCGATGCCTGCTCGTCCTGGCGACCCTCGGTTGCCTCGCCCACCCGTCCTGGTCGCTCCGACGGCGCCGGGCGCTCTGGCGGGCCACCGCCGACTCGCCCCGAGCCTATTGGACCCTGCGGGTCGAACGGGCTAGGCAGTCCCTCAGATTCTCTCAGGTGGGCTTCTGGTGGTTCGGCTCGGGTCTCCTCCTGGGTGCCTGCATCCGGTGGATCCTCCCCATGGGTTCCCTGCCACTCCTCGAGCGGTGGTCGGCCACACGCCCATGGATGGCATGGGTTGTCCTTGGGTTGGTCCTTTCCGGTTTCCTGACACTGCAGGTATGGCGGCATCGACGTCTGGGAGGCGAGTTGGAAACCTGCCGATCGACCCTCGAACCGCTGGGTCTGCCGGGCGATGAGGATTCGCACGCCGGCAAGACGGCCGGGATGCCCCCCGGAAAAATCCATGAAGACACGGGCCGCTGAAGTGAGTGGAGACCGACGGACTCAGAAATACCGGGGCGGAACCGTGGGACGGGGTGGGCTGAGGTGCGCGGCGAGGGCCTGGCGGAAGCGCTCGAGGCCGGCCTTCTCCCGGTCGCCGAGGCCGTAGCGGATGTGCCCGCCGAGGTAGGCTTGGCGGAATTCGCGGCTGAATTCGGGGCGGTGGTCGATCCATTCCGGCAGGCGGGCCAAGCCCCGTTCCCGGGCCTCCCTGAGCCCATCGGCCAGTGCCGGGGTGGCGGCGGCCTCCCGCATCGCCCAGACGGCGAAGACGAAGGGCAGGCCGGTCCACTCCTTCCAGGCCGCACCGAGGTCCCAAATCCGGTGGTCGTGCCGCCCGAGGGCGAACCGGATGGCCGGGTCCCCGATGAGCAGCATGTTGCGGGGCATGGATCCGCCGGGTTCGACGGCCAGCGTCAAGAACCGCGGGGACAGGCCCCGGGCCGCCAGGAGCACCCGCAGCAGGTTGACGCTGGTGCACGAGGCGGGGTCGAGATGGACCTCGGCCAGGCGTTCGTCGAGCGGATCCCGATGGGCCAGGAACACGCTGAAGACCGGGCCGTCGGAGGCGATGGCCACCCCGTCCACGATCGGGTAGCCCGGGGCGAACAGCGCCTCGGTGACGCTCAGGAGGGCGGCGTCGAGCCGGCCCTCGCGCAGCGACACCGCCAGGGCCGACGGCGGCGTCCGTTCGCAGCGCGCCTCCAGCCCGCAGGTCAGCGGCACCGCATTGAGGTAGGGCACCGACCCGATCCGCGCCGTGTCAGGAATCACACCCCAAGAGAGACGGTTTCCGGTCCGACGCAAGCGCAGCGGAACCTTGGGGACGGCGGACGGCCGAGGACGGGCCCGGACCCGACGCCGACTCACTTCAGCCGCCCAACGAATCGGGCCGTCTTCTCCATGGCCACCTGGATCTGGTCGAAGGCCGTGGCGAAGCAGCAGCGCACGAAGCCCTCGCCGCTCGGGCCGAAGGCCCCACCGGGAACGCAGGCCACCTTCTCCTCGTTCAGCAACCGGACGGCGAACTCCTTGGACGACAGGCCCGTGCTCGTGATGTCGGGGAAGGCGTAGAAGGAGCCACGCGGCAGGTGGCACTTCAGGCCCATGTCGTTGAGGGCCTTCACGATGAAGTTGCGCCGCAAGTGATACTGGTCGCGCATCTCGGCCGTGGCGGCGGCGCCGTGGGTGAGCGCCTCGATGGCGGCCTCCTGGGCGATGATGCTCGCGCACATGATGGCGTACTGGTGCACCTTCATCATGGCGTCGATGAGGGGGGCCGGTCCGCAGGCGTAGCCGATGCGGAAGCCCGTCATCGCATAGGCCTTGGAGAAGCCGTGCAGGAAGATCGTGCGCTCGGCCATGCCCGGCAGCGAGGCAAAGGAGACGTGCTCCCCCTCGAAGGTCAGCTCCGAGTAGATCTCGTCGGTGAGCACCAGCAGGTCGTGCCGCCTGGCCACCTCGGCGATCTCCAGGAGCTGCTGGCGGGTCATGGTGCCCCCGGTCGGGTTGGTCGGGAACGACAGCATCAGCACCTTGGACTTCGGCGTCACCACCGCCTCGATGGCCGGGGCCGTCACCGCGAAGCCGTCCTCGGCCTTGCAGGCCACCGGCACCGGCACCGCATGGGCCAGCACCACGCTGGGCGCGTAGCTGACATAGCACGGCTCGTGGTAGATCACCTCGTCACCCGGGTTGAGCACGGCCCGCAGCGCCAGGTCGAGGGCCTCGCTCACACCCACGGCCACCAGCACCTCGGTCTTCGGGTCGTAGCGCACGCCGAAGTGCTGCTCCACGTAGCCGGAGATGCACTCGCGCAGCTTGAGCAGGCCGAGGTTGGAGGTGTACTGGGTGCGGCCCCGCTCCAGCGCGTAGATGGCCGCCTCGCGGATGTGCCACGGGGTCGCGAAGTCGGGCTCGCCCACACCCAGCGAGATCACGCCCGTGGTGTTCTGGACCAACTCGAAGAAGTCGCGGATGCCCGAGCGCGGGATGCCCGCGACGTGGTGGGCGACGAAGGTGCGGTGGACGGAGGACATGGGCGTCTGGAGAAAGAGGTACGCGGAGCCGGCGACCGTCGGGAAGGGGATTTTTCCCGAGGATCCACCGCCGGCCTGTTCCGCAGGGGGAGTCAGCGGCGGGGGAGAAGTCGGAGCCCGGCAGCCGCGGCACGGGCGACGGCGGCGGCGGGGTGGGAGGATGGGCCGGACTTCATTATGGGGCCTATTGCGCGCGAAATGCCATCGCTGTCAAGGAGGCCGTGGCCGGCGTTGGCGCAGTCCCCCCCCGAGACGCCCCGTCGGACATTGCCTCCGGAATGATGCCGCAGGCGGCCCGGGCCATCGACGCTTCCTCGCGGCAGCCGCGGACCCAGGAGCCAGCACCTGAAAACTCAGATGGGTCCTGTTTTCATGGAAACGGCTCGGATGGCGAGGCGCGAGGAGGGAGCATGCCCGGATGGGTCTGTGACCGACGAGCAACGACGACAGCGGGGGTGTTTCTGAGAAAACCCTTCGGGCGGCGGGTCTTTTGAGGGTGGCCCGCGTTGACTCGGCCGTGCAGCCCGCTCCTTGCGGACGCTCCGGCCTCGCCGCCTTGGCCACCGCCAAATTCCCTCGCCTCAGGACCTCTCTGAGTTCTAAGACAGGCTCTAAGGTTGGTTGGGCCGGCGCGTTGTCTGGACGGAACGAACGGTCCACCCGGCAATTCCGATGCACCCCTAACGGAACCTCCCCATGAACCCCGCGAACTCCCGCCGGCTCCCGGCGCTCCCACCCCGGCTCCTCGTCCTCGCGTTGGCCACCCTGCTCGGAGGACGGCCGGCCAACGGGGCCGACACCGACATCGGATTCATCGAGACCTTCGCCCTGGCCGGCGACCGCGAGGCGACCCTGGGTCAGCTGGTGCCGGGCACCGAGGAGCACTACTTCTTCCATGCGCTCCACCAGCAGTCGTCGGGACAGGCCGCCACGTTCGCGGCGACGATGGCCCAATGGGCCGAGCGCTTCCCCGACTCCGAACAACGCCGGATGCTCGAGAACCGCGAGGCGCTGCTGGCCTACGGCAAGGATCCCCAGCGGACCCTCCGGCATTTGCGCGAACGGCTGGGCCTGCAGTTCGACCATGCCCCGAGGCTTCCCGACCAGAAGCCCGACCTGCCCACCTCGCTCGACGCCGCCGTCGTCTCGCGCGAGGCCTTTCTCGGCAAGGTCCTGCAGCGCGATTCCCTCGAGGGCCTGTCTGACGACGAGTCCGACCGGCTGGTCCGCGACCAGGTACCCCTCCGGCCCGGCCAGCGGCGGACCCTGCTGGCCCGACTGCAGCGGCCGGACGTGCCGGGCCTGGTCGCACTGATCCTCGCCGACCTCAAGACACCGGAGAGCCGGGGCTTCGGTGAGTTCGCCATCCACCGGGTGCTCCTTCCTGAACAACTCGACGCCCTCGAGAAGGAGGTGCCCGCCCTGGCTTCGCAGACGGCGTTCGTCCTGACCCGCATCCGCCGGCTCGCCCCCGGCGCCGACGCGAGCGCCCAGACCGACCCCGTCGAGCGCGAAGCCTGGCTGGAACGCGTCGGCAACCACGTGCGCGGGCTGCCCCCGTCTTTCAATTCACTCAAGGCCCAGGTGCTCTTCGCCCGGCTGCAGCACGACCGGACCCGGGGTGTGTACGACCGCGCCCGGTTCCTCGAATACCTGAAGCTGCCCCGGCCGGTGGGCTACATGAGTCCGAAATACCTGGAGTCGGTCCGGGCCGACCGGCATGCCGTGGACCTGAACGCGACCTTCCCGGAGTCGGGCCTGTCCCTGCCGCCGATCGGGATGGACGAACCCCTGGTGCGGGAGTTCTTCCTGCACTTCGCCGCGACCGAGGCGGCCTGGGAACCGTGGACGGAATGGCTGAACGATGCCTGGGTGAAGCCGCTCTTCGCCGAGGCCAAGATCACCGCCGGGGCCGGCGAGCCCGAGCGCTGGGCGTCGCTGCTCCCGCCGGCGGCCTACCAGGCCCTCAAGGACCGGGTGGACATCGAATTCCCGGCCACCAACGCGCCCGTCCTCCCGGTCGACCAGGAGGTCGCCGTGACGGTGACGCTCAAGAACACCCCGCAGGTGATGGTCCGCCTTTTCGAGATCAACACCCTCGGCTGGTTCCTGTCCCAGAAACGACCGCTGAACACCGACCTGCCGCTGGATGGCTGGGTCGCCAACACCGAAGAGCGGCATGACGGGGAATCGTCGCCGTTCCTGCGCACCTCGCGCCGGTTCCGATTCCCCGAGCTGCGGGGCAGGCGGGGGGCCTGGATCATCGAGGTCATCGGCGGGGGGCGTTCGTCGCGCGCCCTGATCCGGCGCGGCGGATACCGCCTGCTCCAGTCGCCCGGGCCCGGCGGCGATCTCCTCCGGGTGCTCGACGAAAACGCCCGGGTGGTGACCAACGCCGTGGCCTGGCTGGATGGCCGCAAATGGGAGGCCGACCCGAAGGATGGCCGGATCCAGATCCCGTTCACCGCCACCCCCGGCCGAAGGCCCCTGGTGCTCTCGGAGGCCGAGGGCCGCCTGGCCTCCCTGGCCGAATTCGAGCACCACGCCGAGACCTACGCCCTCGAGGCCTGGTTCCACCTCGACCCGGAACAGTGCGTGGCCGGGGCCGAGGCGGTGCTGGCGATCCGCTCGTCGCTGCGCATCGGCGACCATGCGGCCTCGCCGGAGCTGCTCACGGAACCCCGCCTGACGTTGACCACGGTGACCCACGATGGCGTCGGCAGCACGACCGCCGTCGATCTCGGCGCCACCAACCTCCAGCCGGCCCGGCTGCTCACCCGCACCTTCCGGGTCCCCGACCGGCTGGCCCGGGTCACGGCCACCTTGAGCGGACGCATCGAACCGGTCGCCGGCGGCGAGAAGCGCGAGCTCAGCGCCACTCGTACCTGGGAGATCAACGGCCTGGAACGGACCGCCCGCGTGCAGGACGCCTTCCTGCGGCGCGATGGGGAGAACCACCGGATCGAGGTCCTGGGCCGCAACGGCGAACCCGTTCCCGACCAGGCGTTGCGACTGGTCTTCCACCGGCGGGGATTCGTGGCCACCGAGGAGGCGTCCTTGCGGACCGATGCCCAGGGCCGCATCCAGCTCGGCAGGCTCGAGGACCTGACCCGAATCGAGGTGTTTGCCGAGAACGATCTTCATCGGTCGTGGCCACTGGGCACCACCGATCGCACCCGCGCCCGCGAGGTCCACGCCCGCGTGGGCGAGACCGTGCGGATCCCCTGGTTCCCCCGGACGGCACCCGACGCCTGGTCGCTCTTGGAGCTGCGCGGGGGCGCCTTCGTCGCCGACCGGAGCGCGGCCGTCCGGCCCGTGGGCAACGAACTGGAGATCACCGGATTGCCCGCCGGCGACTATTCATTGCAACTGCGCGATCCTGCCGTCTCGGTGACCACCCTGCGCCTCACCGACGGGGTTCCCGTGGCGGGATGGCTGGTGGGCACGAACCGGTCCCTGGAGCTGCGGCCGCGGCCGCCGGTCCATCTGGCCTCGGTGGTTTTCACCCGGGCGGGCGACGCCGAAATCCGGGTCCTGAACGGGAACCGATCCACTCGCGTCCATGTGATCGCCGGCCACTTCGTGCCCGACCCGGGGTTGTTCTCCAGCCTCGGCGGGTTCACGCGGGCGGGGTCGGGGTTCCGGACCCCCGACCACCTGCCCAACCTCTACTCGGCCGGCCGGGCCATCGGCGACGAGTCGCGCTACATCCTCGATCGCCGGTACGCCCGGAAATACCCGGGCCATGGCGTGGCAAGACCGGGCCTGTTGCTCAACCCGTGGGACAAGCGCTCGACCGAGTCGGTGGCCCTGCCGGTGTCCGACGGCCAGGCACCGCTGGCCGCGATGGGCGACTTGCCCGGCCACTTGGCGATGGCCGAGAGCCTGTCGCGCAAGGAGCAGGCCGCGCCTCCGCAGGCGGCGGGCCCCAAGCTCGATTTCCTGGCAGGGGGAGCCCTGGCCTGGTTCAACCTGTTGCCCGACGCCGAGGGCCGGATCCGCTTGCCGGCCGCGGCGCTCGCAGACCGCCCGGTGATCCAGGTGCAGGTCGAGGATGAATCCGAGGCCGCCTGGCAGACGCTGGCGAAGACCACACCGACCCTTGCCACCCAGGATCTGCGCCTGGCCAAGTCACCGGAGGCCGCTGGAGGGGCCGCCGAGGTCCGGGAATCGCGCGGCCTGGTCCGGGGCCAATCACTCACGCTCAACGACTTCAGGAACAGCCGGTGGGAGGCCTACGAAACGCTGGAGTCGGTCTTCGGCCTGCTGCGGACCCTGAACCCGGACCCGCAACTGGCCCGCTTCGACTGGCTGATGCGCTGGCCCTCGCTGAGCCCGGAGGAACAGCGCGCCCGCTACTCGGAGTTCGCCTGCCATGAGGTGAATTTGTTCCTGCAGCGGAAGGACCCGCGCTTCTTCGAGACGGTCATCCGCCCGCATCTGGCCAACCAACGCGCCCGCACCTTCCTCGACGACTACCTCCTGGGCTCGGATCTGAAGCCCTACCGGGAACCGCGGGCCCATGGCCGACTCAACGTGGCCGAGAAGGCGTTGCTGGCGGCAAGATTGGACGGCGAGGCCCCGGTCACGGCCCGCCATCTGCAGGAACTCTGGGAACTCCTGCCCGCCGATCCGGAGGGAGACGCCCGCCGCTTCGAGACGGCCCTGGGCGGCCGGGCGCTCGAGGACTCCGGTGGCCTCGGCGGCGGGGCCGGGTTCCGGAGGGCCCAGGCCTCCGTCGAGGGCCGGCGCTCGGACGAGTTGGCCGTCGCGGCGGCCGCCCCGGCGTTCGATTCTCCCGAGTCGGCCCTGATGTCGAGGTATGGTCTCCGACCACCCGACCGGCCAGTCCTGGAGAGGGACGCGTCGGCGAAATCCAAGACCTCGGCCACGGGTCGGGTCAAAGGAGCGCGTCTGTCCGAGGAGCGTCCGGGCTTGGCCGCCGACAAGACGATGCAGAGGACCCCGGACGCGGCACCCGCGATGGACCCGCAGCAGGCCCGTGACCTCCGGATCCGCGCGGCCGCCGCCGGATACTACCGCTCGCCGGGGCCGGCGCGGGAATGGGCCGAGAACCACTATCACCGCCTGCCGCTGGAGGCCCAGGGCCCGGACCTGATCCCCGTCTCGGGGTTCTGGCGCGACTTCGCGGCGCGGAATCCGGCCGAGCCCTTCCTGTCGCCGCGCGTGCTCGAGGCGCATCACCACCCCACCGAGATCCTGCTGGCCCTGGCCCTCCTGGACCTTCCCTTCCAGGCGACCAACGCCCTCACGATCCGCAGGGAGGGAGCCTCGCGCACCCTGGCGGCGAACGGCCCCCTGCTGGTCTTCTTCCGTGAGGTGAGACCCGCCGATCCGAATCCCAAAACCGGGGCCGGGACCGAGTTGCTCCTGAGCGAGCGGTTCTTCCGGCAGGATGACCGCTTCGTCCAGGACGGCCAGGAACGCCGGGACAAGTTCGTGACCGACGAATTCCTGGCCGGCGTGGTGTACGGGGCGCAGGTCGTGGTGGGCAATCCGGGGTCGTCTCCGGTCAAGGCCGAGCTGCTCACCCGGATCCCCGAGGGATCGATGCCCGTATTGGGCAGCCGGTCCACCCACAGCCAGACGGTCCGGATCGAGCCCTACTCGACCCTGATGAAGGAATACCACTTCTACTTCCCCACCCCTGCGGAGCAGCCCACCGACCATGCCCATGCCCCGGCCCACCTGACCCAGGACGGCCGGAGCCTCGCCACCGCGCCCGGCGGCGCCCTGCGCGTGGTCCGCCGGCTTTCGGCCCGTGACACGGCTTCCTGGGAGTATGTCTCGCAGCAGGGGACCGAGGCCGAGGTCCTGGCCTTCCTGGCGACCAACAACCTCGCCCGGTTGGACCTGGAGTCGGTGGCCTGGCGGGCGAGGCAGAGCCGGGAGTTCTTCGGCCGCCTGACCGGATTCCTCTCGCTGCACCATGTCTGGAACGAACCCGTCGCCCGGTACGCCGTGCTGCACAACGACGCCGAGGTCCTGCGCGAGTGGCTGCGGCACCGGCCGGACTTCCTGTCGCAATGCGGCCCCTGGCTCGAATCGCCGCTGCTGCGCATCGATCCCGTCGAGGAGCGCACCTACGAGCACCTCGAGTACTCCCCCCTCATCAACCCCAGGGCGCACCCGGTCGGTTCCCGGCGCCGGATCGCCAACCCCGTGTTCCGGGACCAGTACCTGCGCTTCCTCCGGGTGCTGGCCTTCCAACCCCGCCTGTCGCCCGATGACGAACTGGCCATGGCGTACTACCTGTTCCTGCAGGACCGGTTCGAGGAGGGCCTGGCCCATCTGGAGCGGGTCCGACCCGCGGAGATCCGGACCCGGATCCAGTACGACCACCTGCGGGCCTGGGCCCACCTGCTCGAGGAGAAACCGGCCGAGGCGCGCAAGATCGCCAAGGCCTACGAGTCCTACCCGGTGCCCCGCTGGCGCAACCTCTTCGCCGACCTGACCCGCCACCTCGACGAGGCCGAGGGCAAGGCGGTGGCCGGAAAACCGGCCAACGGAAGCCCCGGAACTCCGGGTGGCAAGGCGGCCCCGGCGCTCGACCCGTCGTCGACCCCGCGCGAGGCCTCGTTCGACCTCCAGGTGGAGAACCGCACCGTCTCCATCACCTGGAAGGGATTGTCGTCGGTCACGGTGAACTACCACCGGATGGACCCCGAGTTCCTCTTCAGCCGGAGTCCCTTCGCCGACCGCGACGGCGACCAGCCGGCCATCCTCCAGCCGACCCTCTCGACGGTGGTTCCGCTGCCCGCGGGCAAGAGCGCGCTCGAGGTGCCCATCCCCGCCGCGCTCGCCAAGGATCATGTGATGGTCGAGGTGCTGGGTGGCGGCCGACGCAAGGCGCGCCTGCACCATGCCCACACCTTCCGCCTGCAACTGGCCGAGAGCGAGGGCATGCTCGAGGTGCGCGATCTGGCCGCCAACCGGCCGCTCTCCAAGGCCTACGTGAAGGTGTACGGCCGGCTCGACACCGGGGAGATCCGGTTCGTGAAGGACGGCTACACCGACCTGCGCGGCCGCTTCGACTACATCGGCACCAACGAATCCCGCAACGCGGAGCCGGGGCCGCGATCGGACGGCCTTGAGGCGACGAGCCTCGATCACGCGGCCCTGGCTCCCGACGAGGGGGCCCGGATCCGGCGGGTGGCGGTGCTGGTGCTGAGCGAGACCCACGGAGCGGCCGTCCGCGAGGTGGAATCTCCGGCCCGGTGACCCCCTGCCGGAGGATCACTCCGGGCGGGGTCCAGGACGGATCCGCGGCGACGGCCTCGCCGCGGATCCCCGGCCATCGCGGGCCCCTGCGGATGGGTTCCCGGATGCCGAAATCTCGAGGAGGGCCGATTCCATGAACCGGGCCTGGGAACGCCGGGCCCCGGGGCTGCGGGCCTCGGGCGAGTGGCGGTAGGTGCCGTCGGCCTGCAACCACCGGGCCTTGGCCGTGTCGTCGAGCGATTCCTGGAGGATCCCGTGCAGGATGCGGTCGCGCAGGCGGCCATCCAGCACCGGGAAGGCCACCTCGATGCGCTTGAAGAAGTTGCGGGGCATCCAGTCGGCGCTGGTCACGAACACCGACGGATCGCCGGTGTTTCCGAAGCACCAGATCCGGCTGTGCTCGAGGAAGCGGTCGATGATGCTGCGCACCCGGATGCGCTCGCTCAGGCCGGGGACGCCGGGGCGCAGGCAGCAGATGCCCCGGATGACGAGGTCGATCTCCACCCCGGCCCGCGAGGCCTCGTACAGCGATGCGATGGTCTCCTCGTCCACCAGCGCGTTCATCTTGGCCACGATGCGGGCCGGCAGGCCGGCGCGGGCATGGTCGGCCTCGCGGCGGATGAGCGCCTGCACCCGGGCATGCAGCTCGAAGGGGGCGAGGACCAGCTGCCGGGTGGGCCGGTGCTGGCAGACCCCGGTGAGCAGGTTGAAGAGGATGGTGGCGTCCTCGCCCAGGTCGGGGCGGCAGGTCAGCAGGCTCAGGTCGGTGTAGAGGCGGGCGGTGGCTGGATTGTAGTTGCCGGTGCCCAGGTGCACGTAGCGGCGGAGCCCGTCGTCGTCCCGGCGCACCACCAGGCACACCTTGGCGTGGACCTTGTAGCCCACCACGCCATAGACCACATGCACGCCGGCCTCCTCGAGCCGCCTCGACCAGGCGATGTTGTTGGCCTCGTCGAAGCGGGCCTTCAACTCCACCACCACGGTGACCTGCTTGCCATTCTTCACGGCATCCATGAGCGCCCCCACGATCCGGCGGTCGCCGCCGGTGCGGTAGAGCGTCTGCTTGATGGCCAGGACGCGCGGGTCGGCCGCGGCCTGCCTCAGGAATTCCAGCACCCCGTCGAAGCTCTCGTAGGGATGGTGCAACAGCCGGTCGCCCTGCCGGACCATCTCGAAGACGTCGCCCCCCTCGCGCAGCCCCTCCGGGACCGGGGCGACGAAGGGCTCGTCCCGCAGCTCCGGCGCCTGGTCGCCCTCGAGGATCGCCAGGAGCCGCGCCGGGGCGATGGGTCCGTCGATCGCATAGAGGTCCTGGGGGCCGAGGCCCAGCGTGGCGAGCAGCTCGCGCCGGATCTCCTCGGGGCAGTCGGAGGAGACCTCCAGCCGGACGGCCTCGCCCTTGCGCCGGTTGTGCAGCTCGGCCTCCACGGCCAGGCGCAGATTCGAGGCCTCCTCCTCGTCGATGTAGAGCTCGCTGTTGCGGGTCACCCGGAACGACCACCACGCCCCCACCTGCCCGACGCCGAAGAGGCCCGCGAGGTTCTCCCCGATGAGGTCGGACATCAGGACGGTGTCCCAGCCGCCGTCGGGCCGGGGCAGCCTCACCAGGTGGGGCAGCACCCGCGGCACTTGGACGATGGCCAGCCGGATGCCCCCCGGATCACGACCTCCCGGCAGGACCAGCCGGGTGACGAGGTTGAGGGACTTGTTGAGCAGCTGGGGAAACGGGTGCGACGGATCCACCGCCAGCGGGGTGAGCACCGGGTGGACCTTGTCCTGGTAGTAGGCCGCGAGCCACCTCCGGTCGGCCTCGTCCAGCCCGTCCGGCCTGAGGAAACGGAACCCCCGGGCCGCGAGCGCGGGCCGCAGCTCGGTGGCCCAGCAGGATTCGGCGTCCCGGACCAGCTCCCGGACCCGCCGCGTCACCTCGCGGAGGCACTGGCCCGCGGTCATGCCGTCGGGAGTGCGCTGGGCGGCCTCGGACTCGATCTGCTGCTTCAGGCCGGCGACCCGGACCTCGAAGAACTCGTCGAGGTTGGAATGGGTGATGCCGAGGAACTTGAGCCGTTCCAGCAGGGGCACCGACGGATCACGGGCCTCGTCGAGCACGCGCTGATTGAACTCCAGCCAGGAGAGTTCCCGGTTGAAGAGCGCCGTCGGACCCGGCCCGGCGGAGTTCTGTCCGGCGTCCGGGGCGGTCGCCCGGGAGGGCCGCCCACCGGCGGCAACGCGGGGAGAGGGTCTTCGAGCCATGCGTCAGTGCCTCAGAGGCTAACCCGGGAATCCGAACGGTCCACCGTGACGATTGGGAAACACGGAACGCACGGGGAGCCTGTGCAAAACCTCAGGAGGGGTCGGTATGCGGTGACCAAGCCCCGGGCCGACGGTCAGCCCTTGGCGTTCTTCTTGTCGTCGCGGATTCGCTCGACCGTGCCGGGGTGCAGGTAGCACGCGGCCGCCACGTCGGAGAAGCGGTTCCAGTCCAGCGAGAACTTGTCCATCCCGAGGCCCAGGTTGTCGTAATACAGGGCTCCATTGCTGGTGCGGATCTTGTAGCCCCGGAAGAGGTTCTGCCGCGCGACGACGAAGAAGATGGCATGGGCGACAGCCAGATCCTCGACCGAGGTGATCGTGGCCTCGCCCTCCTCGAACTTGCGTTTGAGGAAGAACTTCTTGGTCCATCAGCGTCCGGTTCTGGCTCTGCTCGACGCTGCCGTCGATCGCCAGGTGGGTGTCGGTGGGCTTGGCTTCGGTGAACGAGGGCATGCCAAGCCAGACCTTGTACCGGGCGGGAAACACGTAGTTTCGGCGCTCCAGCTTGTAATAAAGATCCTGCGCCTCCTCCAAGATGCGGATCCGGGGTACGTTGGCCGGGATGGTGAAGGCGACCTCATGCGGCCCCAGGATCTTGGCCGAGTACCGCGCCGCGAAGGCTTCGCGGGCCGGAAGCCTGGTCTGGAGGTCGCGCAGGGTCGTCTCCTCGGCTCGGATCTGGGTCTTGATGACGTTGAGGGCCTCGTATTCCTCCGGGGTGTTCGCCAACCCGAAGACCGCATCGAAGTCGGCCTTGAGGGCCGCGATGCGATCCTTGGTGTCCTGATACTGCAGAGAATCTCGGTTGCAGAACTCATGGACGGGCGATTTCCTCAAAGATTCACGGCGTCAGGGTTGGACCTTCCGGCCCCGATGTTCAAAAGGCGTTCCCGGTGATTTGCGCAACCCGTCCGGACTGCGGTCCCGCATCGGGCGCCGCAGTCGATTGCTGGTCGGGAGCGGGTGCCCATCGGTTCGAAACAGATCCTTCGGGAGAGATCGAAAATCCGCCCCTGATCGGTAGGCTGAGGCTTTTGGCGGATTCAATCAATCGATTCGCATGTCTCGACGGAAGATATTTTTTTGGGGGAGGGGAAAGGTGGGTTGAACACCGGAGGCGTGTGCCAGCTTCTCACGGTCAGAGCCCCGAGTGCGGAGCCTTGGGGAGCGGATCGGGTAGCACGACCGAAGATCACCCCGACCCGAACCATCGGCGGCCGCGAACAAAGCAACGGCGGGCTTTGGGGTGACACACGGATTACACCGCCAAAGCCCGCCGGCCCATCCCCACACGGGGATGAAAGTGACAGGTTTCCCACGACCCCGCGCACGGGGCCGGACCAGAATTTCGGGAGAACGAGCTTCTGGATAATGGTTCCGGAGCGACTTGGTCAAGCCTCTCTTTCGGCACTTTTTCCCCGGTCTTGTGACCCACGCTCCCGCCAACCGATGGGTCGACGATGGGCCTCCCGCGCCGGCGCTCAATCCCGGGTTCGTGAATTCCCGGTGTCGGAGCCGGACGGTGGCCGCCGGGCGGCCCTTGGATCGCCGGGCCGGGCCGCGGTGTCCTGCAGGTTCCAGCGGGCCTGCATCTCGCGGAGGCCGAGGCGACCGATGTCCTGGGAGACCATCCACTGGTGGCCGTCGACATCCTCGAGCAGCGAACACCGGTGGCCATGAAAGTGGGTCTTTGGGGCCTGGAGCACCTGCAGGCCGGCGGCGGCGGCGGCGGCGCTGACCGCATCGGCATCGACGACGAAGAGGCAGAGGCGCATCGGCGGAGGCGAAGCCAGGGGATCGCCCGAGCGGCGGCCATCGCCGGTGCCGGGACCGATGCGGGGCCGCTCCTCGAGGATCAGCAGGGGGCCACCGGGCAGGCGAAGTTCGACATGGGCCACCCGACCGGTCCGCGGATCGACCAGGCTTCCGGTCGCCTCGGCCCCGAAGGCGGCCCGGTAGACCTCGATGGCCCGGGGGGCATCCCCAACCGCCAACACCGGGGCCAGGGGGGGATAGTCGGTCGGCGGGTCCTGGGTCATGGGCATTGCGGCAAGGTCCACCGGCTGGCGCCTCCCCGACCGGACTCCGCGGGCGGCGGACTCTGCCGGTTGGCACAAACGTCAGTGGTACTCCTGGATGGTCTTGACCGCGTAGCCCTGCTTCTGGAGGGCGGCGATGCCCAGCGCGGCGGCCTTGGCCCCGCTGATGGTGGTCATGATGGGGGTGCCGGTGATGACGGCGGTGGTGCGGATCCGCACCTCGTCCTCCCGGGGAGCGGCACCGCTGGGCGTGTTGATGACCAGCTGGATCTCCTTGTTCTTGAGCAGGTCGACGATGTTCGGACGCCCCTGGAGCACCTTGAGCGTGCGCTCCACCTTGAGTCCGGCCGCCTCGAGCCGCGCCGCGGTGCCGTCGGTGGCCACCAGGTCGAAACCCTGGGCCAGGTAGCTCCTGGCCACCTCCACCAGGTCCTTCTTGTGGGCGTCGGCGATGGAGATGAACACCTTGCCGCCCAGGGGCAGCGGGGAGTTGGCGGCCATCTGGGCCTTGGCATAGGCCACGCCCAGGTCGCTGTCCAAGCCCATCACCTCACCCGTGGAGCGCATCTCCGGGGAAAGCAGGATGTCCTGCCCGAGGAACTTGTTGAAGGGGAAGACCGACTCCTTCACGGCCCAATACCTCGGCCACTCCTCGGCCGTGAACCCCAACTCCTGGAGGGTCTTGCCGGCCATGACCTTGGCCGCCAGCTTGGCCAGGGGGCGCCCGATGGCCTTGCTGACGAAGGGCACCGTGCGGGAGGCCCGGGGGTTGACCTCCAGCACGTAGACCACCTCGTCCTTCACGGCGTACTGGACATTCATCAGGCCGCAGACCCGCAGCTCGCAGGCCATGGCGTGGGTGTATTGGCGGATGGTCTCGATGACCTCGGGCGACAGGGTATGCGGCGGGAGCACCATGGCGGCGTCGCCCGAGTGCACGCCGGCGAACTCGATGTGCTCGAGCATGCCGCCGATGACGATGGTGCCCTGCGACGGATCGGCGAAGTGGCCCACGTCGGCGATGCAGTCGACGTCGACCTCGGTGGCGTCCTCCAGGAACTTGTCCACCAGCACCGGCCGCTCCGGGGAGGCCTCGACGGCGAACCTCATGTAGTGGGTCAGCTCGGCGTCGGAATAGACGATCTGCATGGCCCGGCCGCCGAGCACGAAGCTCGGGCGCACCAGCACGGGGTAGCCCAGCCGGTGGCTGGCCTCGAGCGCCTCCTCGGCGTTGGTGGCCAGGCCGTTGGGGGGCTGGGGGATGTCCAGCTTGCGGAGCATGGCCGCGAAGAGCTTGCGATCCTCGGCGATCTCGATGCTCTCGGGCGAGGTCCCGATGATGTTCACACCGTTCTTCTTGAGGCCGAGAGCCAGGTTCAGCGGAGTCTGGCCGCCGAATTGGGCGATGGCCCCGGAGCAACCCTCGCGCTCGTAGATGTGCAGGACGTCCTCGAGGGTCAGTGGCTCGAAGAAGAGCTTGTCGCTCGTGTCGTAGTCGGTGGAGACGGTCTCCGGGTTGCTGTTGACCATCAGGGTCTCGTAACCGTCCTCTTTGAGTGCGAAGGCGGCGTGGACGCAGCAGTAGTCGAATTCGATGCCCTGGCCGATGCGGTTGGGCCCGCCGCCCAGGATCATGATCTTCCTCTTGGCCGAGGGCGTCACCTCGTCGTCGCCGCGGTCGTACGTCGAGTAATAATAAGGCGTGTAGGCCTCGAACTCGGCGGCGCAGGTGTCGACCAACCGGTAGCTGGGCACCAATCCCTGCTTCTTGCGCTCGGCGCGCACCTCGTCCTCGGTCCGCCCGGTGAGGTGGGCGATCTGGCGGTCGGAGAATCCGAGGGATTTGGCGCGTTGCAGGAGTTCGGGTTTCATCGATGGGCCCAAGGCCGGGCAAGGAAACCGGAGCGGGCCTCCGGTGTCGAGTCTGTGTGGGCGGGTGAGGAGGGGGGCGGAGCGGGAGTGGGTCTCCGCTCGCTCGAGGGAGACTCTCCTGTTTCAGGCCTTCGCGCTCACGCGCGGGGGGAAATGGATGTCCGCCTCCCAAGGCTCGCTCCAACCCACTCCCGCTCCGCCTGGGGGGAAGATGGGTTGGAAGGCAGGTGGGTCTCCGCTCGCTCGAGGGAGACTCTCCTGTTTCAAGCCTTCGCGCTCACGCGCGGGGGGAAATGGATGTCCGCCTCCCAAGGCTCGCTTCAACCCACTCCCGCTCCGCCGGGGGGGGGGATGGGT
>VHCX01000055.1 GCA_016871615.1 Verrucomicrobiota bacterium
CCAAGCCCCAGCAGTTGTCCAAACGTCTCCTCGGGTGTCATCGGCCGGCATCATCCTGTGGCCGTCAAGCCCCCCCGGTTCCACTGGAAATGACGAGGAACCAACTTTCCGAGGTACCCACTCCTTCGGAAGTGGGTGGGGACCGCGTCGCTTCCGCCGAGCCAACCTTGAGGCGGCCAGGCACGGATGCACATGAAGTCCAAACTTGCGTCCATCGTCGGGACGGGCGCTTTCCCGCTCACTTGGCGCCGGCCGTGCGGGTGTAGGCGCGGATGTTCTGGACCTTGGCCTGCTTGGCGAAGTCCATGACCTTGACGACGTCGCCCCAGTTGGCGTTCTCGTCGGCACGGAGCACCACCTTGACCTGGGGGTCGGTGGCGACGGCGTCCTTGAGTTCGCCCAGGAGCTTGTCCGAGGTCACGGCCCGGGGGCCGACGAAGAACTGCGGGGCCGCGGCGGCGATGGTGACGATCATGGGAGGCTTCTCCGGACCCGCCCCGGCCTTGGGGGCCTCGCGGGTCTCGGGCAGGGTCAGCGCGACCGAAGGCGTGTTCTTGAAGCGGGTGGTGACCATGAGGAACACCAGCAGCACCACCAGCACGTCGATGAGCGAGATGATGATGATGGCCGGGGCGACCCGACGCCGGCGGACGAGGAACCTCATGGGCGCTGCCCTCCGCCATCGGCTCCGGCACCGGCCGCCCCTTCGGCTCCGGAACGCAGGTAGTGCCGGCGCAGCAGCCCGTCGCAGACGGCCTCGAGTTCCAGGCCCAGCAGTTCGACGCGTTTGGTGAAGAAGCTCCAGGCCGCCAGCGAGGGCATGGCCACCAGCAGCCCCAGCACGGTCTTGTAGAGGGCCACCGACATGCCCCGGGCGATGAAGGCGTTGTCGGCCTGGAGGTTGGAGCCGAAATCACCCAAGAGCGGGATGATGCCGTAGATCGTGCCGACAAGCCCGAGGAGCGGGGCGATGCCGACGATCACCTCGAGCACCACGAGGCCGCGTTCGAGGCCGGCGATCTCCTGGCGCGCACGGACCTCGAGCGCCGCGACATTCTCGGACTTGGGCCACGGAAGGTGGTCCAGCACGGAGTCCACCAGTCGCGAGAGCGGCGACGGCTGGGCCGCACAGGCCCCCCGCAACCGGGCCAAATCCCCGATCCCGCCGATCCCGCCGATCCCACCGGGGCTGCCCGGTCCGCCGATCCCCCCGATCCCGCCGGGGCCGCCCTGGCCGCCGACCCCGCCGGCAAGGGCGTCCAGCAACGGCCGGGGCATCACGCGGTCCCGCCGCAAGGACCAGGCCCGTTCCAGCACGACGGTCAGGGCGGTCACCGAGAGGGCCAGCAGGAGCCAGACGAAGGGGCCGCCATCCAAGAGGGAGCGCATGGGTTTGATTCGGGGAGGTCGCTGGACCGGGACGCCCGGCGAGGGGCATTCCGGTCCGGAAGGTTTCAGTAGTAGTGGAAGGTGAAGGTGATCTCGCGCGGGTCGAGCGCCTGGGCCTTGAGCACGCTGGGCCAACGCCCGAAGGGCGAGGCGCCCATCACGGCCGCCTCGCAGGTGAAGCTGAGGGTCTCGCCGACGGTCGACTCGGCGGTGGTCATCTGCGAGATGGAACCATCGCCGTGGAGACGGAACTTCAGCACCACCTTGCCGGTGCGCTCCAGGGCGTAGTGGCGTTCCTCGAGGAGGGTCCACCAGCGCTCCTGCACCGCCGCGATCATGCGCAGGTCGTACTCGCCGAAGGGGGTGCTCTTCACGTCGAAGGAGGGCGAGATGCTGAGGCGCGACGCCCCGCCCTGCTGAAGCATCTTCTCGCCCCGGACGATGCCTTTCTGCTCCATGGCCTGGGCCAGTCGCTTGATGGGCTTGCGCCTCGGGGCCCCGGCCTCCTGGGCCTGCACGGCCTGGCGTTCCGGTTGCGGCTGCGGGGCCGCGGCCTTCGGCTCGGCCTTGGCCAACTGGGTCTCGCCCGGGTCCCGGATACCGCCCTGGGGTTGGGCCGGCTGGGCCTCCTTCTTCTCCTGGCGAACCGCGGTCTCGGGCGTCGCCGGCACCTCCGGCTCCTCCTTGGGCTGGACCTGCGGCGGGGTCGGCGACGGCCTCGCCGTGTCGAAGGTCTTGGGCATGGTCTTCTGCACGCCCGTGATCTCGGGCTCCTTCAGGGCCTTCGTCGACGGGATCGGCTGCCCCGACACGGCGTTGGCCGCCGAGTAGAATTTAGCGTCCCTCGGTGGGTCTTTGACCGCCAGGGCAGGATCGACCTCGATGAAGGTCAACGGGATCTCTTGCCACGCCGGATCCTGCGCCGGGTCGGCCGGCCTCGGCGCGGGCGGCGGGGTGGGCTGGACGAGATTACGCACCCACTCGGGCGCCTGATCAGGTGCCCGACGCACCCAGATCCCGGCGCCGGTCCACAGCACCAGCACCAACAGGTGGAACGCCAACGCGATCACCGCCGCCCAACCGAGCGGGCGGAGATCCGGCCGTCGCCAAGGTGCTGTGCCTGCCCAATCCATCATCGCGCCAAGCCAAAACTGGCCCACGGTGGGCCATGGGGCAACGGGAAGTTCGCTTGCCCGAGGTTCCGCGCGGCACCCGAGCCGCGCCGCTCCGCAGGGAGGATCCCACGGGCTCAGCGGAGATCCCAGGGCGTCGGCCCACGCCCCTGGACCAGCACCCGGAACGACCGCCCGAAATGCTCGGGATGGGTCAGGGTCTGGAAGGCGCGCACCCGCGCCGGGGTCCATTCCGGGAACCCTCCCGGGACCCGTTGGGTGGACTCGAGCACGCCCAGCAGGAAGCGCGACTGCGATGGGCAACCCCAGGTCGTCAGGCCTTCGCGCTCCCCCGCCCTGGCGATGGCCGTGAAATCGACATGGGCCGTCAGGTCCACCTCTCCGGGCGAGTCCAGCAGGTCGCCAGAAACCCGGTGCCGGCGGTACGCACGCAGGGTGCCCTCGGCACGGTGCGGCACCAGGAACTCCTCGGCGTCGAGGCCGTAGTCGATGGCCAGCAGGCACCCCGCCTCGAGCCCCCGGGCGGCATTGGCCCACCAGTCGACGGCCGCCGGGCTGCGCTCGCGCACGAAACCCTCGGGCAGCACCGCCTCCAGTTCCTGCGGCAACGCCCAGCCCGGCGGAGGAGCCGTCGGCAGGCACACCCACTCGAAGCGGTCCTGCCTCCAGGTGACGCCCTGCTCCACCCACCGTCGGCGATCGGCACTCCAGCGCCAGCGCTCCACCGGGAAGGCGTCGAGCAATTCGTTCGACAGGATCACCCCGCGCACCCCGGGTCCACCGGGTTGCCTGCCCGGCATCGAAGGGCTCCACCGGATCCGGTCGCCAAAGCGGGCCAACCGCGCGGCCTGCCAGGCCTGGCGCACCGGGCTGGGCTCGACGATCCGGTAGCTGAACCGGGCGACATCGGCGCCACCCAGACGCCCGATCGCATCCAGGATATCCTCCGCCAGGCGTCCGTCATGGGCCCCGGCCTCGACGAGCTCGACGGGCCCGGCCGACAACTCGGTCGAGCGGGAAACCGCACCATCGAGGATCCAGCGGGCGAGCAGTTCCCCGAACATCGGCCCCACGGAGACGCTAGTCGCGAAATCGCCGCCCCGGCCGACAACCCGGGCCGCCCGCTCGTAGTAGCCCAGCCCGGGCTCGTACAGGGCGAGGTCCATGTACCGGGCGAACGGGATCGCCCCGCCGGCGGCCAGGATCTCGGCGCGCAGGCGGTCCACCAGGGCCGGTGATTCGCCGGGAGCGCCGGTCATGACGCGGCCGGCTCCAGGTCGATGCCCCAGAGGTGCCGACCGTCGCGGTCGAGATGGCTGACGCGGGCCACGTGGGTGACGGGATCGATCCCGACCCGCCCGAAGAACTGGTCGGCGGTCCACGGTCCCGACGGCGTCTGCCCGGGTCGTCGGGACGAGTAGCGAACCTGTGGACCGAAGGTGTCGTCGAGGATGCCCGGCCCGAAGGTCCCCGCATGCAGGGGTCCGCTGACGAATTCCCAGAAGCCGTCGAACTCCCCGAACTGCGCGCGGGCCGGGTCGTAGAAATGCGAGGCGCAGTAGTGCACGTCGGCCGTCAGCCAGACCACGTTGCGGACCCGGTGGTCCCGCAGGTGTCGGAGGAGCGAGGCCAACTCCAGTTCGCGACCGAGCGGGGGGCCGTCGCCGTTGGCCGCATTCTCGAACGCGTCGGGGCCGTCCCGCACCACCAGGCCCAGCGGCATGTCCGAGCAGACGAACTTCCACGTGGCGGTGCTGGCGGCCATCGCCTCCTTGAGCCAAGCCAACTGGGCGCTGCCGAGGTAGGCCGTGTCAGGGCCCCGCATCGGCTGCCGGTTCGGCCCGTTGGGGGACCGGTACGACCTCAGGTCGAGGAAGAACAACTCGCACAGCGACCCGCGCCGGATGCGCCGGAAGATTCGCCGGTCCGGGTGGGAGCGGATGGGCTGGTACTCGAAGAAGGCCTGCCGGGACCGGGCGGCCAGGAGGTCCACTTCCCGGACCCGGTAGCCCGAGGCGGCGGGCAGGCGCTCCCCGGGATACCAGTTGTTGAGCACCTCATGGTCGTCCCACTGCGCGAAGACGGGCACCCGGGCATGGAAGCGTCGCACCTGCGGGTCGAGGAGGTTGTAGCGGTGGTTGCCACGGAACTCGTCGAGGGTCTCGGCCGGCTTGGATTTCTCCTCCGTGAGCCGGTTCCTCCAGAGCGTGCCGTCGGGCAGACGGATCTCCGCCGGCAGGGCGTCATCCGCGTAAATGGTGTCGCCACTGTGGACCAGGAACTGGGGATCCTGCGCGAGCATGGAGGCGTAGGTGCGCATCCCCCCGCGATCCTCGTCGATGCCATAGCCCTGGCCACAGGTGTCGCCGGACCAGACGAAGTCCACACGAGGCTCACGCCCCCGGCCCGCACCCGTGCCGGCCGTCACCAGTGAACCGGTCTCCCAGTCGCCCGCAACGCCCTGACGGTCCTCGAAGCAGACCCGGTAGAAGACCCGCCGCCCCGGCGGCAGACCCTGGAGCCGCATCTTGGCCGTATGGTCGGCCGAAACCCCGGTGACCTCGCCCGCCCGGCGGCGGCGGGAGGTGAACGCCTCGTCCTCCGACCACTCCACGATCATGCGGGCGGCCTGGTCGCTCCGGGCCCACACGACGGCCGAGGTGGCGTCCACGTCGCCGCTGGCGACGCCATGGGTGACCCGCGGACGCCCGGCCAGCAGGATGGACGGTGCGGCCGGGAGGATTTCGCGCCCGGCGGCGACGCCACGCAGGCCCGACGGGACACCCGCCAGCCAGGGTCCACCCCAGGCCGCGATCGCGGCGCCGAACTGTCGTCGGGACAAGGTCGCCATGGACGGGATGAGACCCGAGTCCCCCGGGCCGGGCAAGGTGCGGGTGCACGGGCGGGCGGGAGTCGCGCCGAACGTCACCAAAACGCCCCACCGATGTCACCTGGGCCGCCGGCTGCGTGGCCAACGGCGCGTTGACCTTGGCCGGCGCGGTTCTTACCGTCCCGGCGCTCTATGCACGTTCTCGTCTGCGACCCCATCTCGCCCTGCGGCATCGCGTATTTCCAGGCCCGCCCCGAATTCCGGGTGACCGTCCTGTCCAAGCGGCTGCCCGAGGCCGAGCTGCTGCCCCTGCTCGCCGACGTCGAGGCGCTGGTGGTGCGCTCCGAGACCAAGGTCACCGAGGCGGTGCTCGAGGCCGCCCCCAAGTTGCGCGTGGTGGGCCGCGCCGGCGTCGGCGTCGACAACGTGGATGTGGCGGCGGCCACCCAGCGCGGCGTGGTGGTGATGAACACCCCGGCCGGCAACACGGTCACGACGGCAGAATTGACCTTCTTCATGCTCGGGGCGCTGGCCCGCAGGATTCCCGCCGCGTGTGCCACGATGACCGCGGGCAAGTGGGACCGGAAGGCCTTCCAGGGCACCGAGATCCACGGCAAGACCCTCGGGGTACTGGGCATGGGCCGCATCGGCTCCGAGGTGGCCAAGCGCGCCATCGCCTTCGGCATGCGCGTCGTGGCCTACGATCCGTTCCTCTCCGAGGCGCGGGCCCGCCAACTCGGCGTGGAGCTGGTGGCCGACACCGATGCCGTGTACCGCGTGGCCGACTTCATCACCGTGCACATGCCGGTGACGACCGAAACCCGGGGCATGATCAACGCCGAGGCCATCGCCAAGATGAAGCCGGGGGTGCGCCTCGTGAACTGCGCCCGCGGCGAGATCGTGCACGAGGCCGACCTGGTCGCGGGCCTGGAGTCGGGCAAGGTGGCCGGGGCGGCCCTCGACGTCTTCGCGGTCGAACCCCTGGCGGCGGACCACAAGTTCCGCACGCTGCCCAACGTGGTGCTCACCCCGCACCTCGGGGCCAGCACCGAGGAGGCGCAGGAGAAGTGCGGCCTCGAGGTGGCCGAGATCATCAGCGCCTTCCTGCTCACCGGCGAGGTGCGCAACGCGGTGAACCTGCCCGGGGTGGACGCTAAGGCCTTCGAGCAGGTGCAGCCCTACGTGGCGCTGGGCCAGAAGCTCGGCAGCCTGCTGGGCCAGCTCGCCCCGCCCGGCGTGGACCGCCTGTACATCACCTTCGGCGGCAAGGCCCAGGACCTGCCGGCGACCGACCCGGTCACCCGCGCCATCCTCAAAGGCTACCTCAGCGCCGGCGGGTCCGGACCCAAGGACATCAACAACATCAACGTGCGGAGCATCGCCTCGAACCTCGGCCTGACCGTCGAGGAGAAGAAGTCCGACGAGCCGGTCACCTTCAACGAGTGGCTCCACGTGCAGCTCTTCCACGGGAACACCAAGGTCGGCAGCGCGGGCGGCACCTTCTTCGGATCGACGCAGAACCCCCGCATCGTGCGGGTGTCGAGCACGCCCGTGGAAATCCCGACCACGGGCACCATCCTGCTGCTCAACAACCAGGACCGTCCCGGCATGGTGGGCAAGCTCGGCAGCATCCTCGCCGACCACAACGTGAACATCGCCAGCATGAGCCTCGGCCGCGAAACCGAGGGCGGACTGGCCCTCACGGTGCTGGTGCTCGACAGCCGCCCGCCCAAGGCCTGCCTGGACCAGTTGGCCGCCGACCGGTCGATCTCCAACGTGCGCGTGGTGACGCTCTGAGCGGATCCCGTTCCCCTCTGGGGCGACCGCGCCAGTCGGAGGCTTCCGAAACCGGGAACCATGCGCTTCGGAGGCTTCTGACCGACGGGCCTCGAGTCCGGGGCCTTGACTCCCTGGTGATGGGCACTGCCCTTTGGGGCTGGCCCCCGCCCTTGGTCCCTGGCGCAGTCCTGGGTCCTTGGCCGTGCTCCGGCGCGACCGACCGTCGACTCCTCGCCTCAGCCCACGAATCCAGGGCGGTAGGCGGTCTTCACCCAGGCATTGGCCGAGGGCAGGTTGCGCACCTTCATCGCCATGGCATCCCACTCGAGGCGCTGGCCCGCGCGGATGGCCAGGTTGCCCAGCAACAGGGTCTCGGTGACCGGGCCGGCGAGGTCGAAGGCCGAGAGGGCCCTGGGGCCTCCTTTGCACGAGCGGATCCACTCCTGATAGTGCGCGCCCTCGGTGTCGGGGTATTTCTCAAACATCTCGGGGATGGACTTCAGGTCGGCGGCGGTCCGGCCGGAGCGGAGTTTTCCGCCGCCCGGAAGGCTTTCGTAGCTGGTGAGCAGCGTGTCCGCCGAGCCCACCATCAGCACCCCGTTGCCCCCGTAGGCCTGCCCGGGGAAGAGGTGCGCCGGCGGCAGCGCCCCGCCGTCGTACCAGTGGAACCGAAGGGCCGCCTGACCACGTCGGGCCGGCAAATCCCAGATCACGTGGGAACGCAACGGACCGGTCTCGTCGTTGGCTCCCTCGGCAGTCGCCTCAACGGCGCTCGGGCCGGACAGGTCCATGGAGAGCGACGGGACATTGAGCAGGTGGCAGCCCATGTCACCGACGGCACCCGTGCCGAAATCCCACCATCCGCGCCATTTGAAATGTCCCCAGGCCGGATGATACGGCCGCTCCGGGGCGGTCCCGAGCCAGAGGTCCCAGGACAGTTCCTTGGGCACCGGCGGACGATCGGCCGGCCGTCGCAGGCCCTGCGGCCACCAGGGACCAGGCCGGTCGGTCCAGCAATGGATCTCCTTCACCGAGCCCAGCACCCCGCCCCGGACCCACTCGGCGTCCCGGCGGACCGCCGCCCTGGACATGCCCTGGTTGCCCATCTGAGTGGCCACGCCCGCGACCTTGGCGGCACGGGTCAACTCGCGGGCCTCCCACACGGTGTGGGTGAGGGGCTTCTGGCAGTACACATGCCAGCCCTGCCGGACGGCCCGCATCGACGGCGGGAAATGCGTGTGGTCGGGCGTGGAGACGGTGACCGCGTCGATCTGGTTGCCCAGCCGGTCGAACATCTCCCGCCAGTCGACGAAACGCTGCGCGCCCGGGAAGGTCTTGCCCGCCTGGGCAAGCCGCCCGGCATCGACATCACACAAGCCCACGACGGTCTCGGTGGCCCCGGCCTGCGTGACGTCGGTCCACCCCTTGCCGCCCACGCCCACGGCCGCGATGCGCAGCCTCTCGTTGGCCCCGAGCACCCGGCGCCGGCTCACGTAGGGCGAGTTGCAGCCGGTCAGGAAGGCGCTGCCGGCCAGGAGGGCGGACTGATGCAGGAACCGACGACGGGACGGGGAGTTCATGACAAAACCGTGTCCTGCCCGACCTCGGCGCCGCAAGCGGGATTCGCACGGTGTCGCCTGGGAACCATGGCGTTCGAGACGGAACCGGAGCCAACCCGGGAAGAGCGTCTCGAGCCTGGCATGGGGATGCGATCAGCGATGCTGAACCTCCGCTTGCGATGCGGACCCGCCGCCGGTGATCCTCCGCCCCCCAATGCGCTCCGCCATCCTGTCGTTCCTCGGCCAGCTGATCCTCGCGGCCCTGATCGGGCACGAATTGGCCTTCGCAACCGACACCAACCCGGTCGCCCCGGCGGCCCTAAAGACCCGCCTTCCCTGCGACCCGGACGCCGCCCGGAAGATCGTCGCCCGGCCGACCCGCGTGGCCCCGAAGATCGACGGGGTGCTCGAGGAATCGGTGTGGTCGCAGGCCGAGGTGTCGGAACGGTTCGTCGACCTGGTGTCAGGCCAACCCACCCGCTTCGACACCCGGGTGCGGCTGCTCTGGGACTCGACCCACCTCTACGTGGCCTACACGGTCGAGGAGCCCAAGGTCCGGGCCCAGATGACCCGCCACAACGATCCCATCTACTACGAGAACGACGTGGAGCTGTTCATCGCGGGCGACAACGCCTACTACGAATTCGAGATCAATGCCCGGAACACGATCTACGAGGTGTTCTTCCTGTGGGAGTCGGCCTACCTTGCGTCCGGGTTCTCCGCCCGGCCCGAGTTCGCGCGCACCAACCTCCAGTCCTTCAACGGCGTCGGCTTCGGCACCCACCCGCGGGGACCGCGGCTGGGACACTTCAACTGGCGCTTCCCGGGAATCCGAACGGCCGTCCACGTCGACGGGACGCTCAACAACGACACCGATACCGACCGCGGTTGGAGTGTGGAGATCGCCCTGCCCTGGTCGGGCGTCCGCCAGCTCTTTCCGGAGGGCCGCCGTGCAATCCCGCCGAAGGATGGCGACCTGTGGGCAATGGACTTCTCGCGCTTCAACACGGCCAAGGCGCCGGCACCGTCGAAGGATTCCGGCGGCTGGGCGCTGAATCCCCACGGCGTGTGGGATTCGCATGTGCCGGAGTGCTTCGCCCGGGTGCGCTTCGAGACAACTGCCCGTCCGGGCCCGTGAGCCGGTCCCGGGGCGGCTCACCGGGCGGCGATGTCGCGCTTCATCCAGCCGGCATGGGCATCGAGGTAGAGCTGGTTGCGCCCGCTCCGGTGTGCCGACCAGCCCAGTTGGGGCGGCTCGCTGCCGGGCACGCTCCAGGCGTCCTTGAACCCGGGCCACCATCCCCGCTCGAAGAACGGGCTCATGAGCCACTCCTCGTCGGACACGCTCGAGCCGCGCCGTTGGGCGATGCTCTCGGGGGTCCGGCCCCGGGCATAGCGGGCGGCCTCCTCATCCCGCTCGGCGAGCTTGTCGGAGATGTAGTTGGCCCACCCCCGGGACAGGTCGTTGGTTCCCTCCCGGCTCCATGGACTGACGAAATGACGTCGCCAGTCGTTCGAGGCCGCCGCCGGCACCGGCGGGCTCCACCACAGGGCCGCACCGGTGCCGTAGGGATCGAACAGCGGCATGAACGACCCCATGGACGCATAGCGCTTGTCCTTGGCATCGACCGGAGGGGTCAACTGCAGGGCCGCGTCGGGCACATGGGGGAGTCGGTCCTGGTGGTCGCCCCCGTACAACGCGCTGGCCAGACCGATCTGGTGTAGGTTCGACAGGCAGGCCGTCTGGGAGGCCCGGGCGCGCGCCTTGGCCAACGCCGGCAGGAGCAATCCCGCCAGCACGGCGATGATGGCGATGACCACCAGCAACTCGATCAGGGTGAACCCACGGGCCCGCATCTGGCGGCGAATCATCCCCAAGCCATCCACCGATGCAATCCCGGGCCGGTGCCGCTTGGGTGACGTTTCCGGGCTGGCCGGGATTCCAGGGCGGCCACGAGGCGGATGAGGCCCGGCCGCGACCGCTCCAGACGCCAGGCGCCTCCGAGCCGAGGCTTGCGATGTGGGATGCGGCCCGTACCTTACGCCTTCACTCCGGTGCGCGCGCCGGGGCAGATGTCCGAATCCTGCCCACGTCCCGCACGGGTGCGATGCCGGGCACCGGCCACGTGTCTGCCGAAGACCGACCGAGCCCGCGATCCGACCCCCTGTTGAACATGCCCTCCGAATCCGCCCGAACCCCTCGCCGCGTGGCCTATGTCGCCGGCGGCCTCGTCGCCTCGTTGCTGGTCCTTTACTTCACCCTCACCAGCGGCGCATTCCTCAAGGCCGTCGTCCTCCCGAAGGTCTCCGATGCCGTGGGCGCCACGGTCACGGCCGAGGACCTGTCGCTGTCGCCCTTCTCGGGCATCGAATTGACGCGCCTCAAGGTCACGCCCGCCGGGGCGGCCCCGCTGGCGGCCATCGAGCGGGTCCGCGTGCGGTATGATTTGCGGGCGATCCTCGGGGGGACCATCGACGTGTCCGAGGTGACGATCGAAAAACCGGTCCTCACGCTCGAACAGCAGGCCGACGGCTCGATGAACCTGCCGAAGACATCCGCCAAGGCTGCCGACGCCACGCCCCGGCCGGCCACGGCCTCCAAGCCGCCGCAGCTCCGGATCCGCAACGTGGTGGTGAAGGACGGTTCCTTCCGCATGACCTCCCGGGTCGCCAGCGGGGGGCAACAGCAATTCGAGGTGGGCGGGCTCCAGGTGACGGTCGACCAGGTGGTCAACGGGGCGCCCACCGGCATGAATCTGGAGGCGGAGGTGGCGCTGGGGCTTCCCGACGGGGCGACCCTGCAGGGCCAGATCTCGGGCAAGCCCTCGGTGACCCTCGGGGCCGACCTGATGCCCCAGGCCATCGCGGCCGACGTCCGCGCCGGAATCTCCAAGGCCTCCGGCTCGCTTCGGGACACCCAGGGCTTCGCGGCAAACCTCTCGATCGACAGCTCGGCCACCGAATTGCGGCAGCTCAAGGTGGCCTTCGAGCAGTCGGGCCAACCCCTGGGTTCGGTGAGGCTGAGTGGTCCATTCGACCCGGCCAAGGGGGAGGCCCGCATCGCCTACCAGGTCGCGGGCATCGACCGGCGGGTCCTCAAGATCGCCGCACCCACCCTGCCCTTCGACCTCGGACGCACATCCCTGCGGGCCGACGGCCGGATCGACCTCCAGCAGCAGGGGCAGGTGGTCGTCTCTGAAGGCCGGCTCGCCGTGTCCGAACTCAGCGTGGCATCGCCCGACGGCCGCAAGACCCCGGAGCTGCAGGTGTCGGCCGATTACCAGGTGAGCGTGCTGCAGGCCGAGCAAACGGCGCGGATCCAGACGCTGGCGCTCAACGTCATCCAGGCGGGCCGTCCGCTGGTCTCCGGCAGCCTGGACCAGCCGATGGCGTTGTCCTGGGCCAAGGCCGGCAAGGGACTTCCGGATTCCACCTTCCGCCTGGCGATCCGGCGCCTCCAGACCGCCGACTGGGCCGCGTTGGCCGGCACCAACCTGCCCTCGGCCGTGGTGTCCGCCGACCTGTCGCTCAAGGCCACGCGCGACGGTCGTGACCTGCAGGCGACCCTGCAAACCGCCCTGGACGACGTGTCACTGACACTCGGCAACCGCTCGTTGCGAGACCTCCAGCTCCGGCTGCAGACCGACGCGACGCTGGCCGAGTTCAAGGAACTCGTGGTCCGGTCGCTCGACCTGGACCTGCAGGCCTCCGGTCATGGCCTGCTCCGTCTCAAGGCCTCGGCGGCACACCACACCGAGCGGAACGAGTCCCGTGCCGAGTTCGACGCCGAGGCGGAACTGCCCGCGCTGTTGGCGATCTTCCCGGCCGAGGGCCTGCGGGTGTCCTCCGGCACGCTCCGCGTCACGGGCAAGGCCGACGCCAAACCCGGCGCGACCAACCTGACGACCGACCTCGTGCTCGCCGGCGTCTCCGGGGGCCTGGGCCAGACGGCGCTGCAGGATCAGACGGCGGCGGTGGGTCTGTCGGCCCGCATCTCCGGCCATGTCCTGGAAGTCCAGAAGCTGCAGCTCCTGGCGAAGACAGGAGCCTCCGAGGGCGGACGGTTCGATGCCACGGGCCGGTACGACCTCGCCCAGGGCACCGGAGAGTTCGGCTTCCAGACCACGGACCTCAACGAGCGGGCCATCGGTCCGTTCGTCGCGGCCGCACTCACACCGAAGCGACTGGTCTCGGTGTCGCTCGACGCGAAGGGCACGGCAAGCCTGCTTCCCAAGGGCGACCTGGCCCTGCAGACCGACCTTGCCCTCGGACGACTGGTCGTCGACGACCCGTCCGGGGCCGTGCCGAAGACACCATTCGCCGTGGGCTTGAACCTCGATGTCGCCCGCAAGGCCTCGGTCATCGACCTCAAGACGCTGCGCCTCGACCTCGGCAAGACGCCGCTGGCCAACAACCAGCTGGTGATCCAGGGCAGCCTCGACCTCGGCACCAACACCGCCGCCTCGACGGCCGCCAACCATGTGTCGATCCGCAGCGACGGACTCGACCTGACCCCGTTGTACAACCTCCTGGCTGGCGGTTTCCCGACCCACCACGCACCCGCGCCGTCGGCCGCCTCGTCGGCTCCCAAGACGTCCTCGGCCGAGGCTTCCGGTGGTGTCGAACCGGCGCCGCTCACCCTGCCGATCCGGCAACTGGCCGTCGAACTCGACATCGCCAAGGTGCTGCTGCGCGAGATCCAGGTGGCCGACTGGAAGACCCGGCTGAACCTCAAGGGCTCGGAGGTGGTGATCGACCCGTTGTCCCTGACGGTCAATCAGGCTCCGATCACCGGGAAGGTGACGGCCAACCTCGGGGTGGCCGGCTATTCCTACGACAATCGGCTCCGCATCGACCGGCTGCCGCTGGAACCGTTCGTCGCGAGTTTCCTGCCGGAACGCAAGGGGCAGATCCACGGCACGCTGCTGGCCCAGGCCGACCTCCGCGGGGCCGGTGTCACGGGCGCCTCGCTGGGCTCGAACCTGGCGGGTGGGCTGACCTTCACGGCGACCAACCTCAACCTGAAGCTGGCCGACACCCGCACGCCGCTGATCCGCACGGTCATCAACGTGGTCACGGCCCTGCCCCGCCTGATCCAGAACCCGGGAGCGCAGGTGGGTTCGTGGCTCAACCAATTGGCCGGCGGCCCTGCCGGCGGAGCCAAGACGGCCTCCTGGGTCGACGATCTCGAGGCCCAGCCGCTGGACGTCATCGACCTCGCCGCGGCCGTCGGCCATGGCGACGTGACCCTCCAGCGCGCACGCGTCCAGAGCGCCGCCCTACGCATCGACGCCCGCGGCGGACTTCGTTTCGCGCCGATCTTGAGCAACTCGCCGGTCCAGATCCCGGTGAGCATCGCCCTGTCGCGCAAGATCGCCGAGAAGGCCGTGCTGCTCGACGCCTCCCCGCCCGCCGACGCGGCGTACGCGCCGTTGCCCGACTTCCTCACGGTCCGGGGCACCCTCGGCAACCCCTCGGCATCCACCGACAAGCTCGCGCTGACCGCCCTCGGGGCCAAGACCCTCGGCCGGGCCGCCGCCGGACTTGGCGGCAACCTCGGCGGCAAGGTGGCCGGAGCGGCCGGCGTTTTGGGCACGCTGCTCGGGGCTCCGCCGGCGGCCCAGGCTCCGACCAACGCGCCCGTTCCGGCAAACCGGACCAACGCCGCACCGGCCGGCAAGACCAACCCGGTGGCCCCGGCGGGAACCGCGGCTCCAGCGGCTCCGGCGGCTTCGGCGGCTCCGGCCAATCCCCTCAAACAACTCCTGTCGACCAACGCGCCGGCCAAGGCGATCGAAGGCCTCCTGCGGGGCTTTGGAAAACCCAAGAACTGAACCCCCGCCCGAAGGACTCCCTGATTCGTCGCCATCCCACCCGACCCGCTCCCCAAGTCACCCCACCGCACCGGAACCCGGACATAAGCCCCGATTGGACCCCATAACCGATTCCATACCCGACCCCGCATGAACCCTGTCCTCCAGTACCTCGCGGACCACGAACACGAGTTCGTCGAGTCGCTCTGCCACTACGTGCGGTTCCCGAGCGTCAGCGCCCAGCCCAAGCATGTCAAAAACCTGCGCGATGCGGCCTCGTGGATCGCCGAACGGGCCCGTGGACTGGGCCTGGAAACCACCGTCCATGAGACCCCGGGCAACCCCATCGTGGTCGCCCGCACGGCGCACCAGGATCCCAAGAAACCCACCTTCCTGGTGTACGGGCACTACGACGTCCAACCGCCGGAGCCCTTCGAACTGTGGAAGACGCCTCCCTTCGAGCCGCGCATCGAGAGGCGCAACCTGTACGCCCGCGGATCGGCCGACAACAAGGGGCAGCACCTGGCCCACCTCAACGCCGTCGAGGCCTACGTGCGCACGGGCACGCCGCTGCCGTGCAACCTGGTGTTCCTGATCGAGGGCGAGGAGGAGGTCGGCTCCACCCAGTTGTACGAGTTCCTGCCGAAGCACCGGAAGGATCTGGCCTGCGATGCGGTGGTGATCTCCGACAACGGCATCCCGTCACTGGAGCACCCGGCCTTGACCTACGGGCTGCGGGGCATCGCCGCTCTGGAGATCCGCATCGACGGGCCCTCCCGCGACCTGCACTCCGGCCTGTTCGGCGGCAGCCTCGAGAACCCGGCCTTCGCGCTGTGCCAACTGCTCGGCAAACTGCGCGACCAGCGCGGGCGGATCACCGTGCCGGGATTCTACGACGACGTCATCCCCCTCTCGGCCTACGAGCGCAGGCAGATGGCCCGGATCCCCCACGACGACCGACGCTACGCGAAGTTCCTCGGCGTGCCGCAACACACCGGCGAGGCGGGCTTCACCGCCAACGAGCGACGCACCTGCCGCCCGACCTTCGAGATCAACGGGCTCACCAGCGGCTACCAGGGCGAGGGCAGCAAGACCATCGTGCCCGCCTGGGCCAGCGCCAAGATCACGATCCGCCTCGTACCCGACCAGAAGCCGGCGAAGATCCTCTCGGCCGTGAAGAAACACCTGCAGTCGCTCTGCCCGCCCACCGTCCGCCTCACGGTGAAGCACGGCCACGGCGGCGAACCCTACCTCGTGTCGCCGACCGGCCCGATGGCCCAGGCCGCCCTCCGTGCCATGTCGGCGGGTTTCGGCCGCGAGGCGCTGCTCATGCGCGAGGGCGGGAGCATCCCCATCGTGGCGGCGTTCAAGAAGCACCTGAAGGCCGACACGCTGCTCCTGGGCATGTCTTTGCCCGACGACAACCCGCACTCGCCCAACGAGAAGTTCAGCCTCGACGCCTACGCCTCCGGTATGCGGATGGCGGCCGGGTTGTGGCCCGAACTGGCCAGGGCCTGCGCATGAACCCGGTCGACAGCGCGGCGGCGGCGTCCGGGTCCGTCCGGGGCCGGCTGCCGGTGATCCTCGTCACCGGATTCCTGGGCGCCGGCAAGACCACGCTGCTGCTGCGGTGGCTGCGCGAGTCCCCGGCCACGGGCCTGCGCATGGGCGTGGTGATGAACGAGTTCGGCGCGGAGAGCATCGACAGCCAGATCCTCGACCGTCCTGGCTTGCCGGTGGCCCAGGTCAGCGGGGGCTGCGTCTGCTGCGCCCCCAACAACGAACTCGACCGGGCGGTCACCCAATTGGCCAAGTCGGGCGACTGCGACTACCTGGTGGTGGAGACCAGCGGCCTGGCGGACCCCGACAACGTGATCGACGTGCTGACGGACCCGGACCTGCTCGGGCATGCGCGGTTGCACGCCGTGGTGAGCGTCGTGGATGTCCCCTGGTACGCCCAACCCGAGGGTGACATCGGCGAACGGGTGCTGGCCCGCAAGCAGATCGAGTACGCCAACGTGCTCTGCCTCTCCAAATGCGACCGCCTCGATGCCTCCGCGCTCGACGCGCTCGAGGCCGACATCGCCGCGCAGAACCCGCGCGCCCGGCGCATCCGCCTGCCCTTCGGCCTGCCGGACATCGGCGACCTCCTCCGCATGCCGCCGGCCGAGGCCCGGATCGGCCTCCCCGGCGACGGGGAACCCTCCTCCGAACCGACCATGCCCCCCGGGCCCGGCGGCACCATCGCCCCCACAACCCCGCCCGCCCCGACCACCCCGCCCGCCCCGACCATCCTGCCCGATCCCACCACCCTGCCCGAATCGGCCACCCCCTCGGATCGTTCCCCCTCGGACGCGGCCCGCACATCGGCCGCGCATCTCCACACCGGCTATCGGAGCCTCACCTGGCGCTTCCCCGTGCCGGTCGACCGCAACGCCTTCGAGACCTTCCTCGGCCGACTCGATCCCCGCGCCGTCGTCCGGGCCAAGGGCTTCGTCCGATTCCTCCACGCCCCGGATAAGCTTTTCCTCTTCCAGCGCGTCTGGGGCCACCACTTCATCGAGGAATTCCCCGCCCGCCCCCATCCCGCCCCCGTCGCCGTCCTCATCGGCCCGAACCTCGACCCCACCCCGCACCGGACCGCCCTGCGCACCCTGTGCTTCCCCAAAGGGGTCGGTCCTCACTTTTGACACAAAAGGGGTCAGTCTTCACGTCTCTTGTCCCCCTTTGGCCCCGGGGTCGGCGCACCCATATCGAGAGCCGTCTCCGCAGGATTCCGTGGATCACGATGACTCCAGGATTCACCCATCCTTTAAAAATCAGCCCTGGTTGGAACACACGAGCTTGAACTTCAGCAGGTTTCTTTGAGGGGTGATTCGTTCTGGAAACCATTCCGGTCCCAGAAGGTCACTTCGAGAAGGAAACCTCCCATGCACTTGAGCAACTCTCCATGGGCACCCCTGCTTCTGGGTGTCCTCGGCATCGCCTCAGCCTCGGCGGCTGAACTCCGCATCTCGAACGAAGGAGGAACGACCCGGATGCGCGTCCTCGGTGACCCGGACAACGATTGGCGCTTTGAGCGGTCGAGCGACCTCGTGGTCTGGACTGCGGACCCATCCCTCGGGACGCTTGTGGCCGGGAATGCCACCGACGCCCCACACCGTGAACTGCCCTCCCTGACCTCACCTTTGGGATTCCTACGGGCGGTGCGCACGGGAGGGCTTTACGATCCAACCCTGTTCAGGACTTTCCGCCTCGATTTCACTCAGGCCAATTGGGCCTCCCTCCTGACCACGGCGCGGACCAGCGGCAAGGATGTCGCCTGCTCGCTGTCCTTGGACAACGGCACCGCGCTCACCGGAGTGGGAGCCCGTTACAAGGGGAACACCTCCTTCAGCATGGCGGCGGCCAAGAAGTCGCTGAACATCACGGTCAACCACACCAACGACACGACTGAACTGCTGGGGTACGAGACCTTCAATCTCAACAACGCCTTCGGTGACGAGACGATCCTGAGGGAACCGGTCTACTTCACGGTCATGTCCCGCTATGCGCCCAGTCCGAAGGCGGCCTTGGCCCACCTCTTCATCAACAACGCCGACTGGGGCGTGTACTCGCTGGCACAGAACGGGGACAGCGATCTCATGAAGGACTGGTTCCCAAGCGCCGACGGGGACCGTTGGCGGGCCCCCAATGCACCGGTCGGCGGCGGTGGAGGCGGCGGCCCGGGAGGTCCAGGCGGTCTCCCCGGTGGTGGTGGCGGTGGCGGGGCCTTCTCCGGAGCCGGATCCGCCCTGTCTTACCTGGGTCCGAACCTCTCGAGCTACCGGGCGAGCTATGAACTGCGTCATACGGCCGACACCAACCGGGCCTGGCTTCGGCTGACCAACGCCATCTTCACCCTCCATCTCAACAACGCCGCCGATCCGGGTTTCTACGACAAGGTCGATGGCGTCCT
Organism: Verrucomicrobiota bacterium; assembly: GCA_016871615.1. GTDB lineage: Bacteria > Verrucomicrobiota > Verrucomicrobiia > Limisphaerales > UBA9464 > SXXZ01. Next base: position 18,462 of record VHCX01000055.1, read on the forward strand.
GGCGACCGACACCTGGTGCTGGTTCCTCGCGGTCGAGAATCTGTTCACGGACGACGACAGCTATTGGAACAAGGGGGCCGATTATGCCTTCTACTATGAGAACGAGAGCGGCCGGATCTTCCCGGTGGAGCATGACGGCAACGAGGCCTTCGTCGTGGGCGACGTAAGCCTGTCGCCCTTGCAGGGATCCACCGGAACCAATCGGCCGGTGATCAAACAGTTCATCGCCAACCCGGAACTCAAGCAGCGCTATCTGGCCCATCTGCGGACAGCGCTGGAGGAATCGTTCCATCCCGACCGTCTGACCCCGGTTGTCCTGCAGTTATCCAACCTGAGCCTCGCCGCCATCACGGCCGATCGGAAGAAGGGCTACACCATGTCGGCCTACCAGACCGACCTCACGTCGCTGAGGAACTTCGTGACCAACCGCTACCGGTTCCTGACCAACCACGCCGAGATCCGTCCCGTGGCTCCGACCCTCTTCGACCTCTCCGTGCCCACGTCGGTGGCGGCCGGATCCGCCGCTGGGATCACCGTGCGCGTCACTCCTCAAGGTACCGACGGGGTCGATTCGGTATGGTTGTACCACCGCGCCGCCAACCATGGACGGTTTTCCAGGAACCCGATGTTCGACGACGGCGCCCACGGAGACGGCGCGGCCGGCGATGGAGTCTACGGCGGCACGACCACGGGCCACCCCGCGGGAACCAAGGTGCGTTACTACGTCGAGGCCCGCTCGGGCAACGTGTCCCGGACCTCCCGATTCCTGCCGGCTCGAACCGAGCGGGCGGCCCTCTCCTACCGGGTGACCACCTCCGCCGGCAGCACCTCGCCCGTGGTGCTCAATGAACTGCTGGCCAGCAACAGCCAGACGCTTGCCGACCCTCAGGGGGATCACGACGACTACGTTGAATTGCGCAACCTGACTCCTGAGGCCGTCGACCTGACCGGACATTACCTGAGCGACGACACCGCCAACCCACGAAAGTGGTCGTTTCCCGCCGGCACCCGCCTCGAAGCCGATGGCCTGCTCCTCGTGTGGCTCGACGAAGACGGCGGAGTGTCCCCGGGCCTCCATGCCAGCTTCAAGCTCGACAAGGACGGGGAGACCGTCCTGCTGGTCGGCCCCGACGCCGCCAACAACCCCCTGCTCGACGCCACGACCTTCGGACCGCTGTCCAAGGACCAGGCCTGGGCGCGCCCGTCTGCCAATCCCACCCGTTTCCAGACACAACCCCCGAGCCCCGGCCGCCCCAACCCGTAGCCCAAAAAGGGGTCGGTCCTCACTATTGACACAAACCAGCGACAACGGTTCTCGGTGCGGGTCGAAGGGTCCGAGGCAGGGGAGCAAAGGTGAGGACTGACCCTTTTTGTGTCATTAGTGAGGACCGACCCCTTTTTTGGGCTGAATGTTGGCGGGGTGGTGGACGTCTCGGAGCCATGTTTGACAACCGGGATCGTGTGGGAAGGCGATGGGCGGGGGTGGGCGCCGGGGTGCTGGCAGTCGGGTTGGGGACTCTGGGGTTGATGGCCCAGCCGCGGGGGCTGTCACTCGAGGGGGTGCATGTGGTGCCGCATCGGCAGTCGGGCGAGATGCAGTACCGGCGCAAGGCCGATTTCAGCCTCGGGGCGCGGGTCGAGGTGTTCGTGAGGAATGCGTCGACCACCACCGCCCTCGAGATCCCGGCCACGGCGGATGTCCGCGTGCGCGATCGGACTCCCGAGCAATGGCTCGAGCAGGACGAATGGGCCTGGCACGATTTTCCGTCGGCCTGGGGAGGATCGCCGCTGCGCCTGCCGCCGGGAGCGATGACCGTCTGGAGCTGGAATGGAAAACGGGCGCCGTGGGGCACGAACACCGCGGCCGAGCTGAACCTGGCCCTTCCCGGCGACGCCAGTCCGCAACGCCTCCAGGTGCCGATCGCCGCGCCGCAGGCCTGGATCTCGGCGATCACCTTCCTGGGCACCTCCGACATTCCGACGTCGGCGTCGGCCTCGGCCTCGGCCCTCATGCCGGATCCGCGTCCCGACTCGCTGGTCGTCCATGTCGCGAATTCGTCCGGCACCGCCCTGACGCTCGAGGCGGTCCGGCTTTGGCTGCCGGAGAGCAACGCCTCGTGGAGGGCGCTCTTGCCCCGGCCGTGGATCGAGGACCGGCTGGAACGGTTTCCGTCCGACGGCGTCATCGCGGCCGGTGACCGCGGAGGCGCCCGGGTCTCGTCGGGCCCCCTGCCCCTGACCTATGCCGCCATCGAAGTGCGGCTGCGCGGGCGGGGTGGCCGGCCCACCACGCTCTGGGCCCATCAGCGCATCAAACGCGAGGCCTTCGACATCAGCGGCGGATGGGTCCATGATACCAGTGGCGGCGGCGCGAAGCCCCTCGAGTCCGAGGCCTTCCACAAGACCCTGCGCCGCTTGCACGTCAACACCGCCCACATCGGCGAGACCGGTGGCTACACCGACCAGAACGGCCCCGACGGGCTCTACACCCGGTACCCGCTCAAGTACTTCAACAAGCTCGAGCCCTTCAACCGCTACGACACCGACGCCGTGCTGCCGCGCATCCATGCGGTGGAGTTCCTCGGCGAACCGCAGTACGGCGGCGGCAAGCCGGTGTCGCCCCAGGCCTGCTGGAAGGCGCTGGCCCCCTACGCACCGACCCGCCTGCCCACCTCGATCACCCACAGCGAGGAGCGCCTGTGGCGCTTCTACGCCGGCATCTCCGACTACGCCCACTACGACGCCTACCGGGTGACCGCCCCGTCCCCGGACGCCTGGGGACAATACGACCGCTGGGGCGGCGAGCGCATCCGCTGGGGTGCACCGCTGGAGACCATCGGCGAGATGTGCCGCAGCCTCCGGGAACTCAACCGCCCGAGGCCCACAGCCTACTGGTCGCAGGGGCCGCACCACGACTGGAACGGTTACGGAGGGCGCAAACGCGGCTCGCCGACGCCCGATGAACTCCGCCTGCAGGCCTACCACGCGCTCTCCAGCCGAATCACCTCGCTCTACTGGTTCAACCTGAGCGTCCGCTCGCTGGTCACCTTTCCCGACCTGCTCGAGCCGATGGCCCGCGTCGGCCGCGAGATCCGGATGCTCGAGCCCCACTACCTGGCCGGCGACGCCACCAGCCACGAGCGCGTGCTGCGGGACGGACGCCCCGACTGGGACCTCGACGTCGTGGCCGCCCCCGACACCGCACTGCTCTTTGCCCTCGACCTCGCCTACCGACCGGACCCTGGCGAGCGCGTCTTCCGCTTCGACCCGCCCCGTGCAGCCTCCTTCCGCTTCCCGCTGCCAGCTCATCTGCGCAGGCCGCTCGACGTGTTCCGCATGGACGCCGACGGCATCACGCCGGTCGACCACACGGTCGTCGAGGGCGGCCTGTCGATCCGCGACCAGGCCAGCCGCGTGGCCGTGTACGTGGCGTCGACCCGACCCGGCGAACGCGACCGCATCGAGGCCCGACGCCGGGCGGCCATCGCCCTCGAGGAGGCCACCGGCTTCGACCCGGGCCGCCGATCCGGGGATCTTGCGGTGCTCAAGGAACTGCTGGCGAAGACGGCCAAGTGATCGAAGCGGGGCCCCCCCAGGCGACCCGCTGCGGCCGGGCCGCCCAAGGGCCCCGCCGGAGGCTGGGTTGACGGGGCGACCGGACGGGCCACGTTTTGCAAAAATTCAAACCTGACCTTCCCCGCATGAAGACCCGGCTGCTGATTCTCGCGATCCTCGGTGTCCTGACAGAGCCCGCCTTCGCGGCCGACTGGCCGCACTATCGCGGGCCCTCCGGCGACGGGTCGTCTCCGGAGACCCTCCGCACCGACTGGTCCACGAAGTCACCCCGGGTGGTCTGGAAACGGGCCATCGAGCCGGCGTGGAGTTCCATCACGGCGGCGGGAGGCCGGATCTACACGCAGGTCAACCGGAGGATCGGAGGGCAACCGCGCGAGGTCTGCGTGGCGCTCGACGCCGCCTCGGGCGCCGAACTGTGGGCGAGCGATGTGGACCAGGCGTTCTATCCCGACGCAGGCACCGGCAACACCGATGGCCCCCGCTCCACGCCCACCGTCGCCGGCGACCGGGTGTATGTGCTGAGCTCGTACCTCAAGCTCCACTGCCTCCGGGCGGACAACGGCGACAGGATCTGGAGCCGCGACTTCCCGGCCGAGGCTCCGGGCACCGAGGTCATCCGATGGCAGAACGCGGCGTCGCCGCTGGTGGTGGGCGACCGGGTGTTCCTCAACTGCAACGTGCCCAACCAGCGGCTGATGGCGGTCCGGGCCAGCGACGGGACCACCCTTTGGAGCGGCCAGAACGAC
>VHCX01000056.1 GCA_016871615.1 Verrucomicrobiota bacterium
TGGAACAAGGTCTTCGACATGAAGCCCCGTCAGGCCTTCGACCGGGCCTTCCATGTCGTCGTGTCCGGTCGCCGGGCCTACTTCGGGTCGTCGGCCGACGACCAGGTGCGCTGCCTCGACACGCGATCGGGGGCCGTGCTGTGGACCTTCTTCACCGAGGGACCGGTGCGTCTGGCTCCGACCGTCGACGGGGACCGGATCTACTTCGGCTCGGACGACGGCTGCGTCTACTGCCTGGACGCGGCGGATGGCCGGCTGGTCTGGAAGACCCGGGTCGTGCCCGGGGATCGGCGCATCCCCGGCAACGGCCGGCTCATCTCGGCCTGGCCCGTGAGGACCTCGGTGGTGGTCCGGGACGGCCGGGTGCATGCGAGCGCCGGGATGTTCCCCGCCGAGGGGGTGCACCTGGTGGCCCTCGATGCCGGAACCGGCGCGGCCGTGTGGCGGCAGGTCCAGAACGACCTGCCGGCGCAGGGTTACCTGCTGGCCTCGCGCAACCGCCTCTATGTGCCCGCCGGTCGCAACAACCCGGCGGTGTGCGATATCGCCACGGGCCGGCGGGTGCGCGTGGTCGAGGGGGCCGGCGGAACCTACGCCCTGCTCACCGACGACCTCCTGGTCTTCGGCCCTGGCAAGACCGGCCAGCTCGGCGCCGTGGAGGACGGGAAGTCCGACCAGCTCGCGACCTTCCAGGGCAACCACATGATCGTGACCGGCGACCGGTCCTACCTGCACTCGGATACGGAAATCAGCGCCCTCGATCGCGGCCGGTACCTGCAACTGGCCCGGGAGCGCAAGTCCATCTCGGGGCGGCAGGCGGCCTTGGCCAAGAAGGCCAAGGCGCTGGCCGGAAAGTCGGGCATCGAGGCCGAACGCGAGGACCTCAAGCGGCAATTGGCCGAACTGGGCCAACGGCTGGACGAGACCACCCGCGCCATGGACCAGTGCCTCCTCTGGAAGGTGCCCTCGACCTGGCCGTTCGGGGTGATCCTCGCCGGCGACACGCTGGTCCTCGGCGGCTCCGGCGAGGTGGCCGGAATGCCCGCGGCCTCCGGCAAGGTGGGCTGGAAGCTGCCGGTCCCGGGCATCGCCTACGGCCTGGCCGCAGCCGACGACGCCGTCTTCGTGAGCACCGACCAGGGGGCCATCCTGTGCCTCCGGGCCCCCAGCGGCATCTCCACCCCGAACCCGTCCCAACCGTGAGCCGTCCCCTTGCCATGATCCCCTCCCTCCTGAACCGGGCGAGCCTCCTGCTCGCGATCGCGATGCTGGTCGGATCGTCATCCGGCGGGTTGCGTGCCGACGAGACCGGCCGCATCGCACGCTGGGTCTTCGCCCCGGAGTGGGCGCAGAACGCCGGCATGCGAGCACCGGTCGGCAAGGAATTGACCTTCGTCGGCCGTCCGAGGCTGGTGAAGGACCCCGGACCGCCACGCATCGAACTGCCCGGCCGCGAGGAGCGCCTCGTGGTGTCCCAGGCGCCGGATCGGGCCCTGCTGCCCGAGCGGGAGATCACCGCCGAGGCATGGGTCCGGGTGGACCAGATCACGCCGTGGGGCGGCTTCCTCGGCCAGGTGCAGGACAATGGCGACTTCGAGCGTGGCTGGGTGCTGGGCTTCGTCGATTCCCGTTTCTCCTTCGCGCTGGTCTCCGAGGCCGCCGGACGCCTGACCTACCTGACCGCTCCCACCCCGTTCCAGACCAACCGCTGGTACCATGTGGCCGGCGTGTACGACGGGACCGAGATGCGCCTCGTGGTCGACGGGGCGGTGGTGGCCACCTCCCGCGACCAGTCCGGTCCGATCCGCTACGCGCCCTCCGGCCCGATGGTGGTCGGAGCCTACCAGGACGACGACGAACACTTCCGCCTCGCCGGCGCGCTCCATGAGGTGGGGCTGTTCCGGCGCGCGCTGGAGACCCGGGAACTGTCGGCCCACCACGAGGCCAGGAGGCGTCTCTTCCCGGAGCCGGCCCCCGAGCCGATCTTCGCCCGGGCGGACTACGGGCCGTTCGTCGACTGGGTGGACCGCGCCAGCGCCGACGTCGTGTGGGAGACGCTGGTCGAGGAACCCACGATCCTCGAGATGGAAATGCCCGATGGCGGCCTGCGGCGGTGGACCGGCGAGGCCGGACGTCGGCATTCGGTGCGCCTGACGGGCCTGCTGCCCGACCGCGAATACCATTACCGCCTGGTCTTCCCCGACCGTGGAGGCCGGCCGGTCACCAGCCGTCGCCACCTCTTCGACACCTCGTTCTACTACCGGCCGGCCCAACCACCGGCCGCGCCGGAGACCCCGGCGGCCTCCCAGGCGGCCGGCATCCTGCGCGCCTCGGGCGTGCGACAGGGCTACGCGCTGGTCGCCGGGGCGACCGACGCCGACCTGGCCATCGAACTGGTCCAGCAGAGCGACCTCGACGTGGTGGTCATCGAGGCCGAGGAGGGCCGCGTCCAGCGGTTGCGTCGCCGCCTCGATGACGCCGGGGTCCACGGCGTCCGCGCGACGGTGGTGCGGCCCGAGTCCGCGCAACTGCCCTTCGGGGCGTTGACTGCCAACCTCCTGATCCTGGCCTCCGGCACGCCACCGGCGATCCCCGCCGCGGAGTGGCACCGGGTGCTTCGGCCGGCCGGCGGCGCCCTCCTGGCCGAGGTGCCCGAAGACAAGGCCGCCGACTGGACCCGCTGGCTGGCCGGTTCCCCCCTGGCGGGCTGGAGCGCTGTGCCGGCCGGCGCGGAGGGTCCGGGGACCGGATGGCGGCGGTGGGTCCGCGGACGCCTCGAAGGGGCCGGCGACTGGGCGCATCAGTACGGTCGGGCCGACAATTCCTCCAGCAGCCTCGACGACCTCGTCCGGGGCGACCTCCAGGTGGCGTGGTGGGGGGATCCGGGCCCTCGGCCGATGCCCGACCGGGGCAACCGCAATCCGGCCCCGTTGAGCGTCGACGGGCGCCTGCTCATCCAGGGTGACCGGATCCTCTTCGGTCTCGATGCCTACAACGGGGCCATCCTGTGGTCCTTCTCCTGCCCGGAGGTCCGGCGGGCCAACGTCACCCGCGACTGCTCCAACATGTCGGCCGCCGGGGACCGGCTCTTCGTGGCCCACGGCCGGCACTGCCTGGGCATCGACGCGCAGACCGGCGCGCGGTCCCGGCGCTACTCGGTTCCCGCCGCCGGCGAGGAGGCCCGGGAATGGGGCTACGTGGCGGCGGAGGCTGGGCTGCTCCTCGGAAGCCGCGTGAAGCCCGGGTCGGCCTACCTCGGCGACGACGGGGAATGGTACGAGGAGTACGCCGCCGACCAGGTCGCCCGCGTGACCAGCGACCTGCTCTTCGCCATCGACCCGGCCACCGGCGGCACCCTGTGGCAGCATTCCGGAGGGGCGGTGCTCAACTCCACGATCACCCTGGGCGACGGCATGATGTTCTTCCTCGAGAGCCGCAACCCGGCGGCCATTGCGGCTCCGTCCTCGCGCCAGAGCCCCGAGGCCCTGTCCGATCAGTGGTTGGTGGCCCTCGACCTGAAGACCGGCAGGAGACTCTGGCAGAAGCAGCACGACTTCAGCGCCCTCAAGTTCATGACCTACCTGGTCCATGGAGGGAACACCGTGGTGGTGACCGGCACCGACGCCTCGAAGAACTTCCACACCTTCGCCTTCAACGCGCCCTCGCCCCGGGGCAACCAGGACTCCGGCGACGACATCATCGGCGCCATCGGCGGGCGCCTGCTCTGGTCCGAGTCGCACAAGGAGGACAAGGGCCACCACAGCGGCCACCTTCAGCATCCGGTGGTCATCGGCGACACCTATTATTCCGACCAGCGGTCCTTCAAGCTCACCTCCGGGGAACTCGTCCGCAAGGACCTGCCCGAGCGCCGGGGCTGCGGGGTGATGTCGGCCGGCCGGCACGCCATCTTCTTCCGGCACCACTTCCACGGCATGTGGGACCTCGAGTCGGACAAGCGCACGCAGTTCGAGGGCATCCGGTCGGGTTGCTGGCTGAGCATGATCCCCGCCGGCGGCATGCTCCTGGCGCCCGAGACCAGCGCGGGCTGCTCCTGCACCCATGCGATCCAGACCTCCATTGGCTACCTCCCGAAGGCCCTGGCCGGAGGGCGGTAGCGGGACTTGGGGTCAGATCAGGAAAGGCCCGCCGGGGGTGCGTCCCGGTGGTCCCGGTAGACGTCCATGACGATGGCCTCCTTGGCCTTCCACACCAGCGCCATCGTCAGGGCCACCGGGGGCAGCCCGAGCGAAACGATGAGCGAGACCCGGGCCTGTTCGAGCAGATCGAGCAGGTCCCCGCCCCCGGCCGGCGTCAGCGGGAAATCCCGCGCCAGTGTCCAGGCGGCGGCGAAGATCAACAGCGTGCCCAGCAGGCCCCCGTTGACGCCGGTGAAGAGGCGGATGTCCGACCGGAGGGTCTCGTCCGGCAGCAGGGCGGCCAGGCGCCGCAGCGACTGGTTGAGGGCCAGCAGGAAGATCATCGCGGAGAAGAGCATCAGCAGCAGGCTCGCCCCGAAGAAGGCCACCTCGGGCCGACGGCTCCACCACCAGGTGAAGGGCGAGAGCGCGAGGTTGAGCAACGCCAGCAGTTCTGCCCGCCGCACCGACTGCACCCAGACCCGTTCGCGGGGTCGGAAGCCTTCGAGTTGGCGGAGGCCGAACCACACCAGGCCGCACGAGGCCACCGGCAGGCCAAGGCCCCATTGGGACCAGAGGTCGCCCAGGGCCGTCCGGGTGCAGGCCAGCAGCGCCAGGGGCAGGCCCCAGAACAGCGCGGAGAGCCCGCGCACGACGCGCGAGAGCGAGGGCAGCAAAGAGTCCTGGTTCACGGTGGGCCCACCCATGGACGACCGGTCCCGCCGCCGCAAGCAGGAACCTTGCCTGATGGCGGTCCGGGGACGGTGGTCGTTCGAAACAAAAAGACCGGCCGATCAGGGCCGGTCTTTGTTGAAAAACTGGAGCGAGTGAAGGGATTCGAACCCTCGACATTCACCTTGGCAAGGTGACGCTCTACCAGACTGAGCTACACTCGCGAGCGCAGGAAGATCGTGCGACAAGACCCGCCTGCTTGGCAAGCGCTCTTTTGAGAACCTGTCGGCTGAATCGCAGCGCCTCTCCCAAGGCCGGGCGGCGCGTGGGCCGGGCGGGATGGAGGCAGGACCGAGACGCGACGGCGGGGGCGCCAAGGAGGGTTTGTCCCGCAGGCCGCTATGGCGACACCACCCGGTAGAACCGCTGGGCGTTGGTCGTCGTGAGGTCGCGGAACTGCCCGAAGCCCGGTCCGCCCGCCTCGGTGCCCGGCTCGGCCGGGAAGTCGAGCAGGTCGCGCCACGGCACGCCGGCGTCGCCGCCGAGCGCCTCACGGAACTGCAGTCGGTACGCGCGTCCGCCGCGCCTGGGAAATCGCAGCACCGGGTTGCCGTCGAAGGGCGCGGGCAGCGCCTCGAGGCCCGGGTGGTCGGCGGCGTCGCGGGGGCCCGTGCCGGCCAGGAACTCCTGCCGGTTGTCGGCCCCGTCGCCATCCGGGTCGCCGTCGGCCCGGGCCTGCAGGCCTCCGAAGAAGGTCCACTCCCAGAGATCCCCCAACCCGTCCGCGTCGCTGTCGGTCCCGGGCCCGACGTCCGAGGCGAGGTCCGGCTGGCCCGGCGATCCGTCGGGGCGGGCGCTGGCCACCCAGGCCTCGGGCGCGTCGATGGCGAAGGCCATCAGGGCCTCGGATTGCAGCACCATGCTGTGGCCGTCGCCGTCGGCCGGCGGCACCCACTGGTCGTTGGTCTCGAGATCGAACACCAGCGCGCCCCGGGGATCGAGCAGACGCAACCGTCCCCCGCCGTCGGAGAGTTGGCCGGAGTACTTGCCGAGGTGCTCGGCCATCGCGCCATGCCGGGCCCGGAAGGTGGAGTTGTCGCTGGCCAGCACGACCCGTCCGTTGGCGGGGAGGATGCGCGTGCCGTTGGTGGCGTTGAAGGTGAAGGTCACGTCGCCCTCAAGGCGGAAGCCGGTGAGGTCCAGGGATGCGCCCGAGGTGTTCTTCAGCTCGAGGAATTCGCTCTTGTCCGGATCGAAGGTCCGGTCGCCCCGCTGGTCGGAGGGATGGAAGTGGATCTCCGTCAAGGTCAGGGGCGGCGGCGAGGTCAGGAAGGTGCGGGTGACCGGGCCCGACCACGGCGTCGTGCTCGGCGGGCCGCCGGTCTGGCGTCGCGACGGGTCCAGCGTCCGGGCCACAAGCCGCACCGGCCCGGTCACCGGGATGGGCCCCGTGTACCGCAGGGCCGACGGCGAACGGTTCGAGATCCCCAGGGCGCGTGGATCGCTGCCGTCGAGGGTGTACCAGATCGCGGCGCTGGTGCTGGCGTTCGGCCCCGGGGACAGCGTCAGCATCGTGCCGGCGGCGACGAGTCCGGAGTCCAGCGAGGGCACCGGTGGCGGGGCCAGTTGCCGGTCCACGAAGTCCAGCCGGTTGGAAACCCACCGCTTCATCGCGTTCAGCTCCGCCTGGTAGCTGCCGCCCCGGCGCGGGATCTTCCAGCGCTGGAAATCGCGGCGCTCGGCCTGCCGGATCTCGTTGGCCAGGCGGTCCATGAGCATGCCGGTGTGGCGCAGCGACAATTGCCGTGTGCGCAGCTGCTGGAAGCGGTCCACCCAGCGCTGCCAGGCCTCGACGTCCTGGAAGAGCCGTCCGTACCAGCCCGAGAAGACCGGCCCGCAGGCCCAGGTGCGCGGATTGGCGTCACGGCCGTCGGTCGAGCCGAGGGCACGGTCGAAATCCCAATGCGGTCCGAAGACCAGCTTCTGGTTCCTCGGTTTGTGGAAGTAGGCGCTCAGGACCATCGTGTCCACGTTGCCCGAGAGGGTCTCGAGGATGTGGTAGTCGATGGCGCGCCCCATCTCGAGGAAGTTCTCGTAGCCGTTGGTCGGGTGTCGCCGGTTCTCCACGAGGAATCCCCGGCTCATGGCGTTGAGGTAGTCGGTGAGGTACTTCCGCTGGGGGGCCCGCTGGGCCAGCCTCAGCTCCTTCTCCTTCGGCGTGATCATCGCCACGGTCACGCCGCCCATGGCTAGGCCGGTGTCGCCCGGGTCGAGACGATCGATCTTCATCACGTAGGGCCCGGTGATGTCCGGGGGCGTGGAGTCCTCGGGCCGGACCTTCGGCCCGGGGATGCGCCGGGAGCCCACGCCGATCTTCTCGGTGAGCACGTAGAGCCCCTCGTACTGGTTGGTCGCCAGCGGACCCAGCCGGTTCATGAACACCTCGACAAACCGGGTGCGGGGCGAGTAGGCCCCGATGTCCCGGGCGAGCTGGTGCATGAACGGGTTGTGGATGCACACCGGCTCGAAGTTGTTCGGCGCATACAGCACCCACTCCGACTCCTCCGGCATGCCCAGCACCGGCAGCTCGAGGTCCTGGTTGAACTCGTCGATCCACTGCAGCGCGTACTGCTTCTTGGCCAGCCCGGCACTGCTGGATCCCCGGATCTTGATGCCGCCCCGGGCCCTGAAGTCCGGGGTGCCCGTGACCCGGGCGACGCCGTTGCGGGGCTCGAAGAGCGACAGGTCCACGAGGGTGTTCGCGCTCTCGTTGGGGGTCTTGCCGAAGGTGGTGATGACCAGCACCGGCAGGTCGGAGCGGAACTGCGGGATGTTGGGGTTCGCCACCGACTGGATCAGGTCGCCCCAGGCGTTGGTCCCCAGCACCGGCCCCGCCGCCGGGACGACCATCGGCGTGTAGGACTCGGTGCGCACCGGTCCCGGCAGGTGGTTGGTCCGGAATGCCCGGGCCCGGAGCATCACGGCGTTGTTGCTCTGCAGGACCAGCGGTGCGGTGTAGGTGAACCCGTTGGTCAGCGTGGGGATCCGGCCATCGAACGAGTAGCGGATCACCGCGCCGGGTGCCCGCTCCGCGAGCGTCAGTGCGAGGGTCAGGTTGAGCCGCGGGTCCGGCACCAGGCCGCCCGTCCGCGAGAAGACCACCGCCGGGGCGAAGCCCACCCCGGACGCGGCGTTGGGCGCGCCCGGCGTCGGGCTCGACAGGAAACCCGACTGCGACGGATCCCCCGGGGCGCGCCCGTACGACGTGTCCGCCGGCGTCGCCGGGAAGCGTGGGGCGAAGGCGTCGACCACGACCCCGTCGGGTGCGCTCAAGGCCAGATATTCGCCGTCGTTCTTGAGCTTGAAGTCGGTGTGCAGGCGGTTGGTCAGGCTCGTGCGGTCCTTGCCCGAGGCGAAGACCACCAGGAAGCCCCGGGCGGGCAGCGTGATGTCGGGGAAGGTCCACGGCGTGCGGTCGGTCGGGTCGTCGCTGAGGCCCCAGCCCGCCAGCGGGATGTCCCGGTCGGTGAGGTTCTGCAGCTCGATCCAGTCCTCGTTGTCGCCCTCCTCATCCCTCAGGCCCTTCAGGTTGTCGGGCACCACCTCGGAGAGGATCACCCCGCCGGGGCGCGGCGGCGGCAGCAGGTGGTACTCGACCGGGGCGGCCCCCGCGAAGGGGTTGGGCGTGTCGGCGAGGTCCCGGATGCCGGTGGAGACCGCCCACGACACGACGCTGGCGCCCAGGGGCAGGTCGGGCAGCGTGAAGACGTACACATCGGAGCTGACCTGCCGCACCGAGGTGGCGGACAGCCCGTTGACCCGCAGGTCCGCCGCGTCCACCCCGTCGACCGGCTCGCTGAAGTGCACCTCGAGCTGGCCGAGCCCGAGCACGAACCCGGGCTCCGGGAACACGGCCTCGACCGTCGGCGGAACGGTCTCCGCATCGGCCCGGGCCGGTCGCGGGAGAAGCCCGAACAGGCTGACGATCACGGACAGGAAGCGGCGGCAGGAAGGACTCATCGGGAGTGGCAAAAGCCTACCGGACCGACGGCCGGAGTCGAAGCCGGAGTTGGGCGGTCGATGGTCGGCGCGGCATGGTGGCGGGTGGCGAACCATCGGGAGGCGACGGGATGGGCAGGGGGGCATGGCCCACGGCGGCCTTCGGGAGCCGGGCCGTCCGGGCGGGTTGTCCGGACGGGGTTCCTGAGCCATGATCGGCCCATGTCGAAGTTTGTCGGTGTCGTGAGGATCGTGGTCGGGTTGGGGTTGGCCTTGGCCGGATCTCCGGCCCTGGGTCAGGACCGTCCGTCGTCCAAGGCGGCCCCGGTGCCGGTCCTGGCCTCGGAGTGGGGCGTGGGCCGGTGGATTCCGGACCTCGAGCTGCGGCCGGACTCCGGGCCGGCCTTCCGGTGGTCGGCCCGGTTCGGCGAGGCCCGCGCGGTGGTCGTCGCCGTCACCAGCACCACCTGCCCGGTCTCCGGCCGGTATAGCCCGACGCTGGCCGCCCTCGAGAAGGAGTTCGAGGCCCGGGGCGTGCGCTTCCTGTGGGTGGACCCGGTGGAGACCGACACCGCCGAATCGCTCGGCCGGTGGGCCCTGGAGCACGGCCTTCGCGGTCCATGGGTCCGGGACGCGGGAGGCGCCCTCTCGAAGGCGCTGGGGTTCCGGTCCACGGCCGAGGTCTTCGTGGTGGACGCCGCCCGCACGGTCCAGTACCGGGGCGCGGTGGACGACCAGTATGGTCCGGGGTTCTCCAAGGCCGCCCCGACCCGACGGCATCTGGTCGAGGCGCTGGAGGCGGTGCTCGCGGACCGTCCGGTCGAGACCTCCTGCACCACGGTGCCGGGTTGCGACCTCGAGTCCGCCGCGCCTGTCCCGGCAAGCGGTCCGGTGACCTACCATCCCCGAATCTCACGCATCCTCGGTCAATCCTGCGTGCCCTGCCACCGGGAGGGTGGCATTGGCCCGTTCGCGCTCACCTCCCTGGCGGAGGTCTCGGCGCATGCCGGCATGATCCGCCGTCAGGTCGCAGGAGGACTCATGCCGCCGTGGTTTGCCGCGCCCACGGCCCACGGCCCCAGCCCTTGGGCCAACGACCGCAGCCTGCCGGCGACCGACCGGGCCGACCTGCTGGCCTGGCTCGACCAGGGCCGGCCGGAGGGTGACCGCTCGCAGGCGCCGCGGCCCCGCACGCACCCCACCGGCTGGCAGTTCGGTGAGCCCGACGTGGTGCTCCGGATCCCCGACCCGGTCGATGTCGCCGCCTCGGGCGTGATGCCCTATGTCAACGTCGAGGTGCCGACCGGGTTCGACTCCGACCGCTGGGTGCAGGCCTGGGAGGTTCGTCCCACGGCCCGTGAGGTGGTGCACCATGTGCTGGTCTACGTGCTGCCCCCGGGCAAGGACGGCAAACCCGACCGGAACCGCCGCATCGACGGGGCCGGGCACTACCTGGCGGCCTATGCCCCGGGCTACCAGGCCGTGACGTATCCCGACGGCTGGGCCAAGCACATCCCCGCGGGCTCCACCCTGCGGTTCCAGTTGCACTACACCCCCAAGGGCAAGGCCACCCGCGACCAGAGCGCCCTGGGCCTGAGGTTCTCCAAGGCGCCGCCCCGGCATGAGGTGCGGGTCGGCGCGGTGGCCGCCCCGATCGACATCCCGCCGGGGGATCCCGACTTCCGCATCGAGGGCCGGCTGCCCGTGCCCAAGGCGGCCCGGCTCATGTCGTTCATGCCGCACATGCACCTGCGCGGCAAGGCCTACCGCTATGAGCTGGAGCGGCCGGGCGCCGCGCCCGTGACCCTGCTGGACGTGCCGCGGTACGACTTCAACTGGCAGCTGCTCTACCGCCTCTCCGAGCACGTCGACCTGCCCGCCGGCAGCGTGCTCAAGGGCATCGCCCGCTACGACAACAGCGCTGGCAATCCGGCCAACCCCGACCCGACGCGTCGGGTCCAGTGGGGCGAGCAGACCGACGAGGAGATGATGCTCGGCTACATCGAGTACTACCTGCCCGAGGTGCCGCCGGGCACGCCCGTCGACCTGCGCGCCTCGGGCTCCGGTGCCCGCCGCGGTGGGTCGCGGGCCTTCCAGGCGCTCGACCGCAACCGGGACGGCCGGATCACCCCGGACGAGTCGCCGTCGCCAGAGCAGTTCAAGGCGGCCGACGCGGACGGCAACGGCGAGGTCAGTCCCGACGAGTTGAGAAGCTTCCTGCGCTCGCGGGATCGTCGCGGCGGTTCCACGGCCTCCGGGGGCGCCGGCCCCGCCGCGGCTCCCTGAAGCCCGCCCAAGTGGCCGGCCTCGGGCGGGGTGCCTGTGACCTCGGGCGGGGTGACCTTCGGGAAGACCGTTTCCTCCGGCGACAACGGTTGTCCGAGCGGCTGATCGGTGGGATCCTTGAACGGAGATCTACCATGGGGTCCGTCTTGCCATCCTCATCCGCCGATGTTCGGCCCCGGCACCCGTGGCGGGCAGGGTTCCCGGGTTCCCGGACGGGGGCGGCCCGGGTCGGTGTGATTCGGACCCTTGTGATTTGGACTGGGCTGATTCGGACGGCGTGGATCCTGGCGGGGGCGATCCTGTCCTGGTCTCCGGGCCAGACGGCTGAATCCGCCCCGACCAACGCCGCGGTGTCGGCACCCTCCACGGCCTCCGGCACGGAGCGTTCCCCGCTGATGGAACGGGCCCGCGCCCATTGGGCGTTCCAGCGATTGTCCCCGTCGAGCCCACCGGTATCCCCGGGCGCGTCCCGTGCTCCAGAGGCCACCCCGGTGGATCGTTTCCTGTGGGCCGCGCTGTCGGCGCGGGGCCTGGGCCTGGGCCCGCTAGCCGATCCCGCGACGCGCCTGCGCCGGCTGGCCCTCGGGGTCACCGGCCTGCCGCCGACGCCCGAGGAGATCGAGGCCTTCTCCGCCGACGTCCGCCGGGATCCGGCCGCCGCGGACCGATGGCTGGAGCGTTTCCTGGGCCGGCCGGCCTACGCCGAACGCTGGGCGCAGCACTGGCTGGACGCCTCCGGATACGCCGACTCGAACGGCTACTTCAACGCCGATTCCGACCGTCCGCTGGCCCACCGCTACCGCGACCGCGTGATCGCGTCGGTCCGTCGAGACCAGCCCTTCGACCAGTGGGTCCGCGAGCAGTTGGCCGGGGACGAGTTGGCCGGATGGAAGCCCGGCGATCCGGTCACGCCGGAGATCCGTGGCCTGCTCGAGGCCACGCATTTCCTGCGCAACGGCCAGGACGGCAGCGGCGAGTCCGACGGCAATCCCGACGAGGTCCGGGCCGACCGGTACTACGCGCTGGAGGCCTGCCAGCAGATCATCGGCTCGAGCCTGCTCGGCCTGACCGTGCAGTGCGCCAAGTGCCACGACCACAAGTTCGAGCCCTTCACGCAGCGCGACTACTACGCCCTGCAGGCCTTCTTCCATCCGGCCTACCCCATCGACGACTGGGTGAAGCCCAACGACCGGGTGGTGGAGGCGCCGCTGGAGGGCGAGCGCGAGGCGTGGCAGGTGGCCGAACAGCGATGGGCCGAAGGCGAAGCCCGGGCGCGTGCCGACCTCACCGGCTGGCTGGCCGCGAACCGGCCGCCGATCGAGCCCCGGTGGGAGGACCGCTTCGACGCGCCCGCCGGGCTGGCGGCCCGGTGGTCCGACACGGCCCCGGGCGACGACCGGCCCGCAGGGTCGCCGCCGGTCGTGCTCGGTGGCTCGACCGGTCCGGCGGCCCGGGTCCAGGACGGGGTCCTGCAACTCATCGAGGGCGGCGGCCCCGGGGACCGCTGGCTTTGCACCCGGGAGTCCTTCGGGTGGCGGCCGCCGGAGGTCGGGGGCTGGATCCAGGTCGGTTTCGACCTCGTGGCGCTCCAGGTGGGCGATGCCGGCGGCGAGGCCGCGCGGATCGGCTACGTGCTCGCCGCCCGCGATTTCTCCGACTCCGGCCCGGTGGCCGGAGGCAACCTGCTCATCGACGGCAATCCGGGCGGTCCCAGCGCGGTACATCTCGACTATCCGGGACCGGATTCGAAGTCCCTGGGAGCCATCGGGGGGCAGGGCTACCGGGCCGGCCGCCGGTATGGCGTGCGCATCACCCGCCTCGAGCAGGACCGGTTCGCCCTCCAGCACCAGGTGGACGGGCTTCCCGATGGCAAGCCATTGACCCTGTCGGCGGCCGACCTGCCCGACGGCGGCTTCGCCTTCGAGTTCTGCTGCGGACGCAGTTTCCAGGTGGACCAGGTGCGCGTGGAGACCTCGCCGCGCCCGGGCACGGCGGAGGGCGAGGCCTGGAAGGTGCACGAGCAGGCGCTGGCGGCGGAGGTGTGTCGCCGGGACGAGCGGTTGGCCGTGCTCCAGGCCCAGCGGCTGCCCCGGCCGGGGCGGGTCGCCTGGGTCAGCGACGTGCGACCGACGCCGGGGCCCGTGCCCCTGCTGCTGCGCGGCAATCCCAAGACGCCGGGCGAGGCGGTCCCGCCGGCCTTCCCGGCCTTCCTCGGGCAGGGCCCGGAGACCCATCCGGTCGCCATGCCGACGCCCGGGGGACGCTCCAGCGGCCGTCGGCTGGCCTGGGCGCATTGGCTGACGGCCCCAGGCAGCCCGCAGGCGGCGCTCCTGGGGCGGGTGACCGTCAACCGGGTCTGGCAGCAGTGCTGGGGCACGGGCCTCGTCGAGACCCCGGACAACCTCGGCCTGAGCGGCGCGGCGCCTTCGCATCCGGAACTGCTCGACTGGCTCGCCGCCGACTTCATCGACTCCGGCTGGAGCCTCCGCCACCTCCTCCGGCGGATCCTGGGATCGCACGCGTTCCACCAGTCGAGCGCGCCGCGGGCCGACGGCCTGGCGGTCGATCCATCCAACCGCGGCCTGTGGCGATATCCCGTGCACCGGCTCGATGCCGAGGCCCTGCGCGACCTGATGCTCGCCGCGGCCGGGGTGCTCGACCCGAAGTCGGGCGGCCCCTATGTGACTACCCCACGCAACGGGGAGGGGGAGGTCCTCGTCGACGAATCCGTCCCGGGAGCCCGCGCGCGGTCGCTCTTCCTGCAACGCCGGCGCACCCAGGTGCCGACGCTCCTGGCGAACTTCGACGCGCCCTCCGTGGTGTTCAACTGCACCCGGCGGGCCCGCACCACCATGCCGTTGCAGGCCCTGAGCCTGCTCAACTCCGACTTCACCCTCCGGCGTTCCGGGGAGATGGCCCGACGCCTGGAGCGCGAGTCCGGCCCCGGGGAGGGCGCGAGGGTGCGCAGGGCCTTCCTGCTGGCCTGCGGCCGTGAACCCGACCCGGTCGAGGCCGCCGCCTCGCTCGACTTCCTGGCGCGCCAGCGCGGCCTCCACGCCACCGACGCCGATCCCGCGTACCGCGCCCTGGCCGATCTCTGCCAGTCGCTGCTGGCCCTCAACGACTGCCTCTACCTGCGATGACCCCGATGCACGACGCCCTCTCCCGTCGCGGATTTCTCGAACGCTCGGCCGGCAACCTCGGCCTGCTGGCCCTCGGGCACCTGTTGGCCTCGGGGCGTCCGGCCGCAGCCGGTTCTGCCGGCCGGATCGTCCCGGGCGGTGCCGTGCCGACGGCGCACCGCCGACCGAAGGCCCGTGCCGTGATCAGCCTCTTCCAGCATGGCGGTCCCAGCCAGATGGACCTCTTCGATCCTAAGCCCGCGCTGAACCGTTGGGATGGCAAGCCCTACCCGGGCGGCGACCTGGAGGTCCACTTCAACCAGCAGGCCGGCAACGTGCTGGGCGCGCCCTTCGCATTCCGGCCGCGCGGGCAGTGCGGCATGGAGCTCTCCGAACTCCTGCCGCACACCGGCTCCATCGCCGACGACATCACGCTGGTCCGCTCCATGACCACGGGCTCGGTCGACCACGAGTCGGCGCTGCGCATCCTGCACACCGGGCGCTTCCTCGCGGGCCTGCCGACCCTGGGCTCGTGGGTGCTCTACGGGCTGGGCTCGGAGAACGAGAACCTGCCGGCCTATGTGGTCCTCGCCGACCCCGGCGGCCTGCCGGTCGACGGCGAACGCAACTGGTCCTCGGGTTTCCTCCCGGCGGTGTACCAGGGAACGCCCTTCCGCAGCGGCAAGACCCCGGTCTTCCACCTGCAGACGCCGACCGGCATTCCGGCCGACGCCCGCCGCAACCAGCTCGACTTCCTGGCCCGCCTCGGCCGGCACCAGGCGGCGCTCCACGCCCCGGACAACTCCGAGTGGCAGGCGCGCATCGCCCAGTTCGAGACCGCCGCGCGGATGCAGGGCGCCGTGCCCGAGGTGATGGACCTGTCGGGCGAATCGGCCGCCACGCGCCGGCTCTACGGCCTCGACCACCCGGTGACGGCCGAATACGGGCGCCGGTGCCTTATCGCGCGGCGCCTCGTCGAGCGCGGGGTCCGCTTCGTGCAGTTGTTCCTGAGTGGCCAACCCTGGGACACCCATGACAAGAACGCCGAGCGCCTCAAGGGCCTGTGTGCCATGACCGACCAGCCCAGCGCGGCGCTGGTGCAGGACCTCAAGGCCCGCGGATTGCTCGAGGACACCATCGTGCTCTGGACCGGCGAGTTCGGCCGGTTGCCGATCTCACAGGGCAAGGACGGCCGAGACCACAACCGTCACGCCTTCTCGCTGTGGGTTGCCGGGGGCGGCTTCAAGGCGGGCCATGTCCACGGGGCCACCGACGAGTTCGGCTACCAGTCCGTGCAGGATGTCGTCAGCGTGCACGACTTCCATGCCACCCTCCTCGGGCAGTTGGGGCTCGATCACACCGCGCTGCATTTCCCCCACGAGGGACGCGAGGCCAGCCTGACCGATGCCGAGGTCACCGGAGCCCGGCCTGTGCCCGCGCTGCTGGCCTGACCGTCGGAGACCGGGCCCATGGGCCGAAGGTCCCGCGTTGCGGTGCGGCCCCCGGGCCGTACCATGAGGCCCGCATGTCGTACGAATCGTTCCGCGACTGGGTGGAGGCGCTGGATCGGGCGGGGGAGCTCCTCCGCATCCCGCACCCGGTGGCCACCGAGTTGGAGATCACGGAGATCGCCGACCGCGAGATGAAGAAGCCCGATGGCGGCAAGGCGTTGCTCTTCGAGAAGCCGACCGTCCGCGGCGTGGTCTCCCCGTTCCCGGTCGCCATCAACACGCTGGGCTCCTGGAAGCGCATGGCCCTGAGCATGGAGGCGGCGTCGGTCGATGCCGTGGCCGCCGACCTCGGTGGGCTCATGAAGGCCCGTCCGCCAGCCTCGCTCAAGGAGGCCCTGAGGCTCCTGTCGCTGGGCTTGGACCTGCGACATGCCAAGCCCAAGACAGTGAAGAGCGGTCCGTGCAAGGAGGTCATCCACCGTTTCGACGTGCCGGCCCATCGCACGGAACCCTGGCCGGCGGCCCCCGATTGGCGGCAGGGCACCGACCCGCACCCGCCCACGCTGGCCGATCTGCCCATCCTCAAGTGCTGGCCCCTCGACGGCGGGCGCTTCGTCACGCTGCCCTGCGTGGTCACCCAGGATCCCGACACCGGCGCCCGGAACCTGGGCATGTACCGCATCCAGGTGTACGACGAGCGGACCACGGGTGTTCACTGGCAGCTGCAGAAGGTCGCCGCCCGCCACGGACGCCGCTACTACGAGACCGGCCAGCGCATGCCCGTGGCAATCTTCCTCGGGGGCGACCCCATGTTCCCCTTCGCCGCCACGGCCCCATTGCCCGATGGCCTCGACGAGTTCCTCCTGGCCGGCTACCTGCGCAAGAAGGCCGTGGAACTGGTGAAGTGCGAGACCAACGACCTCGAGGTGCCGGCCAACGCCGACGTCGTGATCGAGGGCTACGTGGATCCGACCGAGCCCCTGCGGATGGAGGGGCCCTTCGGCGACCATACCGGCTACTACACGCTGCCCGAGCCCTATCCGGTGTTCCACGTCACGGCCATCACCCACCGCCGCGACGCGGTGTATCCGGCCACCATCGTTGGCATTCCGCCGATGGAGGACTTCTACATCGGGGCCGCGTCGGTGAAGCTCTTCCTGCCGATCTTCCAAATGAACTTCCCGGAGATTGTGGACATCGCCCTGCCGGCGGAGGGCACCTTTCACAACCTGGTCGTGGTGAGCATCCGCAAGACCTATCCCATGCAGGCCTACAAGATCATGCACGGCCTCTGGGGCATGGGGCAGATGATGTTCTCCAAGTACATCGTCGTGGTCGATGCCGAGGTGAATGTGCACGACACCCGCGAGGTGCTTTTCCACCTCTTCGCCGACACCGATCCCCAGCGGGACACGATTCTGACGCGCGGACCGGCCGACGTGCTCGACCACGCGACCTCGCAACTCGCCGTCGGGGGCAAGATGGGTTTCGACGCCACGCGCAAGCTGCCGGGCGAGGGGTTCGACCGCCCCTGGCCCCCCATCATCCGCATGGACCCGGCCGTGAAGGAGCGGGTATCCGGCCTGCCGAAGGTCGGTTGAGGCGCGGCGGGCCGCCGGAGCATCGTCAGGTCTTCGGGCTCTTGGTGTGTCGTTGTTTTGGGATGCCCGCGCATCGGGTGTTCGCGGCTCGGCTCATCGTCCGACGGAATGCCCTTCGCGGGTCGCCGTCGGTCGATCGAGGGGCACCTCGCAGAAGGTCAGGGCTGCGAGGCCGTTGGCTCCGCGCAGCACGCGTTTCGGGCTCCAGGAGGCGCTGTCGAGGTAGGTCACCGTCCTGGCCTCCGAGGGTTCCTGCAGTCGTAGCATCAACCGGCGCCCCTCGGTGGACCCGGAAACGACCGGGGCCCGTTTTCCGTCGAGCCGGAACTCCGTGGCCAGCGAGGCGTCCCAGACGATCGGTTGGTCGAACTCCAGCAGCAATTCCGAGGCGTCGGTCTTCCCGAAGCCGGCCCGCACCAGGTTCGGGGCCGTGACGGAGCGCCGGGGTTTCACCCCATGCAGGTCGCGGTCGATGAGTGGGGCGATCAGGCGGGCCATCTCGGCATAGCCTTGGGCCGGATAGTGGCATTCCCCGGGCGGTTGGATGCCCAGGGAGGACATCACCGTGAGCCCGGCCACGGCGGTGGGGAGGTTCCGCTGGACCTCGCGCAGGCGGTTGTCGGAGCCGTCGATGCCCATCGCACAGGCCTTCGGCCAGATCTGGAAGGCGTAGTGATGGCGCAGGTTCGGATAGTCGGTGGCCCAGGCGGCGGCGAGGCTCTTGAAGAGCGGTCGGTAGGTTTCCCAGCCGTAGCCCCCGCTGGGTCCATCCGCGCCCTGGTCGTTCTCGCCCTGATGCCAGATCACCGCCCGGATGCCGTGGGTCAGGCGTGCGGCCCAGGCCCGGGCCAGCAGGCGACCATAGATCGTGCCCGGGTCGGTCGGCTGGGCCGGGTTGCGTTGGTGCTGGTCGATCCGGCTGCCGCCGACGGCCCCGTTCAGGAAGCACACCGGCATCCGGTGGGTCTCGACGAGGTGTCGACCCAGCTCCATCGCCCAATAGCCCACCTGGTGGTGTTCGCCATCGCGGCCCCGGTAGACGGCGTTCCCCCAGGTGGCCGCCTCGACCGGCTCCTGGCCCATGCTGCCGAAGGAACGGATCCAATCGCTCTGGAACTCGGGTCGGTCGGGGCCCCAGTCGGTGGCGACCGCGTTGGACTGCCCGTCGATGAGGTAGGCATCGCCGCAGACCAGGTTCGTGGCGCGGTGGATCACCTGCGACCGGCCGTCCTGGATCCCGGCCAGCTCGAAGCGGTACCGGATCAACCCGGGTTTCAGCGGCAGCTCGAACCGGAAGGAACCGTCGGCTCCCGGCCGGGCTTCCCGGCGTTCCACGAGCCTGTCCCCAGCCCACAGGCGCGCCACCACCGTATCGGCCGGTTCGCGGACGGTGCCACAGGCCCACAGGATGCCCCGGTCGCGGAGATCGCGGGCGTAGAACTGGTGGTCTTGTGGGAGTTCCGTCGGCGCGGGTGGGCGATGGACCCACGCCTCCCGAACGGGTGGCTGGACCTGGAGGGTCATCGATCGCCGGACCAGCGCGCCCCCGTTGTCCAGGGTCAACGTTATCTTCAATGGTCCGGCGTGCAGGGCCCGTTGGAGGGTCAGGGTGTCGCCCTCGACGTCATGGACGACCGCGAACGGTTCGACCGACCAGCTCACCCGCACTGGCGGACTGCCCGGGCCCATGCGGACGGGCAGTTGCCAGTCGGCGGCCGTTGCCCGGCGGTCCGGGCGGTTCGGTCGGTCGGGGCCGTCGATGACGGCCGCCAGCGTCAGCGGGTGGCGACCGTCCCAGATCGGGGCATTGCGCGGGTCCAAGGTTCGGGTCCGCCCCGGCTTCGACCCGGAAACCCAACCCCGGGGTGCCGGATCCGGGATGGATTCGACGAGCGACACCGGGATCGCCCGGCTCTGGACGCCCTCCGGATAGGCCGCGTGGAAGGTCAGCGTCACCGTCTGGTCGCCCGAGACCCGCCCGGCCTCCAGCCGGTGACGGAAGCGGTTCACCGCCACCAAGGGCGTCCGCCCGTCCGCCCCCTGAAGCGTCCACCACACCCGCTGGGCTCCTCCCGCCCGGGCGTCGAACTCCAGGGCCTGTCCCTCCGCCACCAGAGCCTGTCCCTTGGCCTGAGGAGCCTGTCCCTCGGGGTCCCGTTCCGCTCCGGCGATGGAGACGCCGAACTCGCGCCCCGGGGACACCAGCGGGCCCACGGCGGTTTGCAGCGGTTTCTGGTTCTCGTACTCGAATCGGATCCATTCCGGGCTTCGAACCCGGTTTGAAACCCTAGCTTCATCGATAACGCCATCAAAATCGAAGTGGTCATACCACCCGCCAATCCACAACCGGGCAGGTTGTCGCACGTTCAGCGGGGCGCCCCGGTTGGTGGACATCCCGGCCAGCACGCCATCGATATAGACCAGCGATCGGCCGGGTTCCCAGGTGTGGACCACCTGGTGCCATTCCTGGCTGGGGACAGGCTGTGAGGTGGCGACATTGGCCCCGGAGAAGTAGCAGTCCAACCGCACCTGGGGAGGGCTGGCGTACTGGAGCACCACCTTGCCCTGGGGTTGCTCGTTGCCCCAGCCCAGCAGGCGCCCATTGGGCCGCTCGGCCCGGAACCAGGCCTGCGAGGTGTGGGGCGAGGCTCCGGCGGGATACCGGTCCGAGGTGGCCCCGCCGAAGACGCCGGCACCTTCCCGGAACCGCCGAGCCGACCCGATCACCCCGGCCGCCCGTGCGGTGCCCCGGTCTTCCGATGCCAACGTCCCGCTGGAATCCCGCACGGAGTCGCCCAGGTGCCAAACCCCGAGGTGACCGTCGGTCCGCCGGAAGACCGCCTCGCCGCGCGACCCGGAGGCCGCCGTCGGGTGCCCCCAGTGGACCCGCAATTCCTGGCGCTCCTGGCCCCGGATCCGCGGGATGCGCACCCAGACGGTCGCCGTACCCGCCCCGGGGTCCCACGACTCGATCTCGAACTCCAGCGGCTCCCCGGCCGGCGTGGAGAACCGGAGGTCGTCCCCTCCCGGACGGGCCTGGGCGAAGTCGAACCACGGACGCTCCAACCGGACCAGCAGCGGGAACGACTCCAGCGTCGTGCCCGCCGGCAGGTCGGCCCCGTCGGGGGTGGTCAGGATGAACAACGAGCCCGAATGCTTCCAGGCGGGCACGAAGGGGTGGGAGGCCACCGCGCGGGCCGTGGCGGCATGGGCGGTGGTCATCGTCTCCCACACCTGCGCCATGCGTTGCACGCGCTCGGGATGTCGCGTCGCCAGGTTGGTGGTCTCGGAGCGGTCGCTGGCGAGGTCGTAGAGTTCCCAGGCCGCGTTGGTGCCGGCGGCGACGATCTTCCAGTCGCCGTCCCGCAGCGCCCGGTTGCCTTCGTGCTGCCACCAGAGGGGTTCGGCCCGCTGGAGGTCGGTGTTCTTGGCGAAGGTGGGCGCGAGGCTGCGGCCGGGCGGCCGGGGCATGCCCGCCGGCGGGGCCTTCGGCGGCCAGTCCAGGCCGGCCAACTCGAGCGCTGTGGGCACGAGGTCCACCAGATGGCCCGGTGTGATCCGGAGGGTGCCGCGATCCGGGATGCCCTTGGGCCAGTGGACGATCAACGGGGTGGAAATGCCGCCCTCATGGACCCAGGTCTTGTGGCGTCGAAACGGCGTGTTGGCCAGCGATGACCATCCGGGTCCGATGCTCAGGAAGGTCGCGCCCGTGCCGCAGAGGGCATCGGAATGGTGACCGTCGCCGCGCACCATGATCTCGGCGCTGGCCCCGTTGTCCGACAGGAACAGCAGCAGCGTGTCCTCGAGGCTCCCCATGGCCTTGAGTTGGCCCACGATCCGCCCGATCTCCTGGTCCATCCGGTCCACCATCGCGGCGTGCACCGCCATCTTGTCGGCCTGGAAGCGTCGTTGGCCGGCCGACAGGGATTCCCACGCCAGCGGCCGGTTCACCTCGTGGGGACCAAGGGCCCGGATCGCCTCCAGGAAGGCGTACGGCGGGCCGATTTCGCGCTCGATCGACGCCAGGTTGCCCGTCACCAGCTCCAGGGACCGGATCCGGCTCCAGCGCTCGCCCCGGAGGATATCCCATCCGCCCAGGTACCGTTCCCGGTGGCGCGCGACATCCGCCGCAGGCGCCTGCACCGGGAAATGTGGGGCCGTGAAGGCCACGAAGCTGAAGAAGGGTCGGTCGGTGTGCCGCTCCGCATGGTCCCGCAGGCAGCGGATCGCATGATCGGCGATGGCCGTGGTCGAATAGTAGTCCCCGCCGGCGGGGACAGCCTTCAAGGGCAGGTCGTCTTCGAAATGCAGCCGGGGGGCGAAGTGCCGGTCATGGTCGTCCAGCCGGTAGGACCGGTCGAACCCCTGGCCCAGCGGCTGGCCGTCCACGTGCCATTTGCCGGAGTGGTAGGAGCGGTACCCCCGTTCCCGCAGGTAGGACGGCAGCAGCCGGGCCCAGGCCGGTCGCACCCCGCCGCCCCCGCTGGCGACCCCGGGCACCGTGTCGCGCCGCACCTGCTGGGCGTAGAACCCCGTGAGCGCCGCCGCTCGTGACGGCCAGCAGCGGGCCGTGTTGTAGAACTGCGTGTACCGAAGCCCCCCTGCGGCCAACCGGTCCAGGTGGGGCGTCGGAATCTCCCCGCCATAACAGCCCAGGTCCGAGAACCCCAGGTCATCGGCCAGGATCACGACCAGATTGGGGGCCCGGCTTGGGGCCTGGTTGGCAGCCCGGCTTGGGTTTGGGTCCGTACGTCCGGCCTCTGCCGCCCTCAGGCCGCCTTGGCCGACGATCGAGCCTGTCCCCAGGACCGCCAGGACCGCCAGCAGCCACCCCAGCGACCATACCCAGGCCCGCCTTGCCCGCTCCGATCGGCACGCGGACCGCCGGCATCGTGGGGACAGGCTGCGCGGCATGGCAGGTTCCGGTCGGGAGTTCATCGGGGCCTTGGGTTGAGGAGGGGTGGAAGGGGAAGGGTTGGAAGGGACAGGCTTGCGTTCCGGGGGACAGGCCCGGCGAGACGCTTGGAAACCGGCGGCACGCCTGCCCTCAAGGGACAGGCTCGAATGGATCCTTTGGGGACAGGCTCGGGGAGACGTTGGAGACAGGCTCATCTCGGCAGGTCGGCGCGGAGGGTATGGAGGGGAGAGTGATTGAGTGGATGGGAGACGATAACGGTATCGAATCACCGTTTACGCTCGATCGGCACGGTTCCGGCCTCCAGTTCCAGTCGCACCGGATCATCCTTAAGGGCGGCGATGGGGTAGTTGGTGGTCCATGGATGGTGGCGTGCGTGGCTCACCGCCAGCCTCAGGTTGGGGCGGGTTTCGCCCAGCGAGAAGAGCAGGGCGACGCGCTGTTCGGGCAAGGTGAAGCGCCCGTCGGCGTCGGTGGTGGCGAAGTCCTGCCGCAGGA
>VHCX01000057.1 GCA_016871615.1 Verrucomicrobiota bacterium
GCCGCAAGGCCGTCCGGGTGCTCCGGGACCTGGGCTTCACCTCGGTTCACCATCTGCACCGCGGGATGATGTCGTGGCGTTGGGCTGGAGAGCCGGTGGACGTTCCGGCCGGGTCGGGATCGTCATCGCCATGAGTCCCGGGGGTTTTCCCCGACGACAGGATCGGCGTGTCTGGCTTACCTTGAGGCATGAGGTTCAAGCGGGTGGGATTCATGGGATGGTTCCTGATGGCGGTCTGGCTGATGTTCCGGCAGATCCTGGGTGCCGAGGGGCGTGTGCCGGTGATGGTCTCCGAGGCGATCTTCCCGCCGGAGGCCCGACACAACCATGCCTCCTGCGTCGTGGAGGCCCCCGACGGAACCCTGTTCGCGGCCTGGTTCCACGGTTCCGGCGAACGCCAGGCCGATGACGTCCGGATCGAGGCCTCCCGGCGCCGGCCCGGGGCGAGGGCGTGGGAGCCGCGCTTCACCCTCTGGGACACCCCGGGGTTTCCCGACTGCAATCCGTCGCTGCATGTCGACGACCGGGGCAGGCTTTGGCTCTTCCATGCCGCGATCCTCGCCAACACCTGGGAGTCGACCCTGCTCCAGGCCCGGGTGAGTTCCCGCTGGCGTCTGCGCGGGCCGGTGCGCTGGGACTCCATGATGCCGGTCCTGCTCGCGCCCGGTGAGGAGTTCGTCCACCTGGCCGGCTCGCTGCTGCCGCGTCTGAACCGCGAGTTGGCCCGGCCCGATCTCGACCCGAAGCAGCGCGAGGAGGTCGAGGGCTTCGTCGAGGGCATCCGGCTCGGGGCCACCAACCGCCTCTACCGGCGTCTGGGCTGGATGCCCCGGGCCCATCTGACCCGCCTCCGCGGGCGCTGGTTGCTGCCCCTGTACCATGACGGGTACTCCTTCTCGATGGTCGCCCTTTCCGACGACCAGGGGCTGACCTGGCGCCCGTCGGCCCCGATTCTCGGCTTGGGCAATGTCCAGCCCAGCCTGGGCGTCCGCCGTGATGGGACGGTGGTGGCCTGGATGCGGGACAACGGCCCTCCGCCGCACCGGTTGCTCCGTGCCGAATCCCGGGATGGCGGGGAGACCTGGACCGAGGCGGTGGATTCGGACATCCCCAACCCGGGATCGGGCGCCGAGGTGGTCGTCCTGCCCACCGGCGAGTGGGTCTTCATCGGCAACGACACCGAATCCGGGCGACATTCCTTGGCGGTCTGGGTCAGCGACGACGAGGGGGACACCTGGCCGGTCCGGCGCTCCCTGGCGGCCTGCCCGCCCGGTGCCGGTTCGTTCTCCTATCCTTCGCTGATCCAAGCCCGCAACGGGTGGCTGCACGCCACCTGGAGCGAGGCCATCGCCGGCCGGGAGACCATCCGGCATGCGCGGTTCAACCGGGCCTGGCTCCGGGAGGGGCGGTGAGCCCGCCCCCGGGATGGCGTCGCGAGCCGCCCGGCTTGGCCGACCGCCGGCCTTCCAGACTGCGCGCTTGTGTT
Organism: Verrucomicrobiota bacterium; assembly: GCA_016871615.1. Lineage (GTDB taxonomy): Bacteria > Verrucomicrobiota > Verrucomicrobiia > Limisphaerales > UBA9464 > SXXZ01. Next base: position 1,487 of record VHCX01000057.1, read on the forward strand.
TGAGGCTCTGATCCGGATCATGTCCCACCCAATTGTTATGAGTCTGCAGATCCAGCCGAACCCCGAGGGGCAGCAGCCCGCGCCCGACCTGACCTTGTCGCTCCTGACCTGGCTCGAGGAGAACAAGAAGGCCCTCGGGATCGGCTTCGCCGTGGTCTCGGCCCTCGTGGTCACCCTGATCGTCCAGAAGAACCTGCGGGCGTCGGCCGAATCCGAGGCCAACCAGGCCCTGCTGGCGGTGCTCGCCCCGGGCGCGAAGGGAGCCGGAGGCTCCGCGGCCGACCTGTCCCGCATCGCCAGCCAGCATTCCGGGACCGCGGCGGGCGAGCGCTCGGAGTTCCTCGCCGCCACGAAGCTCTTCGAGGAGGGCAAGTATGCCGAGGCCCAGAAGGCCTTCGAGGCCTTCAACCTGGCCCATCCGGACAGCCCCCTGGGCGGCCCGGCCACCTACGGCGTGGCCGGCGCCCTCGATGCGCAGGACAAGACTGCCGAGGCCCTCGCCGCCTACGCCCGGTTCCTCTCCGGCTTCGCCACCGATTCCCTCGCCGGTCCGGCGCGGTTGGCCAAGGCCCTGGTGCATGAATCCCTCAAGCAGCACCGCGAGGCCCTGGCCCTGTACGACGAGGCGGCGCGGGACGCCACCAGCGCGGCCGGCCAGGAGGCCTCCTCCCGCAAGGCTTCCCTGCTTCAGGCCCATCCTGAGCTGGCCCCGGCGACGACCAACGCCCCGGCGGTCAAGCCCTAGGCCGGAAGTTTCACCCGGTTGTTTCACCACGGTGGTCGGGTGCCGTGGTCTCCTTCGGAATGCACCTCTCGATCATCGGAACGGGGTACGTGGGACTGGTCACCGGGGCTTGTTTTGCGGATGTCGGTCACCACGTGATCTGTGTCGACTCGGACCGTGAGAAGGTCCGCCGGTTGCAGGCGGGCGAGATTCCCATCTTCGAGCCCGGCCTCGAGGCGCTGGTGCACCGCACCGTGGCCGCCGGCCGGTTGAGCTTCACCGCCTCCACCGCCGAGGGCGTCGCCGGCTCCGAGGCCGTGTTCATCGCCGTGCCGACGCCGCCGCAGCCCGACGGCTCGGTGGACCTGAGCTTCATCGAGGGGGTGGCCCGCGAGATCGCCGGCTGCCTCTCGGGCTACCGCGTCATCGTCGACAAGAGCACCGTGCCGGTGAAGACCGCCGAGAAGGTGGCCGAGACGGTCAAGCGCTACCGCAAGACCGACGCCGACTTCGACGTGGTCAGCAATCCGGAGTTCCTGCGCGAGGGCTTCGCCATCGACGACCTGATGAAGCCCGACCGGGTGGTCATCGGGACGTCCAGCGAGCGGGCCGCCGCGACGATGCGCGAGATCTACGAGCCCTTCGGCGCGCCCATCATCGTCACCGACACCAACTCGGCCGAGCTGATCAAGCATGCGGCCAACTCGTTCCTGGCCCTCAAGATCAGCTACGCCAACGCCCTTTCGGTGATCTGCGAGGCCAGCGGCGCCAACGTGCAGGAGGTCGCCCGGGGCATGGGTCTGGACGCCCGCATCGGCACCCGGTTCCTGCAGGCCGGCCTGGGGTTCGGGGGCTCGTGCTTCCCCAAGGATCTCAGCGCCTTCATCAAGATCAGCGAGCAGCTGGGCTACGATTTCCGCCTGCTCAAGGAGGTCCAGCGCATCAACTCCGCCCAGATGGAGCGCTTCCACCAGAAGATCACCGACACGCTCTGGGTGCTGAAGGAGAAGCACATCGGGGTGCTGGGCCTGACCTTCAAGCAGAACACCGACGACGTGCGCAACTCGCCGTCGATCGACCTCTGCCGCCGCATGCTGGCCGATGGCACCCGGCTGCGGGTGCACGACCCCAAGGGCATGGAGAAGGCCCGGGCGCTCTTCCCCGCAGGCTCGGCCGTGGAGTTCGTGACCGAGGCCGAGGCCGTGGCCTCGGGTTGCGACGCCCTGGTCATCGCCACCGAGTGGTCCGAGTTCGGCCGGCTCGACTGGGCCCGGATCAAGGCCGCGATGACGACCCCGATCGTCTTCGACGGGCGCAACCTGCTCGACCCGGCCGAGATGAGGCGGCTGGGTTTCCTGTACCGCAGCGTCGGCCGCTGAGCGGGTCTTCTGGGGTGCCCGCCGGGTTCGCGTGACAGGCCGGGCCGCCCGCCGCATCCTGCGGTCCGCAAGAGACGTCATGAAGATCCTCGTGACCGGCGCCGCCGGATTCATCGGTTTCCACACCTGCGAGCTGCTGCTGGGCCGCGGCGACGAGGTGGTCGGACTCGACAACCTCAACGACTACTACGACGTCCGCCTCAAGGAGGCCCGCCTGGCCCGGCTCAAGGGGCGACCGGGTTTCCGGTTCCACCGCCTCGACCTGGCCGACCGCGCCGGCATGGAGGCCCTCTTCGCCGCCGAGAAGCCGCAGCGGGTCATCCACCTGGCGGCCCAGGCCGGGGTCCGTTACTCCATCCGGAATCCCCATGCCTACGTCGATTCCAACCTCGTGGGCTTCATGAACATCCTCGAGGGTTGTCGACACCATGGCGTGGAGCACCTGGTGTACGCCTCGTCGTCGTCGGTGTACGGCGCCAACACCACCATGCCCTTCAGCGTGCACCACACGGTGGACCACCCGCTGAGCCTGTATGCGGCCACCAAGAAGGCCAACGAACTGATGGCGCACACCTACAGCCACCTCTACCGGCTGCCGACGACCGGCCTGAGGTTCTTCACCGTCTACGGCCCCTGGGGGCGACCCGACATGGCGATGTTCCTCTTCACCGAGGCGATCCTGGCCGGCCGGCCGATCGATGTCTTCAACCACGGCCGCATGCGCCGGGACTTCACCTACATCGACGACATCGTCCAGGGGGTGGTCCGCACCTGCGACCGCATCGCCCCGGTGAATCCCGACTGGAGCGGGGCCGCGCCCGATCCCGGCACCAGCGCCGCGCCCTACCGGATCTACAACATCGGCAACCACCAGCCGGCCGAGTTGATGCACGTGATCGCCTGCCTGGAGAAGACCATCGGCAAGACCGTCGAGAAGCGCATGCTGCCCATGCAGGCCGGCGACGTCCCGGCCACCTATGCCGACGTCGAGGACCTCACCGAGGCCGTCGGTTTCCGACCGGCCACGCCGATCGAGGTGGGCATCGGGCGTTTCGTGGCCTGGTACCGCGAGTACCACCGTCTTCCCGCCACCGCCTGATCCTCCAATGGGCACCGGGGTCATCGAGGTCTCCGCCGGCCTGGTGAGGCGCGACGGACTGCTGCTCATCACCCGGCGCAAGTCCGGTTCCCACCTCGGCGGGCTCTGGGAATTTCCGGGCGGCAAGCGGGAGCCGGACGAATCGTGGGAGCAATGCCTCGTGCGCGAATTGCATGAGGAGCTCGGGATCACCGTCGCGGTGGGGCCCTTGCGCCACGAAACGGTGCACGCCTATCCGGCCAAGACGGTCCATCTGCGGTTCTTCGAGGCGGAACTCGTCTCGGGGGAGCCCCGGGCCATCGACTGCGCCGAGGTCGCCTGGGTGCGTCCGGCCGACCTGCAGCACCACGAGTTTCCCGAGGCCGATCTCGGCCTGGTGAGCCTGCTGGCCGGCTGAGGGCCCGCCGGCCCGACCGGTGGCGCCCGAAGAGCGCCGTTTGCCCGGGCGCCCCGTCGGCTCCATCCTCCGACCCGTGCCGAAGGACATCGACCCGCCGCCCGCCGCCCCGCCCGGAGTGATCCGCATCGAGGGGGCCCGCGAGCACAACCTGCGCAACCTGTCCGTGGACATCCCCCGGGGGAAGTTCGTGGTGGTGACCGGGGTCAGCGGGTCGGGCAAGAGTACGCTGGCCTTCGACCTCCTGTTCGCCGAGGGGCAGCGCCGCTTCCTCGATTCGATGAGCGCCTACGCCCGTCAGTTCGCCGATCCCATGGCGCGGCCCGACGTGGACCGGATCATCGGGCTGCCGCCCTCGGTCAGCATCGAGCAGGGCACCACCCGGGGCGGGGGCAAGAGCACGGTGGCCACGGTCACCGAGATCCACCAGTTCGTGCGCCTGCTCTATGCCCGCCTGGGAGTGCTGCAATGCCCCGACTGTGACGTGCCCGTCGAGGCCTGCACCCGCGAGGAGTTGCTGGAGGTGCTCGCCGGGGCGGTGAGCCGGCGGGGGGCGCTCCAGCTGCTGGCGCCGGTGATCCGCAACCGCAAGGGCTTCCACAGCGAGGTCGCCGACTGGGCGCGCCAACGGGGCTACGCGCAGCTCCGGGCCGACGGCCGCCTGATGCCGGCCGACGGCGGTTTCCGGCTCGACCGCTTCAAGGAGCACGACGTCGAGGTGGTCACGGGCACCCTGGATGCCGGCGACCCGGCCGAGCTCCGGTTCCGCCGGATCGGCGAGGCGCTCACCGTGGGGCAGGGCACCCTCTTCGCCCTGGACCGGAAGGGGCAGTGCACCGTGCACTCCGACCAGCGTGGGTGCCCGAAATGCCGGCGTTCCTTCCCGCCGCTCGATCCCAAGAATTTCAGCTACAACTCCAGCCAGGGCTGGTGCCCGCAGTGCCGGGGATTCGGCGAACTCTTCCACCTGCCCGATGTCGAGCGCGGTGCCAATGCCGATGCGGTGGAGGAATCGTGGTTCCGGTGGGCCGAGACGCGCGAGACCTGCCCGTCCTGCCAGGGCGCCCGGCTCAACCCGGTGTCGCGGGCGGTGCGGCTGCCGCTGGGTGAGGGACCCTCGGGCCAGCCCACCCTCGAGGAGATGGGGGGGTGGTCGGTGGATGAGGCCCGGGCCTGGTTCGACGGCCTCCGCCCCTCGGGCCGGGCCGCCGAGATCGCCCGGGACATCCTGCCCGAGATCCGCGAGCGCCTGAGGTTCCTGGGCGAGGTGGGTCTCGGCTACCTGCAGTTGGGGCGCAGCGTCACCACCCTCAGTGGCGGCGAGGGACAGCGCATCCGCCTGGCCGCCCAGCTGGGGTCGAACCTCAGCGGGGTGCTCTACGTGCTGGACGAGCCCACCATCGGCCTCCACGCCCGGGACAACCGCCGGCTGCTCGACGCGCTGGAGTCGCTGGGGGCCCGCGGCAACTCGCTGGTCGTGGTGGAGCACGACGAAGACACGATGCGCCGGGCCGACTGGATCCTGGACCTGGGTCCCGGGGCCGGCGTGCAGGGCGGACAGGTGGTGGCCGCCGGGACGCTCGAGGACCTGATGCGCCACCCGGAATCGGTCACCGGCCGGTGCCTGCGCGAGACACCCGCCCGGCCGGCCCGGGGGGAGCGTCGACCCGTCGCCGCGGCCGCCGCTCGCAAACCCCGGGGCCGGCCGGCCGCCAAGGCCTCCGCGGGCGCCGTGGAGTGGCTGACCGTGCACCGGGCGCGGTTGAACAACCTCCGCGACGTGACCGTGTCCTTCCCGCTCGGGCGGCTGGTGGTGGTCACCGGCGTCAGCGGCTCGGGCAAGAGCACGCTGATCAAGGAGTGCCTGGTGCCCGGCGTCCGCGCGGTGCTGGCCGGGGCGGCGGAGAAGAAGCCCATGGGTCTGGCCGGAGGGGTCGAGGGCACGGGCCCGCTGCGGGCGGTCCACGAGGTGGACCAGTCGCCGATCGGCCGCACGCCGAGGTCCACGCCGGCGACCTACGTCGGGTTCTTCGACGACATCCGCGCGTTGTTCGCGCAGGTGCCCGAGGCCCGGATGCGGGGCTACGGGCCCGGCCGCTTCAGCTTCAACTCGCCCCAGGGCCGCTGCCCGCATTGCGAGGGGGCCGGCGTCGTCAAGCTGGAGATGAACTTCCTCCCCACGGCCTCGGTGACCTGCGTGGCCTGCGGCGGGCAGCGCTTCAACCCCGGCACGCTCGAGATCCGCTACCAGGGCAAGTCCATCGCCGAGGTGCTGCGCCTCTCCGTGGCCGAGGGCATCGGCTTCTTCGCCCACCAACCACGCCTCCGGCGCCCCCTGGAGGCCCTCCGGGACACCGGTCTCGAGTACCTCCAGCTGGGCCAGACCAGCCCGACCCTCAGCGGCGGCGAGGCCCAGCGCATCAAGCTGGTGACCCACCTGCTGGGCGGGCTCAAGTCGGCGGCGATCGAGGCCGAGAATGCCGATCTCGTGCGGTCCCCCGGGCCGGGTCGCCCATCGACCCGGCGGCCGTCGCGGGACCTGTTCGTGCTCGAGGAGCCCACGCTCGGCCTGCACATCCAGGACGTCCGCCGGTTGGTTGCCGTGCTCCAGCGCCTCGTCGATGCCGGCCACTCGGTGCTGGTCATCGAGCACAACCTGGACCTCGTCGCCGAGGCCGACTGGATCGTCGACCTCGGCCCCGAGGGCGGGGGCGGGGGCGGGCGCCTCGTGGCCGAGGGCACACCGGAGCAGATCGCGGCCGACCCCATCTCCCACACCGGGCGGCATCTCCGCGAGGTGTTCGGCGGGCGCCCGGGCTAGGGGCGGCCGGCAACCGCTCAGGCCAGCGGCGCGAGTGCCCGGTGCCAGGGCGTGCTCTGCTCGTAGGCGTGGGCGATCCGGAAGAGCGTGGATTCGCCGAAGGGCTTGCCCAGGAGCTGAAGGCCGATGGGCAGCCTCGGGTCGGAGGTGAAGCCGCAGGGAAGGCTCAGCCCGCAGATGCCCGCGAGGTTGCACGAGATGGTGAACACGTCGCAGAGGTACATCTGCAGCGGGTCGTCGGACTTCTCGCCGACCTTGAAGGCCGGGGCCGGCGTGGTCGGCGTCACCAGCGCATCGACCGTCTTGAAGGCCTCGAGGAAGTCGTTGCGGATGAGGGTGCGGACCTTCTGCGCCCGCAGGTAGTAGGCGTCGTAGTACCCGCTGCTGAGCACGTAGGTGCCGAGCATGATGCGGCGCTTCACCTCGGGGCCGAAGCCCCGGCCCCGCGTCCGGCTGTTGAGTTCCATCGGCGTCGCGCCATCGACCCGCGCGCCGTAGCGGATGCCGTCGAAACGGGCCAGGTTGGCCGAGGCCTCGGCCGGGGCGATGATGTAGTAGGTCGCGGCCGCGTATTCCGTGTGGGGCAGCGAGACCTCGACGATCTCGGCCCCCAGCGACTCGAGTTGGCGCACCGCCGCCCGGACCGAGGCGTCCACCTCCGGGTGCATGCCGCCGATGAGGTATTCCTTCGGCAGCCCGATCCGCAGGCCCCGGAGCGATCCCGACAACGCTGCCAGGTAGTCGGGCACCGGCTCGGGCATCGACGTCGAGTCCATCGGGTCGTGGCCGCTGAGCACCCGCGTCATCAGGGCCGCGTCGGCGATGTCCTTGGTGAAGGGCCCGATCTGGTCGAGCGAGCTGGCGAAGGCCGTGAGCCCGTAGCGGGGGACCCGGCCGTAGGTCGGCTTGACCCCGACCACCCCGCAGAGCGCGGCCGGCTGGCGGATGGACCCGCCGGTGTCCGAGCCCACGCTGGCGAAGCATTCATGGGCCGCGACGCTGGCGGCGCACCCGCCGGAGGACCCGCCGGGGATCCGCGTGGTGTCCCAGGGGTTCAGCGTGGTGAAGAAGGCCGAGTTCTCGGTCGAGCTGCCCATGGCGAACTCGTCCATGTTCAGGCGCCCGAAGACCACCGCGCCGGCCGCCTTGAGCCGATGCACGACCGTTGCGTCATAGGGCGAGACGAAGTTCCCGAGGATGCGCGAGGCGCATCCCAGGGGCTGACCGCGGTGGGCGATGACGTCCTTGAGGCTGACCGGCACCCCAAGCAGCGGGTGGGCCGCGGGGTCGGCCTGGCCGGAGGCGCGCAAGCGGTCGGCCGCGTCGGCCTGTGCCAGCGCGTCGGCCGGGTCGTGGCTCAGGTAGGCGCGGACCTGTCCGTCGACGCGGGCGATCTGGTCGAGACAGGCCTGGGTGGCTTCACGGGACGAGACCTCCCCCCGGTGGATCCGGCGGGCCAGTTCGGAAACGGTGAGTCGATGAAGCATCGTCGGGCGGGAATGGAACAATCCTTCCGATCGGCGCGAAAGTGCAAACGGACCGGGATTCCCGGGGAGAATCGGGGTCGGTCGAGCGAATCCTTCCTTGGAGACCTTGAAACCGACCGCCATGGAACCCTTGGAAGCCCTCGTCGCCCTCAACCTGATCCCGGGCATCGGCCCGGTGCGCACCCGCCACCTGCTCGACCGCTTCGGCGGCGACCCCGTCGCCGTCCTCCGGGCCTCCCGGGCCGAACTCGGGTCCGTGCCGGGCCTCGGCGGACCGCAGGCCGAGGCCGTCGCCGGCTGGCAGTCGACGGTCGACCTTTCCGGCGAGATGCGGCGCATCGCCGAGTCCGGGGTGTCGATCCTCGCCCTGGGCGACCCGGGCTATCCGCCGCTGCTGCGCCAGATCTATGACCCGCCACCGGTGCTCTACGTCCAAGGGCGCCTCGTGCCCGAGGATTTCCAAGGGGTGGCGATGGTGGGGTCCCGGCTCACCTCGCCCTATGGCATGGAGGTCGCCCGGAAGCTGGCCCACCAACTGGCCTACACCGGGGTCACCGTGGTCAGCGGCGGCGCCCGCGGGGCCGACACCGCCGCCCACCAGGGGGCGCTGGCGGCCCAGGGGCGCACGGTGGCCGTCCTCGGCACCGGCATCGACCGGGTGTATCCGCCGGAGAACCGGGGCCTCTTCGAGCGCATCGTCGAGCGGGGAGCCCTGGTGACGCAGTTCCCCTTCGGCCGCAACGCCGACCGCGGCACGTTTCCGGCGCGCAACCGCATCGTCGCCGGCATGACCCTCGGGACGGTGGTCGTCGAGGCCGGCCTTGCCAGCGGGGCGCTGATCACGGCCGACCTCGCGAACGACGAGGGCCGGCAGGTCTTCGCCGTGCCGGGCCGGATTGACAATCCCCGCAGCAAGGGCTGCCACGACCTCATCAAGAAAGGGGCCAAGCTCTGCGAGGGCATCGAGGACATCCTCGGCGAGTTCGAGCACCGGTTCCCGGCCTCGGCGGCCACCGTCGGTCCGGCCCCGGAGACCCCGGGGTTTCCGGCCCTCACCCTCAGCCCGGCCGAACAGGCCCTCTGGGATGCCCTGGGCGACGAGGCGCTCGGGGTGGATCCCTTGATCCGTCTCTCGGGCCTGGCCCCCAGCGCGGTGCAGGTGGCCCTTTTCAGCCTCGAGCTCAAGCGCCTGGTGCGCCAGGGCCCCGGGGGCCGCTTCGAGAGGCTCTGCCGCTCCGATTGAGAGGCCGCCCCCAGCGGCCCCGGGCCGGGCCACCCGCGTCGGGGCCGCGTTGACGACCCGATCACCGGGCTGTTATGAGACTGGGGCCGATGAAACAACCCGCCGCCCGGTCCAAGCCCCACTACCGCCGAATCCTGCTCAAGCTCAGCGGCGAGGCCCTCGGGGGTTCAGCCGGGCAGGGCATCGATCCCGAGGCGGTGCACGACATGGCCGCCCAGGTCGCCGAGGTCCAGCGCCTGGGCGTCGAGGTGGTGATCGTGGTCGGTGGTGGCAACATCTTCCGCGGCCTGCAGGGCAGCGAGAAGGGCATCGAGCGGGCCACCGGCGACTACATGGGCATGCTGGCCACGGTGATCAACGCCCTGGCCTTGCAGGATGCCCTCGAGAAGCTGGGGGTGGCGACCCGGGTCCAGAGCGCCATCAACATGACCCAGATCGCCGAGCCCTTCATCCGCCGCCGCGCGGTCCGTCACCTCGAGAAGGGGCGGGTGGTGATCTTCGCCGCCGGCACCGGCAATCCCTACTTCTCCACCGACACGGCCGCCGCCCTCCGCGCCAACGAGATCGGTGCCGAGGCCGTGCTCAAGGCCACCAAGGTCGACGGCATCTACGACAAGGACCCCAAGAAGCACGCCGACGCCAAACGCTACGACCAGGTCAGCTACTCCACGGCCCTCGAGAAGCAGCTCAAGGTCATGGACGCGGCGGCCTTCGCCCTGTGCATGGACAACAAGATGCCCATCGTGGTGTTCGACTTCTTCAAGCCCCACAACCTCCGCAACGTGGTCTTCGGCAAGAAGGTCGGCACGCAGGTGGTGGCCTGACCGCCTGCCTCGGCCGACCGGCTGCGAAATTCTCCCCGAACCCTCCGACACCCACCCCCGATCCCACCGACCATGACCATCGACGAAGCCCTTTTCGACGCCGAGGAGCGCATGCTCAAGACCGAGGAGCACGTGCTCAACCAGTTCGCCGGGGTCCGCACCGGCAAGGCCTCCCCCTCGCTCATCGAGAACGTGCTCGTCGAGGCTTACGGATCCAACATGCGCCTCAAGGAACTGGCGACGATCACCGCGCCCGAGGCCCGCATGCTGATGGTGCAACCCTTCGACCAGTCCAACATGAAGGCCGTCGAGAAGGCCATCCAGGCCTCCGGACTGGGCCTCAACCCGGCGTCGCAGGGACGCTTCATCCGCATCGTGCTGCCCGACCTGAGCGCCGAGCGCCGCCAGGAATTCGTCAAGATCTGCAAGCGCATCGCCGAGGAGGGGCGCGTGGCCGTCCGCAACGAGCGGCGCCAGGCCATCGAGGCCCTCAAGAAGACCAAGAACGACGGCGGCGTCTCCGAGGACGCCATCAAGACGGCCGAGACCGACGTGCAGAAGCTCACCGACTCTTTCATCGCCAAGCTCGACCAGCATCTGGCGGCCAAGGAGAAGGAGATCCTCACGGTCTGAGCCTGGGGGCGGGTGGCTCCGCGAGCCGGGGCCGGTGGAGCGGTTCCATCCGCTCGGGTGCGCTCCTCTCCGGCAAAAGGAAACAATGCGCCGCGCGCCGGCGAGGGGACGCTCTTCCGGGCCCAAGGGACCGGTGGAAAAGGGCCGATTCGATCCGCTCCAAGGCGGCCGCCGAAATGCGAGGTTGACTTCGGGCGGGGACGGCAGTAGCGCTTGGCAATCAAATCCCCGTAGCGCCTGCACCTCTCACGGAGCACCATGCCGTTGCCTCGCATCTCTGAGACGGAATGGGAGATCATGCGAATTGTCTGGAAACGACAACCCGTGACCTCGGCGGATGTCATTGTCGAACTCCAGAAGGCCGACCCGTCGTGGAGGGCGGTGACTGCCAAGACCCTCCTGAACCGGTTGGTCCGCAAGGGGGCGCTGGGCTTCGAATCCCTCGGCCGAATCTACCACTACAGTGCCAAGGTCGCGGAGTCCGAGTGCGTGGCGGCGGCGACACGGTCCTTCCTCGACCGGGTTTTCGGTGGGTCGCTCACGGGCATGATGGCCCACTATGTCGAACACCGGAAGCTCTCCCGGGCCCAGATGAACGAGTTGCGCCGCATCCTCGAGTCGGAAACCGGCCGCTAGGGCCTGTCGACGGGCTCCCGGATCCGCCGTTGGGCAAGAAACCTGCTCAGGTGGACGGAACCGCATTCGTTCCGTCATGAATCCGGAGGTAACCCGCATCCTCGGTTGGGATCTGCTCAGCGCCTCGGCCCAGGCGGCCGTGCTCGGTATCCTGGTGCTCGCGGTGCGCCGGCTGCTTCGCCGCCATCTCTCCCCCGATTGGCGGTCCGCGCTCGGGGTCCTGGTGCTGGTCCGGCTGGTGTGGCCCTGGAGCGTCCCGACCCCGGTGAGCCTCTTCAATGTCACGGCCCCGTTGCTCCCGCCGCTCAATGCCTGGTCGTTGCCCCTGGACGGATGGCAGGTGGTCGGGTGGGGTTGGCTCGCCGGGGTGGGGTTCCGTGCCGGCCTGGCGCTGCGCGATGTGCTCCGGGTTCGCCGGTGGATCGCGCGGTCCCGGCCGGTCGATGCCCGATGTTCCAGGCTCTGGCAGGGCGTGGTCGCCCGCGGCCCGGCGGGGATTCCCGTTCTGCAGTCCGACGAGGTCCCGGGTCCCTGCGTGGCCGGTTTCTTCCGGCCGGCCCTGCTTCTCCCGGCCGGTTGGACCGACCGGCTTTCCGACGACGAGATCCGACTGGTGATGCTCCACGAGGCGGCCCATCTGCATCGCGGCGATCCCTGGTGGAACGGCCTCCTCGAGATCATCCATGCGGTCCATTGGTTCAACCCGGTGGTGGGTCGGGTGCTGCGACGGTTGCGTGAGGATCGCGAAGAAGCGTGTGATTTTCACGCACTCTCCGCCCCCGAGGTGGACCGGCTGCAGTACGGCCGGGTGCTTCTCAAGTGCCTCGAGAGCATTCCCGCCGACGAGGCTCCGAGCGCCGTCTGCGGATGGCGGGGCCGGGCCCAGGCGGCTCCCCGTGCGCTGGCGCACCGGGTCGAGGCCATCGCCCGGTTCTCCCCGGGCCGCCGCACCTGGCTGGCGGGAGCGTGCACCGTGCTGGCGGTGGCCCTGCTGGGCTTGACCGACCACGAGCCCCTGCCTCCGCGTCGGATCTGGTTGCTCGAGCCCCAGACCGTCCTCGGCCTGTTTCCCTTCGCCCCGGTTTCCCCGGCGGCCTGAAGGTCCGTGGTCCCGCGCTGCAGGACCGCTGCCGCGGTACCCGCCCGGATCCATGGGGGTCTGCGGGCTGGATTCGCTGTCGGGCATGATCTAGGGTCCCGTCAACACGTGTTCACACCCACCATGATTTCCCTGAAACCTCGCCGTCCTGCCGGGCCCGGTTGCGGCCGCCGCTCCGCCGGCTTTACCCTCATCGAGCTGCTGGTGGTCATCGCCATCATCGCCATCCTGGCGGGCATGCTTCTGCCCGCGCTGGCCAAGGCCAAGGCCAAGGCCACCGGCGCCGCCTGCGCCAACAACCAGAAGCAGCTGATCCTCGCTTGGCAGATGTACTCGATGGACAACAACGACGTCCTCGCGCCGACGGAAGGGTGGCGGAACAAGGCGGGCGCGTCGGTACCGCTCACCGGGGGTGGCTACTGGCAGGGCCCGAATCCCGACATCAGCACCGGCATCACCCTCGAGGAGGCCCTGCGCCGCGTGCAACGCGGCATGACCAACTCCCCCATGTGGGATTACTGCACGGCCTTCGGTGCCTACCACTGCCCCGGCGACCTGCGCTCCAAGCGCCGTCCGGGCACCGGTTGGGCCTACGACAGCTACTCCAAGGCCAACGGGATGAACGGCATCCTGGGTTGGGAGGCCTCGCAACCGCCCTACATCAAGGCCTCGGAGGTCGGTTCCCCGTCCCAGTCGTTCGTCTTCATCGAAGAATCCGATCCCCGCAATTCCAACCTGGGCACCTGGGTCTTGAGCACCGACTCACGGGGCTGGATCGATCCGTTCGCCATCTTCCACGGCAACTTCAGCACCTTCTCCTTCCAGGATGGCCATTACGAGGGGCATCGGTGGATCGAGGCCCGGACCATCAAGGCGGCCAAGGACTCGGCCGTCGGCATCTCGAGCTTCAACTGGGCCGGCGGCGGGGCCAACAATCCCGATTTCCGCTGGGTCTGGACCAACTACCGCCACCGCAACTGGCGCGAACTCTGACCCGTCGGTCGACGGCGGACGCAACGTGGGCCTACGTGGGACGGCGTGCCGACGGCGTGCGGACGGCGTCCATTGGGTCGGCGGAGCACCCTCGGGCCGTGAGCGACTTCGATTTCCGATTTGGGGGCATCGCCCGGTTGTACGGGGCGGCCTCGCTGGCGCGCTTCCGGGCCGCCCACGTGATGGTGGTGGGCCTGGGCGGCGTGGGGTCCTGGGCGGCCGAGTCGTTGGCCCGATCCGGGGTGGGACGACTCAGCCTGGTCGACCTCGACGAGGTCTGCGTCAGCAACATCAACCGCCAACTGCACGCCCTCGATTCCACGGTGGGCCGGCCCAAGGTGGAGGTCATGGCCGAGCGGATTCGGGACCTGTCGCCGGAGACGCGCGTCGAGGCCCGCATCGAGTTCTTCACGGCCGAGACCGCGTCGCGCCTGCTGGGGCTGGAGGCCGCGCCCGGGTCCGACGGTCGCCCGGACCTGGTGATCGACGCCATCGACGCCTTGGGCAACAAGGTCCGCCTGATCGCCCTCTGCCACGCGGCCGGGATCCCACTGGTGGTCTGCGGTGGCGCCGGTGGACGGCGGGATCCGACGGCCGTCCGGCTCTCCGATCTCGCGCTGGTCACGCATGACCGACTGCTGGGCGAGGTGCGCAAGCGCCTCCGCCGGGAGCATGGATTCTCGCGGACGGCGCGGAAGCTCCGGATCGACTGCGTGCACTCGGCCGAGGCACCGGTCTTCCCGGATGGCGCGGGCGAGGTCTGCGCCGCGCCCCAGGCCCCGCCGGACGGCGTGCCCCTGCGTCTGAACTGCCAGTCGGGCTATGGATCGGCCACGCACGTGACCGGGGCCTTCGGCTTCGCCGCCGCCGCGCGAGCCTTGGCGCGGCTGGCGGTCCCGGTCGCGGCCCCGGCTGCGGATCGGACGAACGCCGACGGCGAGACTCCGGCCAACGCCATCGGCCGGACCGGGGATGCCTGAGCGGGCCCTTGGGACGTCGCCGCGGCCGTTGTTTCAGCCCCGGGAGCCCGTGTTCCGGCGGGCCAGCGGGTGCACCCCGCGTCGGCAGGCGTCCGAGCAGTAGAGCACGCGGTCCCAGTCGCGTTCCCACTTCTTACGCCAGGAGAAGGGGCGTGCGCAGGCCGCGCAGACCTTGGTGGGCAAATGGGCTTTCTTCATGCGTCGGTGGCTTGCGGGACCGGGGGCTCAGGAGACATTCCCGAAGGTCAGATCATGGACTTTGGACCGGGAATGGTCCGGGCGCCACCACCTGGGATGGCACCCGTTCATGGGCTGGATCCACTCGAGGGGCGGACGGGTTGCGCTTCCCCAACGTTGCGGAATCGTTGCTTCATGGATCATCCTGCATCTCGCGACGATCGGTTCCATCCCGCCAACCGGGCGATCCTGCCCTCAGCCCGCCGGAAGGTGGGGCCAAACGTGACGAATCCCAGAAAGGCCTCCCGATGAACCCCGAGCAATCGCTGCTGGCCCGGCGCCGCCTCCAGCTGGGCATCACCAACGTGGGAACTTGGGTGTTGGCTTCCATCGCCGGACTCGGGTGGTTGATCGCCGTCCGTCCCGAGCTCGGTGCCGCCGGGTTGCTCGGGGTTGGTGTCGGAGCCTTGGCGCTTCAGGCGGTTTTTGACGTGGTCGGCGGCTTTGTCTGGTTGCCCGATCCGAGGCTGGAATTCCGTGGGTTTCTCGCCCGATGGACCCGGGGTGTTGTCGTCCATGCCCTGGCGATGCTGGGCGTCGGAGCCGCTGCGGCCTTGAGCCACCGCTGGACCGGCGGTTTCTGCGCCGGGCTGGCCGTTTCCACCGCGGTCCTGGCCTTGGGGCGCGGACGTCTCCATGCGGCCATCAGCGGGGCGGGTGTCCACCGTCGCTCGGGGGACGGCGGAGAATGCCTCCTCCTCACCCGGGTGGATGATCCAGCCTTCACCGGCGGTCTGGAGGGATTTGGTGCCCGGGCGGCAATCCTGGTGCCCGAGTCGTGGAGGGAGCGGTTGTCCCCGTCCGACTTGAAGGTCGAACTGGCCCGGAGACGCTGGAGGTTGCGTCAGGGATTGCCCTTGCGGACCTTGCTGGTGCTGC
The DNA here is from genome assembly GCA_016871615.1 of Verrucomicrobiota bacterium. Classification (GTDB taxonomy): domain Bacteria; phylum Verrucomicrobiota; class Verrucomicrobiia; order Limisphaerales; family UBA9464; genus SXXZ01. The sequence goes on from VHCX01000057.1 coordinate 16,918, forward strand.
TGCTGTGGAATCTCATCGGGTGCCAGTTGGGCGGATGGTTGCTGAATCCCGCCGGACTTTCCCTCGGTGCCGCAGTGCTCGGTCAGGCCTGCTGGATGACCCTGTGGAGCTTCCTTGGGTTGCTGGTGTTGCCGGTGCTTGGCCGGGCCTCGGTGCACGCCGCCGACCGGGCCGCGGCCGCCGCCGGCCTGGATCCATCCGGGTGGATCCGACGGTTTCCGTCGCTCACCGGCGAGGACGGAAATCCAAGACCGATCCTCGAAACGATCTTCTACCCCATCCCCTCGGCCGACCGACGGATTCGCCGTCTCGATCCGACACAGGATGGGCCGGGTGGGTTTTTGCTGGGGGATCTGGCCCGATCCCAGCTTTATTTTTCCCTCGCCGGCCTGACCCTCCTCGGACGTGCGGTGCATTGCAACGTGGGGCGACCCGCCTTGTGGGTGTTCCCGCCCTCGGCCTGAAACGATCCTTTCCCCCGGTTGGCTGCGTGGATTGGGGTCAATGGACGATCGGTCGACGCGAGCCGGCCCATCGGTCTCCGGGGTGGATCACGGATGCGTGCGAATCACCGCCGGTCTCGGGAGAGGACCCCGGGCTCGGCGGTCGACGGGCCTGAGAGTCGGTTGGCCAGACGGTCGAGGATCGCGCGGGCCGCGGCCCGTCCTGAACCCGCCGCACCCTCCACCCCTCCGGCTCCGAAGGCGTCGCTGCCCTTCGGTTCGTGGACCGCAACCCGGTCTGCGGGGAATGGCTCGGCCTTGATGGAAACCGGATCCTGCCGGTTGGAGTCCCCTATTGGGTTGCCAATCCCGGGCCGCAGTCCTCTCATGCCGCCCATGCCTTCGTGGTCCCGGTGCCTCTCGGCCCAACTTGGCCCGCCCCTCGCGGCCCTGTTGCTCCAGTGCTTCTGCCTCGTCCGTGCCCGGTCCGAGAACCGGGTCGACTACCGCTACGAGGACTACATCGAGGACGACGACCGCATCCACATCCGGACCCACGCGGTGTATGCCGAGCAGGCGTTGAACTCCAAGGCCGTGGTCAAGGGCAACTTCGTCTACGACGGCATCTCCGGGGCCACGCCCACGGGCGCTGCGGCGCCGGCCGGCACGGACCGGTTGCCGCTGCAGAATTTCCAGGACATCCGCCGGGCCGGATCGGTCGAACTTGACCTGACCCTGGGCCGGTTCATCAGCCGCCCGCAGGTCGCCTACAGCGAGGAGAGCGACTACCGCTCGATCGGGCTTTCCTGGAACGAGAGCATCGAATTCAACCAGAAGAACACCGTGCTCAACCTCGGTGTGGCCCGGAACTTCGACCAGGTGACGGGCTTCTGGCTGCGCAACCGCACGATCTGGAAGGACAAGGACACCTGGGATGGGCTGATCGGCGTCACCCAACTGCTCGGGCCCAAGACCTACCTGACGGCCAATGTGAGTCTTGGCGTGGCCGACGGTTACCTCACCGACCCCTACAAGGGCGTGCACTTCCGCTACGATTTCCCGGTCGATGGCTACAATGCCGATCCCTCCGCGGCGGTGGGCGAAAAGCGCCCCGACCAGCGCATCAAGCAGGTGGGTTATCTCGGCATCACCCACTTCGTCACCCCCCTCAATGCCGGCGTGGACGCCAACTACCGGCTCCACCACGACGACTGGGGCATCTGGGCCCACACGGCCACCGTCCAATGGAACCAGAAGCTCGGCGACAAGCTGCTGATCTCGCCGCTGGCCCGCTACCACCTGCAATCGGCCGCCGACTTCTACGCCCCCGTCTTCAACGGAACCCTGGTCGACCCGGATGGCGTCAACGCCGCGCTCCAGTCCGATGGCACGCTGCTCTTCGAGGGCGAGGCGGGCTTCCCCGGCGACGGCACGGCCTTCGCGGTGCCGGCGTGGCCGCGGTACTACTCGGCCGACTACCGCTTGAGTCGTCTGGAGACGTGGACCTTCGGGGTGGCTCTCCGCTGGCAGGTCCATGAGCACGTGGCCATCGACCTGGCCTACAAGCGCTACCTCATGAACGGCCTCGACGGGGTGACCTTGTCCTCGGCCTATCCGCAGGCCAATGTGTTCACCATGGGAATCGGTTTCCAATGGTGAGCGCCCCGGCCCAACCCGCCGGACCGGTCCGCCCCGGCATCCCCCAGGGCGATGCCGGTGCCGTGCTGCGGCGCATCCTCGGCTCCTGCCAGGAGTCCCGGGTCGAGGGCGGCCGGGAACTGCGCTTCGCGGCCCTGGGAACCACCTGCCGCTGGGTCACCGTGGGCGCCCCGGAAGCGGCCCGCCGGTTCGATCAGGAGGCGCTGGCTTGGGTTGCCGCCTTCGAGGCCAAGTATTCCCGCTTCCTGCCCGACAGTTGGATCTCCCGATTGAACGAGTCGGCCGGCGGCCAGGCCGTGGCCTCCGATCCCGAGATCGACCGCATCCTGGCGCTTTGCCACGAGATGCACTTCCTGACCCGCGGCGTCTTCGACCCCACGGCGCTGCCCCTCATCCGGCTCTGGGATTGGCGGCGAGCCCGGGTGCCCACCGACGGCGAGATCGAAGCGGCACGCCAGCGAGTCGGTTGGCGCAAGGTCCAGCGGCGGCCCGGTGCGGTTCGGTTGGCCGAGCCCGGGATGTGCCTCGACCTCGGCGGCATGGGCAAGGAGTACGCCGTCGACCAGGTGAGCCTCCTGGCCCGTCGCCACGGCCTGACGGGCGCGCTGGTGGACTTCGGGGCGGACCTCCGGGTGTCGGGCCTGCCGGCCGACGGACGCCCGGGGTGGCACCTCGGCCTCGAGGATCCTGCGAACCCCGGCCGCGCGTGGTGCGGGTTGGCCGTCCGCGACGCGGCCGTCGCGACCTCGGGCGACTACCACCGCGGCTTCAACGCCGACGGTCGGCGCTGGGGGCACATCCTCGACCCACGCACCGGCCGGCCGGTGCAGAACGGGTGCCAGGCCGCCCACGTCGCGGCCCCCAGCTGCACCCAGGCGGGCCTCCTGAGCACCGCCGCCCTGGTCCTCGGGCCCGAGGAGGGCCTCCGACTCATCGAATCCCAACCCGGCGCCGAGGGACTCATCCACGGCCCGCGAACCCGACTCAGCACCCGACGATTCCATGAACTGGTCGCCTCCTGACGCCTTGCCCCTCCCGAGCCCTCTCCTGCCGCGCCGCGGGTTCCTCCGCGCCACGATGGCCGCGATGGCCCTGCCGACCCTCCTGCCCTGGGCCCGGGCCGCCGCCGGGCTCCAGCCCGGGGACGCCCTGCCGGACCTCAAGGCCATGGATCTCGAGGGCGACATCCCCGACGTCGCGGGCAAGGTGGTCCATCTCGACTTCTGGGCCTCCTGGTGCGTGCCGTGCCGCCAGTCCTTTCCGGTGCTCGAGCAGTTGCACAAGACCCATGGGCCGAAGGGGTACGTGCTGATCGGCGTGTCGATGGACGAGAAGGCGGCCGACATGCAGAAATTCCTCAGGAAGAACCCGGTCAGCTTTGCCATCGTGCGCGATGCCAAGGAGCGGCTGGCCTCCAGGGTCCGTCCGCCGGGCATGCCCACCTCCTGCTTCTTCGGGCCCGATGGCCGCCTCGATTCGGTGCATCCCAAGTACGAGGGCGAGGCCACCCGCAAGAAATACCTCGAGATCATCGAGCGCCTGCTGCCCAAGCCCAAGGCCTGACCCCACACCCGCCCGCCCCATGAACCTTCGGTCCCTCCTCCCCCGACGACCCCGTGCGACCTCCCCCCGCCATGGGATGGCGCCCGCCGCGCTGATCGTGCTCCTCTGTCTGGGCACGGGTTGCAGCACGGTCGAGCCGTGGCAACGTCGCACGTTGTCTGACATCACCATGCGCGGTGACCGTGATCCTGCGGGTCTCCTGCTGGCTGAACACATGTGGTTCAGCCGCGAGGCGGCCTCCGGGGGACGCGGCGTGGGCGGCGGTGGTTGCGGGTGCAACTGAACGTCGGCCTCCTCGTGGCGAGGCCCATTCACGCGTCCCGCGCAGGGTCCTGCCGATGATGTGTCCCAGACAACTCCTTCCATGAAGCGATTCCTCATCCACTCCCACGTCCTGGCCGCCTTCCTGCAGTTGGCGCCTCTGGCGCGCATCGCCCAGACGGCGCCTGGCCTCATCGCCACCCCGACGCTGTGCATCCTGCGGTGGGTGTTCGGGACGGCGGCGGTGGCCGGAAGCTTCCACGGCCTGTCGGGAGCCACAGGAATGGCTCCCACGGCGGTCCGGGCGACCAACGGCGTCCGCACCTCCGTCACCTTTTCGATCACCAGTTCTTCGCATGGCACGGCCCGCTCCTATTCCGCCCTTTCGGGATTGCCCCCGGGTACGACCCTGTCCACCCGGGGCACGCTTTCCGGGACCCCGACCTCCAGCGGGTCCTTCACCCTGAGTATACGGGGATGGCAGACCACGAGCCTAAGCGGGAACTGGTCGGACCAGAACGTGGCCGTGACCGTGGTCGGAGCCAATCCACCGGCCGTCACCTCCCAGCCCGTCGGCCTGACGGTCGCCCCCGGCGATGCGGCGTCCTTCACCGCCACCTTCACCGGCGACCAACCCCTCGCGCTGCGATGGTTCAAGGAGGACCTGGAGGTGCGCAACGCCACCAATGCCACGCTCACCCTCTCCAATGTGCAGGCCGCGGATGCCGGGCGGTATCGGCTGCGGTTGGTGAACGACCTGGGCACCGTCTTCACCGACTGGGCGACCCTCACGGTGCAGGCCGCGGTGGCCAAGCCGGTGATCTCCGCCCAGCCGGTCGGCCGGCGGCTTCATGCGGGCGAACCGGTTGCCTTGGCCGTGTCGGCCACCGGACCCGACCTCGTCTATGCCTGGACCCGCGACGGCGCGCCTGTCGGGGGTTCGACCCCCACCCTCAACCTCGGGGCGGCCACCGCGTCCCTGGCCGGCGTCTATCGCGTCCGGGTCAGCAACCCGGGTGGAACGGTGGACAGCGAGGCGGCCGTGGTCGGTGTCTCTGGTCCGGTCGTGTGGGATGCGCCGACCCGCGTGGCCGATTCCGTGCGCCTGTTGTTCAACGGTCTCGAGGGCCGGCGTTACGCCGTGGACAGCTCGCCGAGCCCCCAGGGTCCCTTCACGACCCTCGCCGAGATGATGACCCAGGCGGGAGGCACGGTGGTGTTCGATCCCATCACGCAGCCCGGCCGCTTCTACCGGGTCCGGCCCTTGCCTTGATCGACGGACCGAGGGGAAAACCGAAGGGGCTTGGGTATCCCGATCCTCCAGCTCCTATTGAGTCTCGCACAATAGGGTGACTTGTCCGGGGCTTGCGGGTGGAGGAAACGGTTGTCACCGTCATATGCGAGACTCAATAAAGATCCTCCAAGTCCTCAAGAGGTCGCTGGGGGAAATGTCAAACCGAGGACGGTGCCGATGGAGGTTTCCCCCCCCCGCCTCGATCCCGTCGTGATGGCGCCCCCGCCCGCATCCGGGAGGCCCTTTTGGGGTGGGCGGCCTTGGGGGGTGGGCGGCCTCAGGGCCCCTTGCCGGACTGGATCGGGAACGACTGGA
>VHCX01000058.1 GCA_016871615.1 Verrucomicrobiota bacterium
TGAAAGTGCGGGAACTTCAGCATGTCCTCGAAGCTGCGGATCTCCTTGCGGGGATCCCAGTTCTTGCGGGCCCAATCCAGCCAGAACGGGCAACCCGTGGCGGGATTGAAATGCCACCCGAGGATCTCCAGCAGGTGCTGGTCGAGTTGGGCCTTGGCGGCGGCGACGGCTTCGGGAGCGACGGTGGGCATGGGCATAGGAACCTCGTTTGCGCCGCAGGATAGTACGTATCCGTACTTTTCAAACCCGGAAAGTGCCCGTTACCCGCACCGCACCGACGGGCGAGGGGATTCCGCGGGCCCGTCCCAGGCGGTTTTCCCGCGTTGCATTCCGAAGCCCGGCGCGCGGAGACTCTTCCCCAGCCATGTCCCAAAATGCCCCGCTGCCCGACCGGATCCCCCTCATCACCGCGCCGGTGACGCCGTTCACCGCGTCGGGAGACCTCGCCCTCGGGGTCATCGAGTCGCTGGCCGGGTGGTTGGTGCGGCAGGGGGTGGACGGCGTGTTCATCAACGGCACCACCGGCGAGAGCCACTCGCTCAAGACCACCGAGCGGCTTCAACTGGCCGAGCGATGGGTGTCGGTGCTCCGGGGTTCCGGCCTCCGGTGCATCGTCCACGTCGGCTCGAATGCCGTCGACGAGGCCGCCGAACTCGCCGCCCATGCCCAGCGGATCGGAGCCTCGGGCATCGCCGCCCTCGCCCCCAGCTACTTCAAGCCGGCCGACGTGGAGGCGTGGGTCGACTGCAGCGCCCGGATCGCCGCCGGGGCTCCGGGATTGCCCTTCCATGCCTACGATCTGCCCGCAATGACCGGCATCCACCTCGCCTCCGACCGCTTCCTGGCCGAGGCGACCCGCCGCATCCCCACGATGGCCGGCCTGAAGTTCAGCAATCCGGACTTGGTCCTCCTGCAGCACTGCGTGGCCGCGCTGGCGCCCGGCCAGGAACTGCTCTTCGGATGCGACGAGATGCTGCTCCCGGCCGTCACCCTCGGGGCCACCGGGGCGGTCGGCTCCACCTACCATCTGGCGGCCCCGCTGTTTCGGGCGCAGCAACGGGCGGTCGCCGCCGGGGACTGGGCTCTCGCCCGGCAGGCGCAACTCCATGCGGTCCGGATGGTCGATCTGCTGGCCCGGCACGGGTACCTCGGTTCGCTCAAGGCCGTGTTGTCCCACCTGGGCGTGGAAGCAGGCCCGGTCCGCCTGCCCCTGCGGACACCGGATGCCGGTCAGGTCCGTGCCCTTCTGGGATCGTGGGACCAGTGGTCCACCGAGGCCGCCCGGCTCATCGCGTCAAGGCCTTGATTCGGCGCCGTATCCTGTCAAGCTGCCGGGAGCGAATGGGGGCGTGGGATCGGGCGAAATCCGCAGATGGATTCGCTGGAATTACCGGTTGACTTCCCGGCAGGCCCTCCCCACCTTCCCTATTACAAGTTTCAACCTTTCACACGAGCTACCATGAAAATGATCGGGATCTCTCCCCGCTTCGCCAGCCTCCTCGCGGTCTCCGCGATCCTGGCGGGTTCCTCCCTTTATGCCGCCGAGACGGGCAAGGCCGAACTGACCGGCATCAAGGGAAGCGTCAAGGTCGATGAACAGCCGGCCGCCGTCGGTGACTCGGTGAAGCCGGGTCAGTCCATCTCCACGGGCGCTGGCGCCCAAGCCAATCTCTACCTCGGCGACAACGGTCCGACGGTGGTGGTCCTCCCCGACTCCTCGATCTCGTTCGACGAGTTGACGCTCGACAAGTCCGGGGCCGAGACGGTGGTCACGACCAAGATCAACCTCAAGGTCGGCACCGTGGCCGGCTACGTGAAGAAGACCTCTTCCCAGTCCTCCTACATTGTGAAGGGTCCGACCGTCAGCGCGGTGATCCGGACCTCCGAGTACCAGATCACCGACAACGGCACCGTGGCCGTCTGGTCTGGCTGCGTGACGGTCTCCTACCGCGGGGTCTCCTACGAGGTCTGCGGCGGCCAGATGTTCGACCCGGCTGCCGCCTCGGTGGTTGCCAACACGGTGGTCCTCCCGGTCGGAATGCCCTCAGGCACGCTCCAGCAGTCGGCGAACGTGAAGCTCCCGGCGATCGTTCCGACCCGCCCGAATCCTCCGGCCTCGCCGACGACGACGAGCGGCGGCGGCAACTGAGGTCGACGCAGACACCTCCTGAGAACGGTGACGGGACACAGGTCCCGCAGGACGCGAATCCCGTCCTGACTCAAAGCCCGGGGCCCATCCCCGGGCTATTTGTTGTTGCGCCTGCGGAGGTTTGGCTCGCCCGGGATCGACCCGTCCGGCAAGCCCGGAGTGACGTCGACCAAAACTTCAGGTTGAAGGGTTGAAACTCGGGCCGCAGCTCACACACTTTGGATATGATGTTCCAAAGATCGCTTCTGGGTCGTGGCCTTCGGATCCCGTATGGGATGCCGGCTTGGGTCCTCGTGTCGGCGCTCTCCGTCGCCGCGGCCGACCTCAGCTTCAATCGGGACATCCGTCCGATCCTCTCCGACCACTGCTTCTCTTGCCACGGATTCGATGCCAAGAAACGCAAGGCCGGGTTACGGCTCGACACGGCGGAGGGGGCGTTGACTCCCAACCGGGAGGGACGAGTTGCGATCCGTCCCGGCGACCTCAAGTCCAGCGGACTGTGGCAGCGCGTGCTCTCCCAGGATCCGGACGAGGTCATGCCGCCGCCCGAGACCCACAAACCGTTGAGCGATGCCCAGCGCGGGTTGCTGCGTCGGTGGATCGAGGCCGGCGCCCCCTACCAGAAGCATTGGGCCTTCGAGATCCCCGCCCGTGGGGCTCCGCCCGCTGGGGTCCAGGGCTCCTCGCCGATCGACGCCTTCCTGTCCGAGCGGTGGCGCAGGGAGGGGGTTCTCCCGACGGGCATGGAGGCCGACCGCCCGACGCTGCTGCGACGGTTGAGTTTCGACCTGCGCGGCCTGCCGCCGTCGCCTGCCGAGGTCGATGCCTTCGTGGCCGACACCCGGCCGGGAGCCTACGAGCGTGCGGTGGACCGTTTCCTCGACACCCCGCAGTACGGCGAGCAGATGGCCAGGCATTGGCTCGATGTCGCCCGCTATGCCGACACGCACGGGCTGCACCTCGACAACGAGCGCCAGATCTGGCCGTACCGCGACTGGGTGGTCCGGGCCTTCAACCGCAACCTTCCCTTCAACCAGTTCACCATCGAGCAGTTGGCCGGCGACCTCCTGCCCAACCCGTCGCAGGACCAGTTGGTGGCCACCGGCTTCAACCGCAACAACGTCACCACGGGCGAGGGCGGGGCCATCGATGCCGAGTTCATCTTCCGCTACGCCGTCGAGCGCACCGCCACCACCGCCCAGACCTGGATGGGCCTCACGGCCGGATGCGCCGTCTGCCACGACCACAAGTTCGACCCCATCTCGCAGAAAGAATTCTACTCGCTCTACGCGTTCTTCCACAGCGCCGCCGACCCGGCCATGGATGGAAATTCCTTGCGCACGCCGCCCGTGGTGCCGGTGACGTCCGAGAAGGACGCCCAGAGGCTCGCCGGGTTCGAGGCCCGCATCGCTGAGGCGGAGCAGGCGGTCGAGACCCGGGTGAAGGGCCTGTCCTACACCGATCCGGCCACGCTCAACCCGCCGCCGCAGGCGCGCGAGGTCGAGGCGGTCTGGCTGGAGGACGGCACCCCGCCGGGCGCCCGCGTGCAGGGTTCGCCCGTCTGGGTGAAATCCTCCGAGGGACCCGTGAAGTTCGGCCAGTCTGCGCTGAAGCAGCGTGGCGACGGGTTGACCCAGAGTGTCTACGAGGGCTTTTCGCTCGATGTGCCGGCCTCCGCCAAGGTGTTCGCCTGGGTGAGGCTCGACCCGTCCGCGCTCCCGAAGATGATCATGCTCCAGTTCTTCCAGGGCGACTGGGAGCATCGGGTGGTCTGGGGCGACGTGGACGCCACCGACTGGGGCACCAAGGGCAAGCCGAGCCGCCGGCACGCCGGTCCGCTCCCCCAGGCCGGTGAGTGGGTGCGTCTGGAATTCGACACCGAGGCCTTGGGCCTGAAGGCGGGGCAGCCGGTCACCGGCCTCGCCTACACCCAGAACGGAGGCCTGGCGCATTGGGACCGCGCGGGAATCACCGGCCGCATCGACCCGGCCCGCGATCCGCGAACCTCGTTCTCGGCCTGGCTCGCGCAGCATCAGGGCAAGGAGAACAAGGACGTCCCGGAGACCCTCCGGAAAGTCCTCAAGGACACGACGCCCGAACAGCGGACTCCCGAGCAGACACGTCTGCTGAAGGAGCACTACCTCGCCCGGGTCTGCTCCGAGACCCGCCCGGTGCTCGACCCGCTCCATGCGGCCGTCGCCGACCTGCGCCAGCAGCGGGACAAGTTCCGCGACCAGATCCCGCAGACCTTCATCTGGCGCGACATGGACAAGCCCCGCGAGAGCTTCGTCATGGTGCGTGGCCAATACGACGCGCCCGGCGAGAAGGTCGGCCGCGCCGTGCCCGCGGCGCTGCCGGCGCTCAAGCCGTCGGGACCGACCCCCAACCGTCTGGATCTGGCCCGCTGGCTGGTGTCATCGGAACATCCCCTGACCGCCCGGGTGACCGTCAACCGGTTCTGGCAGCAGTTCTTCGGGGTGGGCCTCGTCAAGACCGCCGACGACTTCGGGTCGCAGGGCGAGCCGCCCAGCCATCCGGAGTTGCTCGACTGGCTCGCGGTGTCCTTCCGTGAATCCGGCTGGGACGGGAAGGCGCTGGTCCGGTCCCTGGTGACCTCGGCGGCCTACCGGCAGTCGGCGGCCGTCCCGACGGCCCTCCTGCAGCAGGATCCCGAGAACCGTTGGCTGGCCCGCGGCCCGCGTTTCCGCCTCGATGCCGAGCAGTTGCGCGACAACGCGCTGTTCGTCTCGGGCCTGCTGGACGGCACCCTCGGCGGCAAGGGCGTGCGACCCTACCAACCGCCGAACATCTGGGAGCCGGTGGGCTACAGCGGTTCCAACACCCGGACCTACCGTCAGGAATCCGGTGCGGCCCTTTATCGGCGCAGCCTGTACGTGTTCTTCAAGCGCACGGCACCGCCGCCCTTCATGGCCACCTTCGACGCCCCCAACCGCGAGCAGTTCTGTTCCCGGCGCGAGCGCAGCAACACGCCGCTGCAGGCCTTGCAGTTGCTCAACGACGTGCAGCACTTCGAGGCCGCCCGCGGCCTGGCCACCCGCATGATGACCGAGGGCGGGACCCGCCTGGAGGATCGGATCGGCTTCGCCTTCAAGACGGTCCTCTCCCGCGCGCCCAGCCCGGACGAGGCCGGGGTGGTCCGTGAGGCCTTCAACCGGTTTTTGGAACGCTATCAGGCCGATCCTGAGGCCGCCCGAAAGGCCGTCCGCGTCGGCGAGTCGGCACCGAGGGCCGGGCTGCCCGAGACGGAACTGGCCGCCTACACCCTGACGGCCAACCTGCTGCTCAACCTCGACGAAACCGTGACCCGCAACTGACCATGAATCCCCTGTTCGAATTCCACCTGAACCAGACCCGGCGTCAGTTCTTCGGCAACACGGGCATCCGCCTCGGCGGACTGGCGCTGGCCACCTTGGGGGCGGGCAAGCTGGCTGCTGCCGCCGCCGCGGGCGCTTCGCCGGTGGCCCGGGTCCATCCTCCCCTCCCGGGCTTCCCGCACTTCGCGCCCAAGGCCAAGCGCCTCATCTACCTGCACATGAACGGCGCGCCGTCCCAGCTCGACCTCTGGGACCACAAGCCGAAGCTGCAGGAGTATTTCGACAAGGACCTGCCCGATTCGGTGCGCAATGGCCAACGCATCACCACCATGACCTCGGGCCAGTCCCGGTTCCCGGTGGCGCCCACGATGTTCAAGTTCCATCAGGCCGGCCAGAGCGGACGCTGGATCAGCGAACTGCTCCCGTACACGGCCCGGGTGGTGGACGACCTGGCGGTGCTCAAGTCGGTCCAGACCAACGCCATCAACCACGACCCGGCCTGCACCTTCGTGATGACGGGCAGCGAGGTGCCCGGCAAGGCGAGCCTCGGCGCCTGGCTCGCCTACGGCCTGGGCAGCGAGAACAACGAATTGCCCGCCTTCGTGGTGCTGACGCCCAACTGGTCGTCCAAGGCCGATGCGCAGGCCCTCTTCACCCGCATGTGGAGCAGCGGCTTCCTGCCGACCCGCTACACCGGCGTGGCCCTGCGGTCCATCGGCGACCCCGTGCTGTACATCGACAACCCGCCGGGCGTCAGCCGCGAGGACCGCCGTGGGATGCTCGACGCGCTCAACCGGCTCAATGCCCGGACCCACGAGCGCTGGGGCGACCCCGAGACGCTCACCCGCATCGCGCAGTACGAGATGGCCTTCCGCATGCAGAGCAGCGTGCCCGACCTGGTGGATTTCTCCGGCGAGTCGAAGGCCACCATCGACCTGTATGGCGACGACGTGAAGAAACCCGGCACCTTCGCCGCCAGCACGCTCCTGGCCCGGCGCCTGGTGGAGCGCGGCGTGCGCTGCGTGCAGATCCTGCACCGGGGCTGGGACCAGCACGGCAATCTCCCCTCCGAGATCCGTGCCCAGTGCAAGGACATCGACCAGGCCTCCGCGGCGCTCATCCACGACCTCAAGGCCCGTGGACTGCTCGAGGACACCCTGGTCATCTGGGGCGGCGAGTTCGGCCGCACCGTCTACTCGCAGGGCAAGCTCACCCGCACCGACTACGGCCGCGACCACCATCCGCGCAACTTCTGCATGTGGATGGCCGGTGGCGGCATCCAGGGCGGCATCTCGTACGGCGAGACCGACGATTTCAGCTACAACGTCGTGGAGAACCCGGTGCACATCAACGACCTGAACGCCACGATCCTCCAGTGCATGGGCGTGGACCACCGGCGCTTCACCTTCAAGAGCCAGGGGCTCGACCAGCGTCTCACCGGCGTCGAAGAGTCGCACCCGATCCAGGCGCTGCTGGCCTGAGAGCCTGTCCGGAAGCTCAGGACAGGCTCCGGGACTGCAGCCGACCTCGGCTGGGTTCGAGACTGCTCCGGGTTGGGGCTTGGCCCGGTCGGTGTTTGGCCGCCGGAGCCTTGCGGTCAATGCCAGCGGGGTTCCCGGCCGAGCAGGTGCCGCACGAAGAAGTCCATGCGCCGCCGACTGGCGTAGGGCGTCTCGGCCGCGCCGTGGTTGGTGGAGGGCATCACCAGCAGCTCGAAGTCCTTGTCGGCACGGACCAGCGCGGCACTGACCTGCAGGGTGCTGGCCGGGTCCACGTTGGTGTCCACCTCGCCCACCACCAGGAGCAGTTTGCCGGTGAGCTTGTGCGCGTCCTCCACGTTGGAGCAGCGGCGGTAGGCGTCGTCGACGGGCCAGCCGAGCCACTGCTCGTTCCACCAGATCTTGTCCATGCGGTTGTCGTGGCAGCCGCAGTCGGCGACGGCCACCGTGTAGAACTCGCCATGGTCGAGCAGGCCGCGCAGGGCGTTCTGGCCCCCGGCGCTGCCGCCATAGAGGCCCACCCGACCCAGGTCCATCCAGGGCCGGGTCGTGGCGGCGGCCCGGATCCAGAGCTTCCGGTCGGGGAAGCCCGCGTCGGCCAGGTTCTTCCAGGCCACGTCGTGGAAGGCCTTCGAGCGCTGGCTGGTGCCCATGCCGTCGATCTGGACCACCACGAATCCCAATTCGGCCAGAGCATGCTGTCGGGTCAGGCGGCCGAACTCCTTGGGCACGAAGGCCCCTTGCGGGCCCGCGTAGATCTCCTCGATCACCGGAAGCTTCGCCGCCGGGTCCATGCGCGACGGGCGGATGAGGAGGCCGAAGATGTCGGTCGTTCCGTCGCGCCCCTTGGCGGTGAAGCGCTCGGGCAATGACCACCCGGCGGCCAGGAGTCGGCCGATGTCGGCCCGCTCCAGCTCGAGGACCTTGCGGCCGTCGTCCGCGCGGCGCAGCTCGGTCACCGGCGGGTGATCCACACGGGACCAGGTGTCGACGAACCAGCGTCGGTCGGGCGAGAATTGCACCTTGTGGGTGCCGTCGCCCTCGGTCAGCACCACGAGCCCCGTGCCATCGAAGTTCACCCGGGCCAGGTGCAGGTGGTAGGGATCCTGGTCCGGCCGGATGCCCCCGGCGAAAAACCAGACCTGCTGGCGTTCCGCGTCGACATGTTCCACCGAGCGGACCACCCAGTCGCCCTGGGTGATGGCGTTCTTCACGGCACCCGTGGCGATGTCGACACGCCACAGGTGGCACCAACCGCTGCGCTCGGCCATCCACAGCAGTTCGCCCCGCCCGTGGAGCCAGTGCCGCCAGGTCTTGGCCGTCCAGTCCACCATGGTCCTGGGGGTCTCCTCGACCACCTTCCGGACCGCTCCCGTGCGGCCGACGGCGAGGATGCGGTACACCTGGTGGCCCCGCTGGTTGTAGTCCACGTAGAACTCGCGTCCATCCGGTGACCACTGGACGTCGAGCGCGCCATTCTCCGTGAAGGGGTTGGGGTACAGCGCCTCGTCCACGTCGTGCTGGCGGAATCCGTCGACCGCGAAGACCCGAAGCCGGGGGTGGGGCAGGGGATCCCCGGGCTTGAAGTAGTCGTGCGAGTGGAGCTTGGGCTGCAGTTGATCCTTCGGTGCGGCCTCGATCCACGACACGCGGCGGGGCGGGACGTCCCGGACCCGTCGGGCCACCAGGTGGGACGAGTCGGGCGACCAGCGTACCTCGGGGTGATAGGCGTCTCCGGCGACCCCGTCCCGGCTCAGGCGGACCGCCTCGCCGCCGGCCCTGGGCCGCAGGAACAGGTTGTGGTCGCGGACCTCGACCGTCCATCGGCCGTCGGGGGAATCATGCGGGCCCGGTTTGGCTTCTGGGGCCGGCTCCGGGGGCGCGGCGGCTTCCTTGGAGCCTCCGGGCGGGCTCACGAACTCGGCCCGCCCATACCCTTCGGGTGCGGTGAAGATCCCGAGGACGGTCCCGTTCCGGTCGGTCCCCAGCCAGACATGCCCGGCGAAGGTGTGCTGCCGGCGTTCGGCTCCGGGACGCAACCGGCCGTAGGGACGTCGTGTTCCCTGGTCGTCCAGCCAGTACAATTCCACGTCCTCGGTCGTGCGGTTCACCAGCACGATCTCGGTCTCGTCACCGGTGGTGCGGGATCGGCGGGGAGGTCGTTGCGACGGAGAGGGGGTGAGGAGGGCCTCCGGGGCCGGGTCGGGCTCGAGAGCGAGGACCGGGATGCGGGTTCTCCAACGCTTGCCGCCCTGGCGGAACCTCAGCACCCGGGTGCCGCCGTCCATCTCCACGGTGAGGGAATCGAGCTTCAGGCCGTCGGGGGGGATCGTCGGCCGGCCCGGCCCGGGCGCGGTTTCGACCTGTTCGAGGCGCTTCGCCAGCACGGCGTGATCGAAGAGCGGTTCGCGTGCGCCGCGCTCCGGGTCCACGAGCACGTATTGCTGCCGATCCGGTCCGGTCGTCACCCGGTACCAGAAGCGGTCGTCGCCTCCGGCGATCCACTGCGGCTGCACGGTCGCCCGGAACACCGTGTTCTCGGTGCGTTGGGCCAGGCCCAGGGCGCGTCGGTAGTCGTCGCGGGAGCCTTGGGCCAGGGCCCGTCGGTCGGTCGCCAGCAGGAGCAGCACGAACAGCACGGTCAGCAGGGATGGCAGACCTGGGCAGGTGCAGGGCCCAGGCGGACGTCGGTCCTGCCGGTGATTCCAACGGGGATGCGGGCGCATGGAGCCACGACTCTGGCATCGCCGCGCGCCCTGTCTTGCTGCACCCTCCGCCCATGCCCGCCAAAGTCCGCACAGGCGGCTCCGGGACGGCCTCGCCGGTGACCCATCTGCCCGTGAGCCTGTTCGCCGAGATCTTCGGCCACGTGCCCGACGTGGCCTTCTTCGTCAAGGACACGGCCGGACGGTACACGGCAGTCAACCGCTCCCTCGCCGAGCGGGTCGGTTGCCAGCGACCCGAGGACCTCATCGGCAAGACGGTCCATGAGGTCTATCCCGCCGACCTGGCCATCCGGTTCGCCCGGCAGGACGAGGCCGTGCTTCGGACGGGACGGCCCATCGTTGGCAAGCTGGAGCTGCACTGGCAATCGCGCCGCCGGACCGGCTGGTGCTTCACCACCAAATTCGCCATCCGCGATGAGCGGGGACGGGTCATCGGGCTGGTGGGCCTGTCCCGCGACCTGCAGGTGCCGGCCGGAGCCGGCCGCATCCCGGCCGGTCTGGCCGCGGCGCTCGACCATCTCGAGGCCCACTACGACGAGGAGGTCACCCCGGCGTCGCTCGCCGCGTCGGCGGGCATCCCGCCGGTCCGGTTCGCCCGCCTCATCAAGCGGCTCTTCCGCACGACGCCCAGCCAACTCATCTCGCACACGCGTCTCACGGCCGCCTCGCGTCTCCTGGAGGACAGCCGCAAACCGGTCGCCGAGATCGCCCACGCCTGCGGCTTCTACGACCACAGCGCCTTCTCGAGGGCCTTCCGGGCGGCCACGGGCATGACACCGACGCGGTTCCGGCAGAGTCGCGATGGCAGGGGGCGGGCGGACTGACCGGCCCGTCAACGCCGCTCGTTGTGCGCGCGCGACGCGTACCGCGTCCGCAGCTCCGACAGTCGCCGGAGCCAGGCCTCGTCGGGGGTCGGCAGGTCGCTCCACGAGGCCTGCCAGTCGAGGCGGGCGGCCTCCATCAGGGCCTCCTCCCAGCGGGCGCGCTCCAGGCCGTCCGGCGTCGGCTGGACGCTGCCCTGGATGAGCAGGCCCAGCCGGTTGCGCCGCTGCGCCGCCCCGGCGACCTTGCCGTCCCCGAGGAGTAGGTCCTCCCGCTCCGCACCCACGAAGCACCGGCCCGGGCCCGCCGGGTCGCAGCACGGGGAAAGCCGGGTCTCGACGCCGCACAGGCCGAAGGCGCGCTGCAGCCACCGGTGGGCGCGACGGTAGCTTTCCACCGCGGGCAGCGAATACCATGCGTGCTGCGGCGGGAGGATGATCGCGTAGGTCCAGTCGGAGGCGTGGGGCACGAGGCCGCCGCCGGTCGGGCGTCGGAGGAGCGGTCGCAGGGGCGTCCATGCCGCGATCTCCGCATGGCGCTGGAAGTAGCCGAACGTCGCGGCCGGCGCCTCCCAGGCGTAGCTGCGGAATACCGGGGTGGCGAGGCCGGCGGCCGCCTCCAGCAGGGCCTCGTCCCAGGCCATGTTGCCGGGTGCATCCCCCGCCCCCGATCGGATCCAATGCCATGCGTCGCCCATCGTCCGGAAAGGGTGCCCCCGCTCCGGAGTCGGGGCAAAGTGCAATGGCGGATTGCTTCGCGCGGGCTTCTCTGGCACCAAAGTTCCCCGGATGACGAGACGATGCACGGTTCCTTCGTTGCTGGCCGCGATGCTGATGGCGCTGGTCGCCGGCTGCCGCCAGGAGGCGCCCGAGTTGGCCGCCCGTTGGCACTCCGCGGGGGCCGACGGCCTTCGGAGCCAGACCGGCGCCCAAGGCCTGCGGCTGCTCCTGTCCCACAGCAACGCGCCGGTGCTGGCCGGGCGTCTGCGGCCCAAGGCGGCGCGGGCGGCGCTGGAATGGCTGGCTGGGTCGGCCGCCGCCGACGCGACGGTCACCCAGGCCCAGCCGCTGGTGGCCGACCTGCTCGACCACGAGTCCGCCGGCGAGGTGTGGCGACGCGGCGACGGGGCCCGCGAGGTCTTCGTCGCGGTCCGCATCACGGCCGAGCGGGCGCCCCTCTGGAACGACCGGTTTCCGGCGTTGGTCAAGCCCCTGGCCCCCGGTCTTGCCGGGGCATGGGTGAGCGCGGAGAAGGGATGGCTCTTCGCGGTCAGCCCGTCGGATTCCCCCCGCGCCAAGACCTTCCGCTCCCGGGTCCTCGGCACCGTGGCCAACCCCTCGCGGTTGCTCGACCTCGAGACGGCTCCCGGGGCCTTCCCCGGCTTTCGGGCGGTGGCCGAGGCGACCAATGGTGCCGTCGCCTGGTCCGGCACCCTGACCCAGCCCGGAATGGCGGAGCTGAAACTGGATGCCTGGCAGTACCCGACCAACGCGATCTACGACCCGCTCGTGTCGCTCACCGCGGTGCGCGGTGTGTCGCCGCGCCTCCTGTCGCTGCTGGGGTTGGACCGCCATTTCCATGGCCAGGAGATCGGCCAGGCCTACCAGTGGGCCCAGCAGGAATCCCCCTTCCAGACCTATGCGGTGGTCCACGTCGGCCAGCCGGCCAAGGTGCTCGACTCGGCCAACGCCGAACTGGCCCGCCTCTACTCGACCAACGGCGAACCGGGCCGTCTTGACGGCATGGTGATGTACGATCCCGAGAAGCAGATCCTCGGCCTGAGTTGCGCCCCCGGACCACTGCCGATGCTGACGGGTCCGGAGAACCGAGGGCCCGGATTCCTGGGATTCAGCATGTTCCGGCGCCAACGCTCGGTGCAGCCGGTCCCGGCGGAATTGCTGCAGCAGCTGCAGCAGCCGGGACTGGTGCTCTACGATTGGGAGATCACCTCCGAGAACTTCACCCACTGGTGGGCCAACCTCCAGGTCCGGGACATCTCCCTCGGGCTGCGACCCGCCCCGGGCGACGGACCGGCCAGCCAATGGCTGAGCGACAGCCTTGCCAAGGTCGACAACACCGTCACCCAGGTCCGCCAGACGGGCCCGGGGACGTTCTCCTGGAGCCGCAAGGCCCCGGCCGGGTTGACCGCCTTCGAGTGGGTGCTGCTGGGAAGGTGGCTGGATCCCGCCCTGCCGCGCGCCAGCCGGGCCCAGCGCCCGGGAAGGTCCGCGTCCCCGGTGGCGGCGCCGATGGGACTTCCGGAAGCCCCGGCCCGAGAGGCCTCCAAGTCCGCCCCGGCAGCCAAGCCCAAGCCCTGAGACACCCATGCTCAAGCTTGGCGTCAACATCGACCACGTCGCGACCCTTCGTCAGGCCCGCTACCGGGGCATGGAACGGGGCGAGCCCGATCCGGTCGCCGCGGCACGGCTCTGCGAGCAGGCCGGCGCGCACGGCATCACGGCCCATCTGCGGGAGGATCGCCGGCACATCGTCGACTGCGACATCACGGCCCTGCGTCAGGCCGTCCGCACGCGCCTGAACTTCGAGATGGCCAACGCGCCGGAGATCGTCGCGATCGCCCTGGCGGTCCGTCCGGACATCGTCTGCCTCGTGCCCGAGAAGCGGGAGGAGATCTCCACCGAGGGTGGTCTGGATGTCCGGGGCCACGAGGCGGCCCTGCGCGAGACGATTCGGCGGATGGGGGACGCGGGCATCGAGGTGAGCCTCTTCGTCGACCCTGAGCCGTCTCAGGTGGAGGCCTCGGCCCGGGTCGGCGCGGGATTCATCGAACTGCACACGGGGGCCTACGCCGAGGTGTTCCACCGGAAGGCCGAGAGGAATCGGGAACTGGAGCGTCTGGTCGCCGCGGCCGAACACGCCCACCGCGCGGGCCTCCGGGTCAATGCCGGCCATGGCCTGAACCTCGAGAACCTCCCGTTGCTGCACGTGGTGCCGCACCTCGAAGAGTTGAACATCGGCCACTCCATCATCAGCCGGGCGGTTTTCGTGGGCCTCGAGCGGGCCGTGAAGGAGATTTTGGGGGCCATGGAAGGCTACGGCGGACCGGCCCGGCCCATGCCGGCGGCATGATCCTCGGGGTGGGCATCGACCTGGTGGAGGTCGGTCGCATCCGCGACTCCCTGCAGCGTCTCGGGGAACGCTTTGCCCGGAGGTTCCTCCTGCCTGCCGAGTACGACTACTGCTTCGGGCACCCGGACCCGACGACGCATGTCGCCGCCCGGTTCGCGGCCAAGGAGGCCGTCAGCAAGGCCTTTGGCACCGGCATCGGCGGGGAGATCGGGTGGCTCGACATCGAGGTGGTGCGCTCGGAGGCCGGGTCCACGTCGGTGCGACTGCATGGCGCCGGCCGGGCGCTCTTTGACCGGCGGTCGGCCTCGGCCGTCCATCTCAACCTGAGCCACACAGCCGGGCATGCCGTCGCGGTGGCCATTCTGGAGGGGGGCGCACCCTGACACATCGAACGAGGCCCCGCGTGGGCGGGGCCTCGGGTGGGACGAATGCCTGCCGGGAGAGGTCTCCCGGGGATGGGCTTCGGGATCAGCGGACCCCGTCCTCGGCCACCTCGGGATCGCGGACGGCCTCCACGGCCTCGATCCGCTTCCGCAGCTTGGCCAGTGCGATGTTCTGCAGCTGACGGATGCGCTCGCGGGTGACGCCGAACTTCTGGCCGATCTCGTCCAGGGTCTTCTCTTGGCCGCCATCCAGCGCGAACCGCTCCCGGAGGATGGTCATCTCCCGGGAATCGAGGATGTGCAGGCTGTTTTGCAGCAGTTGGTGCGTCGTGCGGCTCTCCAGGTCCTCGTAGGGCGTCTGGCAGGACTCGTCGGGCACGACGTCGCCCAAGCGGCTGGAGTCCTCATCCCCGAGGGACTCGTCCAGGGAACTGGTCCGCAGCGAGGCCCGGCGCCACAGGCGTACCTTGCGCAGCGGGACCTGCATCTCCTCGGCGATCTCCTCGTCGGTCGCCTCGCGGCCGAAGAGCTCCTGAAGCTCCATCGAGACCCGGCGCATCTTCGAGATCTTGTCGACCAGGTGGACCGGCAGCCGGATGGTCTTGGACTGGTTGGCCAGCGCCCGCTTGATGGACTGCTTGATCCACCAGGAGCTGTAGGTCGACAACTTGCCGCCTTTGGACGGATCGAATCGCTCCACGCCCTTCATCAGCCCCATGTTCCCCTCGTTGATGAGGTCGAGCAGGGGCAGGCCGAGACCGTCGTAATCCTTGGCGATCTTCACAACCAGGCGGAGGTTGGCGCGGATCATGTGCTCGCGGGCCACCGTGTCGCCCTTCTTGATGCGGGCCGCCAAGGCGTTCTCCTCGGCCACGGTGAGCAGCGGAACCTCGACGGCCTGTCGCATGTACAGGTTGAGGGCGCTCTTGGACTCGTAGATGTCCCGGACCGGTTCGGCCGGCGTCGGCATCACGGGGATGCCATCGACGACCTGCACCCCGGGACGGAATCCGGTCACTTGAGCGGCGGACTTGGAGGTCGGGGCGGGCCGATTCTGCCGGGGCGCCGGGGCGGGTCGCAACGCCTTCAAGGAGGGCACCCGAACCTTTTTGGCGCCTCGAGATGTCGCCGACGCCGGTTTGGCCTTCTTCACCGACGGGGACGTGGCCCGTTTCGAGGCTGTGCCGGTCTTCGGGGTGGCGTTGACGGGGACGCAGGGGGATTTCTGGGATTTCATCGGAGTGGGTGTCGGAGGCAGGCCCTGATGCCTGACCGGAGGACTGTAGTTCGTTGCCGGGAAAAAGCTAGTTGAGAGTTAGACAGAAAATCAACATCAAAGTTCGCTTGTCTAGGTTTCTGGGTTCTTGATGCCTCGGTTTCGCGGTTTTCCGGCTGCCTGTTGAGCAGGCGTACAGACTTTGTCCAAGTGTGGACGTCAAGGTCTTGCTTCTGTTCAATCTTTGATCAACCTTGTCCTCACATGAGCGATTCCATGGTGCGACATTCGATCCGGACCGTCTCCCGGCAGACGGGGTTGAGTCCCCATGTGATCCGGGCGTGGGAGAAGCGCTACCAGACGGTCCGTCCGGCTCGATCGGAGGGTAAGCAACGCTTGTATTCCGAGTCGGACATCGAACGCCTGATCCTCCTGCGGCAGGGCACCGAAGCCGGCTTTTCCATTGGCACGATTGCCTCGCTGTCGGTCGAGTCGTTGCGTGGGTTGGTCTCCGGCGCCGGTCGCGCCCCTGGACCCGATGGGATTGCCGGCACGGTCAGCCTTCCGAGGCGCTGGCCAGCCTCCTCGGCGGAGGCGACGGGAGGGGACGCGCGGCCTTCATCCGTGCCCGATGCACCGAGGGATCGATCTTCCGCCGGAGAGGCGGCTTTCCGGGAGGGGTTGGCCTCCTGGGAGGTTTTCGGATTCCTGGAGGGTGCCTTCCAGGCGGTGCTCCGGATGGATGCCACGGGGCTCGAGGGCCTTCTGGAACGGGCCTCCGTGGCGATGGGGCAGATGCGCCTGCTGGCCGAGGTGATCGTGCCTCTGGTGGAGCGCATCGGTGACGGATGGATGCGCGGCGAGGTGAAGGTCTCCCAGGAGCATGTCGCCACGTCAGTGCTGCGCACCTTCCTTGGCAACATCGCCCGTCCCATCGCCCTGCACCCGAGGGCCCCGGTGCTGGTGGTCACGACGCCCGCGGGCCAGATCCACGAACTGGGGGCGATCATCGTCGCGGCGGCGGCCACCGGTCTGGGCTGGAGGGTGGTGTACGGCGGGGCCTGCCTGCCTGCCGAGGAGATCGCGGGCATGGCCATCGCGCAGGGTGCGCGTGCGGTGGGGTTGAGCATCGTGCACCCCACGGACGACCCGGGCGTGTCGCGCGAACTCCAGCTGCTTCGCCGACTGCTGCCGGCCACGACCCGCATCCTCGTCGGAGGCCGGGCCAGCAACGCCTACCGCAAGGAGATCGAGGCGGTCGGAGCCACCCGGGTGGGCAGTCTCGACGATCTCCGCGGCGAGCTCAACCGGCTGAGGGGAGAGACTCCGGGCGGGACGTTCGGCCGCGGGTGAGCGGGAGTCGGTGCGGCCTCCATGGACCCGCTTGGCCCGGCTCAGATTGGCTCAGCTTGGCCTGAACCCGGGTCCACCTGGCGTGATGCGGAAACAGGACGCCAACAACGCCACACGGCACAAGGCACCCGCCACACGGCACACACCGGAGCCGGGAGCGCCCTGCCCCACAGGCGCTTCTCCCCTGAGTTTCTGGGAGGTTCCCCAAGGATGGTCCGCCCGCGGCATGTCCTGTCGGCGGGCCCCTCTGTCAGGCTCTATTTCAGAAGACCGCGGAGGATCGCCTCACCGGGAGGACGGGCCCATCGAGAGCAGGAACATGATGTTGTTCGGCGTCTTCTTGAGCTTGCCGAGCAGCAGGTCCATCGACTCGACCGGCGGCACGCCGACCAGGGCTCGGCGCAGGACCGAGATGCGCTGGTATTCGTCGGGGTGGTAGAGCAGCTCCTCCTTGCGGGTGCCCGACTTCTCGATGTTGATCGACGGGAAGATGCGGCGATCAACCAGCGAGCGGTCGAGGTGGATCTCCATGTTGCCGGTGCCCTTGAACTCCTCGAAGATCACCTCGTCCATGCGGCTGCCGGTGTCGACCAGCGCCGTGGCCATGATGGTCAGCGAGCCGCCTTCCTCGATGTTCCGGGCCGCTCCGAAGAACCGCTTGGGCTTGTGCAGCGCGTTGGCGTCGACGCCGCCGGAAAGGATCTTGCCCGAGTGCGGCTGCACCGTGTTGTAGGCGCGCGCGAGACGGGTGATGGAATCGAGCAGGATGACCACGTCCTTCTTGTGTTCGACCATCCGGCGGGCCTTCTCGATGACCATCTCGGCCACCTGCACGTGGCGCTCGGGCGGTTCGTCGAAGGTCGAGCTGACGACCTCGGCGCCTCGGCAGGAACGCTCCATGTCGGTGACCTCCTCGGGGCGCTCGTCGATGAGCAGGATGATCAGGTGGCAGTCCGGGTTGTTCTTGAGGATGGCGTTGGCCAGCTTCTGCATCAGCACCGTCTTGCCGGTGCGTGGAGGGGCGACAATCAGGCCGCGGGTGCCCTTGCCGACCGGGCAGACGATGTCCACCACGCGGGTGCTGTACTCGTCGGGCGTGGTCTCGAGCAGGAACCGGCGGTTCGGGAAGAGCGGGGTGAGGTTCTCGAAATGGGTCTTTTCCTTGGCCTTGTCGGGATCCAGTCCGGCCACCCGCTCGACCTTGAGCAGGGCGTAGAACTTCTCCTTGTCCTTGGGTGGACGCACCTGCCCCTCGACGTCGTCGCCGGTGGCCAGGTCGAAGCGGCGGATCTGCGACGGGGAGACGTAGATGTCCTCGGGGCAGGGCAGGTAGTTGAAGGCCGGCGAGCGCAGGAATCCAAAGCCCTCCGGCATGACCTCCAGGACGCCACGGGTGTTGATGATGCCGCCCGCGCCGAGGTTGCGCTGGACGATTTGGAAGATGATCTCCTGCCGCTTGAGGGTGCCGTAGTTCTCGATGCCGAAATGCTTGGCCACCTCGGCCAGCGGGCCGATGGGCATCGGCTGCAGCTCGTGGAGGTTCAGCGTGCGGGGTTCGATCGCCACCGTGGCCTTCTCGGGAGCCTCCGGGGCCGGGGTGTCCTCGTTGGGCGGGGCCATCGGGGCCCTCGGCGGCAGCGGGGAGGCCTTGACCACCAGGGGTTCGTCTTCGTTCTCACGCGTCACGGGTGCGTCTGCGGGCGGGGCGGACACGCTGCTCAGCAGGTTGCCGTCGTCGGCGGCCGCACGACGGCCCCGTCGGGCAGGTGCGTGCCCGGACTCCGGGGATTTCGGCGGGTCCTGGAGGCTGGGCGAATCCCCGGAGGCCTTCCCGCCGCCCTCGGCGCCCGACGGCACCCGGTCCGCGGGCTTCCCGGCCGACTTCCCGGGATGCCGGGTGTCCCCGGTGACCCCGCCGGTGGCGATGTCGATCGCAGACGGCCCGGCCAAGGTGGGTTCGGACGGGTCTTCGGCGATCCCGGCAGATGCGTCGGGTTTCTTCCGGGGCGCCCGGGGCTTCTTCGGGGCGGACGGATCTTTCGGTGCGCGCGGCATGTGGAAAATCGGTTCGGATCGGATGGGTTCCCTCGGGGTGCCTTCAACGGCGCCGACGCAGTTCCGGACGGGGATGGGACCTGGGGAAAGTGGACGATTCCGAGGAAGGGATCGTCGCCTGCGGAGCTTTAACATTGTTCCGAACCGGGGGCACCGCAAGTCATTTGCGGGGACAAAATCGTGCGCCCGTGCGCTCGTGCGCTCGGCGGCGCGGGGCCCGGCGCAACCGGGCCCGGGGGATCCGGCCGCCTCGGCGGGCCCTCCGCACCGACGGTGGAACGAGGGCCTTTGGCCGCGCCTTGTGGCCGGGGCGGCGGCTCCCTACGGTTCGGTCCCGGTGACCCGAATCCTCGTCCTGTCCCTTTCCGGAATCGGCGACACGCTGATGGCGACCCCGCTGCTGCACGAGTTGCGCCTGCAACATCCCGGCGCGGCGATCGACGTGCTGGTCCTGTGGGCGGGTGCGGCGGAGGTGCTGCAGTGCAATCCGCACGTGCGCGAGGTTCTGCGCCACGACTTCCTGCGGTCCGGGCCGATGGCCTCGGTGGCGCGGTGTCTGGAGCTGAGGCGTCGCCGCTACGACCTGTCGATCAACACCCATACCCAGGGGCGCCGGGCCTATCGTCTCATCGCCTTTCTCGTCGGGGCCCGGGAGCGCCTCAGCCATGCCTACGAGAACCAGTCGTGGCTGGACCGCTGCCTGGTGACCCGGTCGATCCCCCAGGACTACTCGGTGCACGTGATGGAGAACAACGTGCGCCTGCTGGCGACGCTGGGCCTCGCGCCCCGGCTGGCGCGTCCCGGTTACGAGGTGTTCCTCTCCGGGGCCGAGCGCGGCTGGGCCGGGGCTTGGCTGGCGGAGCGCGGTCTGGCCGGGCGCCCGTGGCTCGGGATTCATGTGGGTTCGGGCGGCACCAAGAACCTGGCCCTTCGGCGCTGGCCGGTGGGGCACTTCGCGGACTTCCTGCGGGAATGGCGCATCCGGCATCCCGGCGTGCCGGCGGTCCTATTCGGGTCGGCCGAGGAGCGGCCCTTGCATGCGGCATTGCGTGCGGCCGGGGTGGAGTTCACCGAGGCGGCCACCCCCGGATTGCGCGAGGCCATGGCCCTGGTGGGTCACGCCGGCGGGTTCCTGAGCGTGGACACGGTCTTCATGCACGTGGCCGCCGCGATGGGTGTGCCCCGCCAATGGGTCATCGAGACGCCCACCTTCAATCCGCCCGTCCATCCCCGACGGGACGACTGGGTCCTCATCCCCAACCCGGCCATCGGCGGTCGGCATCTCGACTTCTACCGGTACGACGGGCGGGCGATCGCGGGAACGGCCGAGGAATTGACCCGGATCATGGCGTCGGTCCCGGCGGAGTCGGTCCTGGCCGCCCTCTCGCCCTGGGCGGAGACGGTGGGCACGGGAGCCCGAGGCTGAGCCCACAATCCCAGACCGCCGGCGGGACCCAAATCCACGCGTCAGGAACGGCGGTCGTTCTTCTCCACCCCCCATTGGATGGGGATCTCAAGCCCCGTGCCAACACCATGAACCATGCGTAAACCGTTTTTTTTGGGGACCTCGGTCGGTCACTCCGAGCCGGAAGGGAGCGGGTTGGCGTCCGAACCTCCCACGAAGCGCCGTGCGCCACATCGAAGTGTTGGCACGGGGCTTGAGGTCTCAACCCAGAGGGGCGGGTGAGAACGACATCGTTCCTGCGCGTGGATTTGGGCAACACGTTGATGTGGCGGACCTCAGTTCGCGGCCGATCTTGCTTGTTCCCCCTCTTTACCTGTCCGGAGTGAGCCATGGCGGGTTCCAAAACAATGTCTACCCGTGGTGGGTGGCGGGACCTCCCGTCTCGGCACCGTTTCGAAACCCACGGAACGTTGCTGGTATTGAACCGTGGTTTTGCCGGGTTCTTGGGGGCTCGTTCCTCCGAAGTGGCCGCGTCTGTCAGCCTCATTCCGAAACCCGTAGAAAGTTGCCGGACTGAAATCCACGCTTTTTCCGTGTCCATGAGGACGTTTTCTTCCGGAATCAGCGCCAGCGTTTCTTCCTTCTTCAAACTGGGGCCAAGAGCCTTCCAAGCCCGGCAGGCCTACTCAAGATCCGCGTCGACAATCAAAAAGCCGATACCGCATCGATGATCCGTCGAGTTTCCGGGAAAGTTGGATTTCAAACCGCCAGGTTTCGTTGCTTTTCAAACCGTCGCTGACAGGGGCTCGTTCCTCCGAAGTGGCCGCGTCGGCATTTCTTCCTTCTTGCGGTGGATGTCACGAGCGTTCAAGGCCCAGCGGTTCAAAGCAGGATTCGCTTCGACACCGACCACGACCGGGCGGGATTCATGCCCCGGCACGGCCCCCGGGAGAACGAGGTTTCCCAAGCCGGAAGGTTTCGTCGGTTTCCAAACCGACGTCGACCCTTCAGCGGGACGTCGCAGGGGTCGCCTCGGCGAGGGCGACAAAATTGGCCAGCAGGCGGAGGCCGTTCTCCTGGCTCTTCTCGGGGTGGAACTGCGTGGCGAAGGTGTTCCCTCGCCCCACGGACGATGCGAAGGTGGGTCCGTAGGTGGTCTCGGTGGCCACGATGGCCGGATCGGTCGGCCAGGGATGATAGCTATGGACGAAGTAGAACCAGCTGCCATCCGGGATGCCCCGGTAGAGCGGGCAGTCGGGTTGGCGCAACTCGACGCGGTTCCAACCGATCTGGGGAATCTTCAGGCGGGGCATCTCGGCGGTGGGCTGAAACCGGATCACCGGTCCCTGAAAGACCCCGAGGCCGCGGGCACGCGACTCGAACTCCTCGCTGCGCTCGAACAGGGCCTGGTATCCGACGCAGATTCCGAGGAACGGGCGGTCGGCGGCGATCCAGGCCCGGACCGCCTCGAGCAGGCCCTGGCGTTCCATCGCCAAGATGCAGTCGTCGAAGGCTCCCACCCCGGGGAGGACGATCCCCTTGGCGTCGCCGATGGCTTCCGGCGTGCGTGCCCGCACCACGTGGGCGCCGGCCCTCCGAAGGGCCTTCTCGACGCTGCGGATGTTGCCGGAATCGTAATCGAGCAGGGCGATCACCGGGCGAAGCCTACGCGCCGCAGCCCGGAGGGTCGATGGTGGAAAGGGCCGGGCTCGCCGTCATCCCCGGGGTGGGCGTGACGGCCGCCCCGGAGGCCGCTGGGCTGGCCTCGAGGGCGCGTTCGGTCTTCAGGCGCAACTGGCCGCAGGCCGCGTCGATGTCGTGCCCCTTCTCCAGACGCAGCGTGCAGGTCACCCCTGTCCGCGACAATGCCTCGGCGAACTGTTGGCAGCGGGCCTCATCCGGGCGACTCCAGGGCAGCCCGTCGACCGTGTTGTAGGGGATGAGGTTCACCTTGGCGTGGAGTCGACGTGCGAGTTCGGAGAGGGGTTTCACCTCGGCCAGGGCATCGTTCACTCCGTCTAGAAGGATGTACTCGAGGGTGATCATCCTGCCCTTCTTCTCCAGGTAGTGGGCGCAGGCCTCCGTCAGTTGGGCGAGGGGAAACCGCAGGTTGACCGGCATGATCCGGTCCCGGACCCCGTCGGTCGCCCCGTGGAGGGAGATCGCCAGCCGGAACTGCTCCGGTTCCTCGGCCAACTGGCGGATCTTCGGGGCCAGTCCGCTGGTCGAGATGGTGATCTTGCGGGCGCCGATGCCAAGGCCCCAGGGCGCGTTGAGCGTCCGGAGAGCTCTCATCAGGTGGTCGTAATTGGCCAAGGGTTCGCCCATGCCCATAATCACTAGGTTGTTCACCAGACGCGTGCCGTGGGTGCCGTGGGTGCCGTGGGTGCCGTGGGTGCCGTGGGTGCCG
>VHCX01000059.1 GCA_016871615.1 Verrucomicrobiota bacterium
CGATCCCGAGGGCGTGGACCGCGAGCGCGGGCGCATCTGGCGCATCGTCTGGACGGGCGATCAGCCCGGTCGGCCTGTGCCGCCGCGGCCCGCCGGCCTCGCCTTGTCGGAGCGGAGCACCGCCGAACTCGTCGGGCAGACCCTGGCGCACTCCAACGTCTGGCATCGGCGCATGGCCCAGCGGATCCTTTCGGAACGCCCCGACATCGCCTCGCAGAAGGCCGTGCTCTTCGCCCGGATGAAGACCCAGGGGCCAGAGGACGCCCGCCTGGCGGCCCTCTGGACGCTCTTCAGTGCCGGCCTGGCCGACGACGCCGTGCTCGACGAGGCGGCCGACGCTTCGCTGCCCTCGCTGCGCCTGTGGGCCGCCCGGTTCACCGGCGAGAACAACCGCCTCACCGAGCGGGTCCAGAAGCGCCTCGAACTCCTGGCCGCCGACGAGAACCCCACGGTCCTGGTCGGCGTGGCCACCGCGCTGCGCCAGTTCTCGGGCGGATCCCTCACCGTCAACACGCCCCCGGGCCACGACATCGCCGTGCTCGGACCGCTGGTGACGGCCGTCGCCGAGAGGTTGCTCGGCACCGCCAAGGCCTCCACCGACCGCGATTTGCCCTTCCTGCTGTGGATGGCCCTCGAGCCCAACCTGCTGTACGACCCCAACATCACGGCCGCCTGGTTCCAGGAGAAGGGCGAGCGCTACCTGCCCCTGTCCGGCAAGCTGGCCTACAAGATGGTCCGCCGCTTCTGTGACGACCGGAAGGATTGGCTGGTGGACAAGACCCTCGAGATCGTCGCGTCGCTCGACTCCGCCTCGCCCCTGATCCCGTACCTGCTCGACGGCTTGATCGACGGGCAGCGCGGCAAGGTGGTGGCTCCGACCAAACCCACCGACGCCTTGCTGCAGAAACTCCTCTCCAGCTCCAACCTTTCCACCGTGGGCAAGGCCCGGCAGTTGGGGGCGCTTTGGGGCGATGTCGGCGCGCTGCGGGCCCAGTTGGCCCGGGTGGGCGACGCTTCCGTGCCTGAAGCCGAACGGCTCGAGGCCCTCCAGGGCCTCCGCAACCAGCGCAGTGACGACAGCCGCGCGGCTCTGCTGGCCCTGGTCGGGTCCAACGCCTCGGATGCGCTTCGCGTGGCCGCCATCCGCGTGCTGGCCGAGATCGGCAACGACGAGACGGGACGGCAGGTGGTGCGCCACTGGGCCGGCATGACCCCGGCCGTGCGCACGGCCGCCGGTCAACTGTTCACCACCCGGGGAGCCTGGAAATGGGCCCTCTTCCAAGCGCTGGACCGCGGGGAGATCGTCAAGGGAGACGTCCCGGCCACGACCGTCCGCTCGCTGCTGGGCTCCCGCGACGCCGACGAGCGCGACAAGGCCACCCGCCACTTCGGCCGCTTCCAGGCCTCGGGACCCGAGATCCTCCAGCGCATCGCCGCCAAGCGGAAGGTGGTGATCGAGGGGCCGGTGGACCTGAAGGCCGGCCAGGAGATCGCCCGCAAGACCTGCCTCGTCTGCCACCAACTCCACGGAGAGGGCGCGGCGGTCGGGCCCGATCTCACCGGGGTTGGCCGCAGCTCGCTCGATGCGCTCCTGCACAACGTCATCAACCCCAACGAGATCATCGGCCAGGGCTACGAGAACGTGGAGGTCGAGACCAACGACGGTCAGACCCACAGCGGCCGGATGGTCGAGAACACCGCCAACCGGGTGAAGCTGCTGCTGCCCGGGGCGAGCGAGGTGGTGGTCGACCGCTCGCAGGTGAAGGCCCTGCGGGTGACCGCCAATTCGGCCATGCCCGAGGGCCTCGACCAGATGCCCGACGCTGACTTCCGCAACCTCATCTGGTACATTCTGGCCCCGCCGCAGGATGGCAAACCGCTGACCCCCCAGCGCCGCAAGGAACTCATCGGCGAGACCTCGGCCGTGCTTCCGGTGCCCTCCGGACAAGGGCCTGCGGCGGCGACCGACGGCGAATCGCTCGCGCTCTGGGCTCCGGGCTGGCAAGTCGACTGCCCGGAGTTCGAAGGTGCGCCCGCCAAGTACCCGGAGGCGGTCGGGCGGCGCAATGTGCTGATGACCCACCCCATCGACGCCCGGCGTCCGGCGGCGTTGGTCCGGGCCATCAACCTGCCGCGCGAGGGCCCGCTGAAACTCAAGTTCGCCGTCGCCGCCCATGATCGGGGCGATTGGGAACTCCGCGTGGTCATCGACGGCGACGTGGTCCACCGGCAAGCGGTGGATCATGAGGCCCCGCGCTGGAAGGAGGTCTCGCTCGACCTCACCCGCCATGCCGGTCGCCGCGTCGTGATCCGCCTGGAGAACGCCGCCACCGACTGGGCTTGGGAATTCGGCTACTGGGCCGACCTGCGCCTGGAGACCGGCAGCAGCGACCCGAAACTCCAGGCCCGAGCCGAGGGGCGATAAGGCCGGTGGGGTCGGTGGATGGCCCCTTCAACCTGGGATCAGAGACCCGTCGGGGTATTTCCCCCGGCGGGGCATTTCCGGCCCTCTGTGGCTTTCAGGTGGCCGACTTCGATCAGCCTCCCTTGCGGAGCGCGGTGGCCATGTCGCGGGCGAAGTAGGTGAGGATCCAATCGGCGCCGGCCCGCTTGATGGCCAGGAGGCTTTCATGGCGGGTGGCCTCCAGGTCGAGCCACCCGACCCGGGCCGCGGCATGGATCTGGGCGTATTCACCGCTGACCTGGTAGGCGGCCAGGGGCAGCCGCGTCTGCCGGCGCAATTCGGCGAGGATGTCGAGGTAGGGCCCGGCCGGCTTGACCATCAGCGCGTCGGCTCCCTCCTGCTCGTCGAGCAGGGCGTCCTTCAGGGCCTCCCGCGGATTGGCCGGGTTCAGTTGGTAGGTGCGCTTGTCGAGCGACCGGGTGCCCGCGGCCTGCGCGCTGCCGACCGCTTCGCGGAACGGCCCGTAATAGGCCGAGGCGAACTTGGCGCTGTAGGCCAGGATGCCCGTCTCGCCGTGGCCCACCGAGTCGAGCGCGTGGCGGATGGCCCGCACCCGGCCGTCCATCATGTCGCTGGGAGCCACGAAATCGGTGCCGGCCGCCGCATGCAGGGCGGCCATCTCGCCCAGCACGGTGACCGTGGCGTCGTTGTCCACATCCCGGCCATCGGCGCTCAGCAGGCCGTCATGGCCGTGGCTGGTGTACGGATCGAGGGCGATGTCGGTGAAGAGCACCAACTCGGGCGCCGCCGCCTTGATCGCCCGGACCGCCCGAAGCACCAGGCAGTCGGGGTTCAGCGCCTCGCGGCCGTCGGGGGTCTTGAGGGCAGTGGGGGTCACGGGGAAGAGCGCGACACCGCGAATGCCCAGGTCGAAGAGTTCCCGAGCCTCTTGGACCAGGTCATCGAGGTTGAGCCGGAACACGCCGGGCATGGATCCCACGGCCGTCGGCGCGGCGGTGCCTTCTTGGACGAACAACGGTGCGATGAAGTCCGACGGATGAAGCCGAACCTCCTGCACCATCTCCCGGATGGCTGCACCGCGCCGCAACCGCCGGGCCCGAAGGGCCGGAAACCCCGCTGAACTCATGCCGCCATGGTGGCGGATCGCCGCCCGGGAGACAAACCGAGTTCCCGGCGGAAAGGGCAGGGGGCAGGGGACGGCCTGCGGGCAAATCGTGACTGCACTGGGTCAAAATGGTTCGGGAAGTCCAGACCGACCTGCCGGGCGCGACGGTCTTGGTGAAGTTGACCGGCGGTGGCGTTTGGACGTTCGTGTTTTCCGCTTTGCCGGCACCGGTCACTCTGGAGGCCAACCAGACCTACGATCTGGTGAGTTCGGAGACCGCCGGCGGGGACCGGTGGTACGACTGGAATCAGACGGTGACGGCTACCGGTGGCCTGAGCGTGACATCGACCGCATGGAGCTACCCCGGCGGCCCCTACATCCGCTACGCGGGTGGCGGCCTCAGCCAGAGTCTGGTGGATATCGCGAGTGTGTCCGGGCGTGCCGCTGGGCAAGATGGCCGCTGTTGACGCCTATCGAGGGATCCTGGAGTTTTGGATCTTGAGCACGCTCTTGCGAACCGAGTCCGAGGTCGCGGGTTTGCCGGCCCGGGATCAGAAGATCCTTCTGTCGTGGCTGCAAGGTCGTTTGGCGACGATGCCCGAGCCAGCTGGGGAAATACCTGAAACATTGAGGAGTTTCAGGGAACTTCAGAAGGAGATCGGGTTGACCGAGAAGGCCGCCGCGGCTTGGAAGTCCGCAGTGCAGGACGGCCGCCGGTAAGTTGGTGAGCCTGAATTCGGTACGATCCACGTCGACACCAACTTCCCGATCGACGCACTGGTGCCGGGCAGCTCGCAGGAGGCACAACTTGTCGCTTGGCTGGCCGCTGGTGAACCGATGGGCATCAGCTCGCTGACATGGGGTGAATTTCTCTGCGGCCCGCTGTCCAGTGCTGCCGAGAACCTTGGCCGGCGCTTGTTCCCCGACGCCGTCGGGCTTGAACGGTGGGATGCCGAGAAGGCTGCGAACCTTTTCAACGGCACCGGAAGGCGTGCCAAGACCTACGCGGATTGCTGCATCGCTGCCATGGCCATCCGGACTCAAGCGGCTTTGGCAACCAGCAACCGAAGTGATTTCACTCCAATGGTGCCGTTTGGTCTGAAGCTGGCCTCGAACACACTCGCGCGGAGACAACAAGGTCCAATCCCGGGGATCTGCCAAGCGGTTCGGTGCCCGCACCGGCGTCCGCCAATCTCGAGGCGGCAGGTCCTTGTTGAGGGGAGAGCCAATTCGAGTGAAGGGCTCACACCGAGCTGCCATCGCCGATGGAGAACCCGGTCGGGGTGGGGCTGTTCCCGAGGTGCTCGCACATGCGGTCTAGAATCTTTAGTCGGCGCGGCATAGCCACCGGCGGGATGAGAGCAAATTTTGAAGATCCCGTTGGATGCAGCCGTCCCTCCCGGCGGTGACACGCCAAAGATTTGTTGCTGATGATTGGTTTTAATTAATTGTTTCATCGAAACAAAATCATGAATAGGTCCAGCATTGTTTGGATTATCGGAATCTTTGTTTTTGTCTTGATGATGGCAGTTTGGTTTCGGCCCCGCCCGTCAACGCTGGTCCAGATTCAGGAGGATGAGCTGCGGTCAAACCTTGTGACATTCCCTGATGCAAAGCGCGCTCTAGGGAAACCGACCCCGGGGGCGATTGGGAACGGGTTGTCCGGTTTTGAAGGAAGGTATGCACAATTGCCAACTTGGTTGGAGACCCATGGGTTTCCTGCACATGTGCTTCCGGAGACCCGGTCATTGGTGGTCTCTCTCCGAGCCATGTATGCCGAAACGAATGCCACACCGCACGCTCTTCGAGCGGGGAGTGACCGGGTGGCCAACAACTTGATTTGGGGCCCCCAATCCAACATCTTCTGCCGCACACTGTCTCAACGTTTCCTCTTGGGAAGCGAAGTTTCGAGTCGGTTGTTTTTTGAATTGTCGAACCAAGTGCAGGGATTCCATGAATAAATCGGCTTGGGCGTTTGTGTTGATAACGGTTCTCGTGTTGACCTTATTGGTCAATATCCGTTCCAAGGATTCCACGCGTCATCGATTGCATCTGGATTCGCTCCAAGAGTTGCCCGCAGATGGAAGCGGACCCCGATTCGCAGCGGCGCAGAATTCAAAAGGATCGTCATCGAAACCGAAGGAAAACCTGATCTACAATCCGCAACGCCATCGTGACGATCCGGAGTATGCCAGAGAAGTAGACCGGTTGCTGACTATCCAAGAAGCCAAATCGCTGTTGCAGGATCTAGATCCAGTAATTCGTGCGGACATCACTCAAGTGTACCAGATTCTCTCGAATCACTTCGGAGGAGACATGGCGATGGTCCAGTTGAGGCCGACCTATTGTGAGTTGGCTGGCATTTCCCAATGGCGGGATTTCCTGAAAGAGAAGGAATCGAAGATCGGAGAGAGTTTTCCCACTTATTGAGAGATTCCCGCTGAATTGCGAAACGACTATCTCAGTGGCGATGAATTGCTAGTAAAAAAAGGAATCGCGTTCTCAAAGGCGAGGCTTTCCTTGGAGTTGGGAATGCCCACCGAGGTGTTTTTCGATTCCTTGTATGCCCTGGACATCCGGAAGGGCATCTACCCGCGCGAAGACCGATTGGAGCCCGGGCAGCCGGTGGTCGCTCCTGACGAGGAGTTTTCTCCGGAACCATGACCCGCCCAATGGGTGGTTATGGACCGGTCTGTGGTCTTGGATGGATCAAACCATCATTCTTTCGAACCGCAGGAGTCACGGTCTGCCCGGTACATTGGATAATCTCCCAAGCAGCTGGGTTGAGCGGGACTATTCGGGATCCGGTTTCAGCCGAACCATTCGGGTGGTTCCGATACGGACTTGCTCAAGATCACTCATGACGACCAGGCTGCCTACCGGGCGCGATCATCCTGACCGGTCTGACCGGCGGCGGTCGCTTTTTCAGTATTCGGCTTGCCGGCGCGTTGCCGGCCGTGTGATCGGAATTTAAGACTCGCCTCAGGATTTCAATTCAACCGCTGGGTGGTCTTGCTCCAGAGCCATTCCACGTCGCGGTTGTTGGCCTGGTTCGGGGGGCTGAAGCCGGTGCGCTTGACCGGCAGCACGGTCCGCTTGTCGAGCCAGCGCTTGATCTCGGAGTGGCCGTCGGCAAAGGCGAAGCCGCAGGCGCCGTTGTGGTAGCTGGCCGGCAGGTCGGGCATGACGGCCTGAGCCAGGTTCGGGGCGGGCTTCATGTCCGTGCAGAAGAAGCCGTCGTTGATGCTGTCGGGATGCTCATCGACAAACACCCAAGTGTCGGCTGGCTGCACAAAGTCCGAGTCCTTGAGGAACATGCGCCAGGGCGGGCTGTTGCCGAACCAGGTCGGCTTGCCGTCGTGCATGCCCACCCACGAGTTGATCGAGTTGCTGCGCAGGCGGGGCTTTCCGTTGGCCCCGAGGGTCAGGTAGGTGTCGGCCGGGCACTTGTAGATCTTCTGGGTGCCGCCGGTGTATCGCCAGATCGATCCCTTGGCGAGGGTGTTGGTGACGTCCCAGTTGTCCCGGTTGGCGCTGCTCCAATCGAGGATGCCGTAGGCCCACGAGTTGAAGTTGGGGTTGTCGGAGTAGGCCGGCGGAATCTTCCCGTTCTGGTCGTCGATGTAGAGCCGCCACGACATCATCAACTGCTTGGTGTTGTTGAGGCACATGATGCCGTTGCCCTTGGCCTTGGCCTTGGCCAGGGCCGGCAGGAGCATGCCCGCCAGGATGGCGATGATGGCGATGACCACCAGCAGTTCGATGAGCGTGAAGCCGTCGCGTAGGCTCCGGGTCGGAGTCCGGGAGGCGGAGCTGCTGCCGTGGGCGGGCCCAGGGGACGAGGAGAGGGCTAGTGGAGTCATGCGTCAGTTCTCCGTTCTGGATCCCGGTGGGCCGCCTTTTGGTGGACGACCCGGTTCGTCACCGGATTCCGACGCCAAGCTGCGAACGCGGTCTTCGGTTCGTCAAGGCCTTTTCGGCGGCCTTTTCGGCAAAGCGAATCGACCGTCCCGGCGCCAGCCATGGTTTTGCCCCGGTCTCGGTGATGGGTCACGCCGGTTGCGGCGGGGTGGTCTCAGGCCCTTGTCCCAGGGAGTCGGGCGGACTTCGCCCCGTCCCGCCCGCGCAAGGCCCGGCGAGCATCGCGGAACGATCCCACCGGCCGGAGGGTTTGCCGGACGTGTGGGCCGCATCGGAGGCCGAGGGCCCGCCGGGGGTTCAATAGAAGCTGGTCCAGTTGCCGTAGTGACGCCACACGATGGCACTGGCCCGGGCGAGGTCGGCGTGACCGTCGGCGTAGGCCCGGCTGATGGAGGCGGCGCGGCCGCCCTGGATCTGGAAGCCCGAGTCGGCCTTCGCCGTGGGGTGCCCGCCCCAGGCCTTCTGCAGGTTGGTCTCGAAGCCGTCCTTGTAGAGCGTGTCGGTGACGATCGGGCTGGTCGCCCCACCCGGGTCCTCGAGCCGGGTGGGCCAGCCCTCGACCAGGGAGTTGGTGTTCACCCGCGAGGTGGACGGCATGACCTTGTAGCCGGGTTGCCCGGAGCGGGGCACCCACCAGCTGTGCTGCATGATCGCGAAGCCAAAGGTCCAGCGTCGGCTGTAGTAGAAGCGGAGGTCCTCGTTGTTCGCGAGCGTGCGCTGGTGCTGGCGCTGGAGCCACATCTGCGCCTCGGTCAGCTCGGATGGCCGCACTGGGCAGAAGAACATGGGCACCGTGAGCCCGTAGTTCTGCACGGCGGGGATCATCGCGTCGGCCACGTCCCACGGATTGTTGCCGAGGTCGCCGAGCAAGGGCAGCCGCCCGCGCGCGTCGTCCGAGGCGTAGAGGTTGGAGGCGATGGCCCATTGCCGGAAATGCGACAGGCAGTTGACCTCCTTGGCCTTGAGCTTCGCCTTGGCCAGCGCCGGCAGGAGCATGCCCGCCAGGATGGCGATGATGGCGATGACCACCAGCAGCTCGATGAGCGTGAAGGCCGCGCCGGCCTTCGATGCGGTCGGGAGGCAGGCCGGGCGTGGACGACGCGACCGTCCCTGGGTGGAGTGAAGTCGGGGATCCATGGACCGATCCTTGCCGGGATGCCGCCGCGTCGCCATCCCGAAAACACCGCGATGGCAAGGGCCCCGGGGGGCGGGGCACGGCGGCTCACCCGAGCAGTTCGCGGATCTCGTCCCAGCTCAGCGATTCGGCGAAGGCCTCCT
Organism: Verrucomicrobiota bacterium; assembly: GCA_016871615.1. GTDB lineage: Bacteria > Verrucomicrobiota > Verrucomicrobiia > Limisphaerales > UBA9464 > SXXZ01. The sequence goes on from VHCX01000059.1 coordinate 8,730, forward strand.
CGCCGGTGAGGGTCGAGGCGATGATCTCCCGTTTGCGCTGCTGCAGGGCCACGATCTTCTCCTCCACCGTGCCACGGGTGATGAGCTTGTAGCTGCTGACCACCCGCGACTGCCCGATGCGGTGGGCGCGGTCGGTGGCCTGATCCTCGACCGCCGGGTTCCACCAGGGGTCGAAGTGCACCACGGTGTCGGCCTGCGTCAGGTTGAGGCCCACGCCACCGGCCTTGAGCGAGATGAGGAAGACCGGCGGCCCCGACGGCGATTGGAAGCGGGCGACCTCGCCGGCGCGGTCCTGGGTCGAACCGTCGAGATAGCAGAACTCCACGTCGCGGCGCTTCAGTTCGTCCTTCAGCAGCCTGAGCATCCGGGTGAACTGGCTGAACACCAGCAGCCGGTGCCCACCGTCGAGGCTCTGGTCGAGCAGTTCGCCGAAGAGCTGCAGCTTGCCCGAGTCGTCGGGCGAGGCCGAGGCGCCGGCGTTGCTCCCGGCGTTGGTCTCCAGGGCGCCCGCCTCGGCCCCGTCGGCGGTCCGGGCTCCGTCGGCCTCCAGCAGCCGCAGGTCGCAGCAAATCTGGCGCAGGCGCAACAGCGCCGTGAGCAGGACCATGCGGCTCTTGGCCAATCCATTGGCCTCGACGGCCGAATCGACCTGCGCTCGGGTCGCCGCCAGCACCTGTGCGTACACGGTGGACTGCGCCGGCGTGAGGTCGCAGTAGGACACGTGCTCCAGCTTGGCGGGCAGGTCTTGCAGCACGTCCTTCTTGAGGCGGCGCAGCAGGAACGGGCGGATGCGCTTGCCCAGGCGGACCATCGAGCCCTGGTCACGCTGCTGGGTGATGGGCACCTCGTACCGCTCGCGGAAGTCGTCGGAGGCGCCCAGGTATCCGGGCATGAGGAAGTCGAAGAGGCTCCACAGGTCGAGCACCGAGTTCTCGAGCGGCGTGCCGGTCAGCACCAGTCTGTGGCGGGCCGGGATGGCCTTCACGGCCTTGGCGTTCTGAGTGCTGCGGTTCTTGATGTGTTGGGCCTCGTCGAGCACCGCGGTGTCGAAGGCATGGTCGCGGTAGTGCTCGATGTCGCGGCGCAGCAGCGCGTAGCTGGTGACAACCAGATCGTGCTCGGGCACCCGGGCGAAGAGCTTGTGCCGCTGGGGCCCGGAGATCACCAGCACCCGCAGGTCGGGCGCGAAACGGGCGGCTTCGGCGGCCCAGTTGGTGACCAGCGAGGTGGGGCAGACGACCAGCGTGGGGTGGGCGGGCCGGGTGGCGGCCGTCCCGTGCAGGGAGGCGCGGTGCGCCAGCACCTGGAGCGTCTTGCCAAGGCCCATCTCGTCGGCCAGGACGCCCCCGAAGCCGTTGTCGCGCAGGAAGCCGATCCACGCCACGCCCTGCCTCTGGTAGGGTCGGAGGACCGTCTCCAGCGCCCCCAGCGGGGGGCAGGCCGGCAAGGCCTCGCCCGTCTGCCGGGCCACCCGTTCCCGCCAGGCCGCCGGTGCCTGGACCGTGTGCCCTTGTTCCCGGAGCGAAGCATCCAGGAATCCCGCCTGGGCCGCCCCCATGCGGTAGCGCCCATTGTGCTGATCGGGCGAGCAGTCGAGCAGCACCTCCTGCAGTTCCTCCACGGCGCCCGTGTCGATGAGCACGGTCTTGCCGGAGCGCGAACGGCCCTGGCCACCGCCGAGCACCAGCCGCTGGATGTCGGCGGCGCTGAAGCGCTCGCCATCGTCGGCGACGTAGGACACCTCGAGGTCGAACCAGCGCTCGCCCGAGGGCGTGATCTGGAAGCGGGGTTGCACGCGCACGAGGTTCTTGCGGGTGCTGGTCTCGAGGCGTTCTTCAAGCGACACCTCCCACTCGCGCTCGAGGCGTGGATGCAGGCGTGAGAAGTAGGCCAGTACGCGCTCCTGACCGTTGAGCTGCCAACGGCCCTGGGCATCGGGGCCGGTGAACCCGGCCTGGCGCAGCCGCATGAAGGCCATGTGTTCGGCGGCCAGGTCGCGGGCCAGGTAGCGTCGGGTGTTGGCCGGGTCGGGCATCCAGGCCGCCTCGTCGCGCGCGGTCACGCCGACGGTCATGATGCGGGTTCCGTAGCGGCACTGGAGCAGGGCCGTGAGCATCGCCAGGCCGCCGCTCAATTGGAGGAGGAATCGCGGCGGGGCCGGTTCGAGCACGAAGTCCTCGGGCCTGAAATCGGCCTCGAGGCCCGGCGTGCGCGAGAGCGTGGGCCAATCCTGCGACAGGAACCGCGGCACGTCGGAGCGCGGAATCTTCTGCGGACCTTGCAGCACGCCGCGCACGGCGGTCGGCAGGCCGAGCGGTCGGAGGGTGTCACCGTCCAGCGCCCAGGTCCCGTCGGGTCCGGCCAGGAGGGTGCAGGCCTGCGGGGAACCCTTCAGGGCCAGGGTGATTTCGCCCGAGGGCTCGAGCCGGGCCCGCAGGGGCAGCGGTGCGGCTTCGCCGGAGACCGTCAAGGCCGTCTTGCGACCGAGGGTCAGACGGGGGTGACCGGCCATCGCCTGCAGCACGGGCAGGAGCGCGGCCCCGGAAAGTTGGATCATGCCCGGGGTGTCGCCGCCGGCGGCCAGTTCGGCCGCGTCCAGCAGGCGTGCGTCGGCCTCGGAGAGGCGGAACATCCCGGCCTTCACCAGCGCGTTCAGGGGCGCCCGCTGGCTCGGGGTGAGCCCCTCGAACATCACCATCACCCGGTCCCGACGGATCGCGTCGGCGAGGTTGGGCGGGAAGACCACATGGACTTCGAGGGGCCGCCCGGTCTCGGACCGCTGCAGCCGCACCGGGTCCTTGTTGGAGGCCATGGGGCGTCCGGTGACGACCGGGGACGCCGGGGCGCCGGGGCGCTGGGAGGAGTAGGAGGCCGTCCCCGGGACCGGCGGCGGTGCCACCGGAGCCGGTTTCAGGTGGTGCAGGCCGACGGCCACCGAATGGGCGCAAAGGGTGCCCCACTCCCGGGATTGCCGGCAGGGGCAGACATTCTCGATGTCCAGTTCGTGGCGGATCACCAATCCGGCCCGCAGCGAAGTCGCGTCGGACACCACCACGCCCTTCAGCAACGGGGGCGTCCAGTTCGAGGAGAGCACCTTGCCCGAGGCGAGCAGCGCCCGGGCGTGTTTCATCACTTCCCAGCCGGCGGCCTTGGCGAAGAACGCCTCGGTCAGTTGCGGATCGGACATGGAATCGGCCCGGTCTCGGGGTGGTTCAGAGTCCGAGCCGGATGAGGCCCTCGAGGGTGCCGTGGCCGGCGGTCTTCTTGGCGACCCATCCGCCCTCGGCCAGCACCTGCATCTGCACGGCCGCCAGCGCGTTCGAGGGCGAGACGAGGTGATGGGCGTGCTCGCGACGCAGCATGGGCAGGTCGTTGAGATGGTCGCCGGCGGCCACCCGCGCCTCGGGCCCGATGCCGAGGATCCGGCCCAGTTCCGACAGGGCGGTGCCCTTGCTGTAGCCCCGATGGCTCAGGCGCACGTAGATGTCGTTGCGCACCGCCACCAGTTCGGCATGCCGTCCGCAGAAAGCGTCCAGCTCGGCGTGGATCTCGTCCATCTGCAGGTTCGAACGGGCGATGGCGCACAAGGGTGAGAACGGGTCGGCGTAGAAGGTGGCCTCATGGCGCGCCGACAGCGACTGGATCCGCTGTTCCAGTTCCTTGGCCAGCGAGCCGAACAGGCGGGCGTGGTCGTCGGTGCAGCGGCTGTTCCAGGGCTCCACCGGCACGAACCGGTCGTGCTTCCGCTCGTAGATCTCCCGTTCCACGAGGATCAGGTAGTCGGGCTGCACCGAGATGCGTGCCCGGCCGAGGGTCTCCATGAGGCTGGCCATGTCGCGGCCGGTGTTGATGACCCAATGCCCGCCGCGCGCCTGGAAGGCCGCGATGCGTTCCTGCAGCGCGTGGGGGATCTTCGGGTCGCCGAAATCGTCGTGGATGGTGCCGTCGAAGTCGGTCGACAGCAGTCGGAGGGAGGCACCGTGGCTCATGCTTTGGGAGTCAGAGACTGCGGTGGCGGTTGCCACCGGGCAAGGTCCGCTCCGCAGTTGTGGGCGGGGCGAGGGCAGGCTACCAGTCTCCCCGACTGAGCCTATGTCCAGCCACCAAGATCAATTCGACGACGCCATGTTCGACTACTCGACCGGCGAGTACGCGGTGGCCATTTCGAAGTTCCAGGCCATCCTGGCCGAAGATCCCGACCACTTCGACGCGCGTCTGGGCCTGGCCATGTGCCACTACCGGTTGGGCGACTACGCCACGGCCATCGCCGAGGGGCACCGCGCCGAGAAGCTCAAGCCCAACGAGCAGCTGGTGCACACCAACCTCTCGCTCTTCTACATGAAGTCGGGCGACAAGCAGACCGCCGAGCAGCATGGCCTGCAGGCGCGCATCGCCTCCTGGAAGGGCAACATGGCCGCCCCGGGAGCGAAGCCTGCCGAAGAAGAGGATTCCGAGCTCCGCATGGCCCAACCCAAGGCGCAGGCGTTCAAGCTGCCCGAGAAGTTTCCCGACATGCCTTGGAAGAAGAACGCCCGCCCCGGCGGTGGCCAGCATTAGGCGACCGGGGGGCGGATCTTCAGATCGGACTCCGTTGAGACGCCGCCGACCCGCCGAATGGCGGCCAACCGGCCGGGGTCCATTGACAAAACCGGTGGCGGTGTCCTTGATCCAACCGATCCCCGCACCCGTTCCCGCCATGATTGCCCAACGCCCCAGCCTTCCGCGTCGGGAGGCGTTCACCTTGATCGAACTGCTCGTGGTCATCGCGATCATCGCGATCCTGGCGGGCATGCTCCTGCCGGCGCTGGCCAAGGCCAAGTACCGGGGCAGCCGCATCGTCTGCGTGAACAACATCCGCAGCCAGTATCTCCCGCAGATCCTGTACGCCGACGACAACCGCGGGAAGTTCCAGCAGCACGACGACGGCAGCCCCGACTATCACCGCACCAGTGGGCGCAAGGACAGCATCGTCGATTCGCTCAAGGGCAAGTACCTGCAGGAGACCCGTGTGCTGATCTGCCCCATCACGGCCAAGACCTTCGGCAAGCTGTGGCTCAACTACGCGAGCATGACCAATTTCGCCGATGCCTCGACGAAGGACTATGGCGGGTGGGACACCCCGGCGGCGATGGTGTACACCCCCTATATGTGGTTCGCCAATTTCCCGGGCATGAAGTTCCAGTCGCTCAGCGGCAGCAAGGATCCCGCGGCGGCGGACATCGAGCCCGCCTGGCCCACCAAGGCCGATGAATGCGATTCCTCGAGGGCCTTCATCACCCACCGGGTCAGCGACACCCCGGGTTCGGTCACCTGGGATGTTGGACACCTCGGCAGGTTCAATGCCCCCAAGGTCAGCCGGCTCTTCCTGGAGTTCTCGCTGACGCCGGACCAGCCGGTGGGGCAGGCCGACGGCAGCGTGATTGTCCGGCCGAAGGCCCAGATCAAGGGCCGGGCGGTGGGTGGTCCCGGGGGCAACACGGTGTACTGGTACTAGGCCGGGCCGGGTCCCAAGGACGGATCGAACCGCCCCCGCCGGGCGGACCGGTTTGCGACCTTGGCGTCAGGGGGGCGTCCCGCCATCTTGGTGCGACTCATGCGCATCACCCGACTCGAAGTCCGCGATATCCGCTTCCCGACGTCCAAGGCCCTGGACGGGTCGGACGCGATGAACCCCGATCCGGACTACTCCTCGGCCTATGTGATCCTCCACACGGACACCGGGCTTCAGGGTCATGGGTCGACCTTCACCATCGGGCGGGGCAACGACGTGGTGTGCGCGGCGGTGAAGGCCCACGAACACCTGATGGTGGGCCTCACGCTCGAGGAGTTCCGCGCGGCCCCCGGCACGGTCTGGCGGCGGCTCAACGGCGACTCGCAACTGCGCTGGATCGGTCCCGACAAGGGCGCCATCCATCTGGCGCTGGCGGCGATCGTCAACGCGCTGTGGGATTTGTATGCGCGCCACGCCGGCAAGCCGGTCTGGAAACTGGTGAGCGGGTTCACGCCCGAGCAGTTCGTGGCCTGCGTCGATTTCCGCTACCTCACCGACGCCCTCACGCCGGCCGAGGCGTTGGACTTGCTGCGGCGGGCCGAGCCCGGCAAGGCCGAGCGCATCGCCCGCCTCGAGCGCGAGGGCTATCCGGCCTACACCACCAGCGCCGGATGGCTGGGCTACCCCGACGACAAGATCCGTCGCCTGTGCCGCGAGGCGGTGGCGGAAGGGTGGAACCACATCAAGGTGAAGGTGGGTCGCGACCTGCAGGACGACATCCGCCGCCTGGGCATCATCCGCGAGGAGATCGGCTGGGATCGCAAGCTGATGGTCGACGCCAACCAGGTGTGGGACGTGCCCCAGGCCATCCAGTGGATGCAGTCGCTGGCCCCGTTCAAGCCCTGGTGGATCGAGGAGCCGACCTCCCCCGACGACGTGCTGGGCCATGCCGCCATCGCGCGCGCCATGGAGCCGCTGGGCATCGGCGTGGCCACGGGCGAACACGGCATGAACCGGATCCTCTTCAAGCAGTTGCTGCAAGCCCGGGCCATCTCGTTCTGCCAGATCGACTCCTGCCGCCTGGGCGGTGTGAACGAGAACCTCGCGGTGCTGCTCCTGGCGGCCAGGTTCGGGGTCCCGGTGTGCCCGCACGCCGGCGGGGTCGGTCTGTGCGAGTTCGTCCAGCACCTGAGCATGATCGACTACACGAGTGTCAGCGGCAGCTGGGACGGTCGGGTGTGCGAGTTCGTGGACCACCTGCACGAGCACTTCACCGACCCCTGCCGCATCCGGGCCGGTCGCTATCTGGCCCCGGAGAAGGCCGGCTACAGCACCGAGATGCACCCCGCGACCCTCGCCCGCTACGAGTTCCCCGCCGGCACCGAGTGGCGGTGACGGTGAGGCGGGTGACGCCGAATTACCGATGCAGGGCGGCTTCCCGGGCTGACCAAAATACGATCCACCGTAAAATGGTGTTTACCAAAATACGATGAGTCGTGTTTTGGTACTCAGGACCACCCGATTCTGGGCCCATCGTCAAGCCCCGTCAGCGAGACCGTCATCGGATGGCCTACGGCTTCCCGTGGGTCCCGGCGAAGGTCGGTCCATGGACCATGGCGCCCATGGACCTGGGTTGCACGTGCCTCCCGCTGCCGAATCCTTGCAGCGGGCCTCCGCCATTTACTAACCTTGGCCCCATTCCGGGCGAGTCCCGGTGCATCATCATGGCTTCGCTCAACGACAATTATCTCAAGCTCAAGGCGGGTTACCTGTTCCCTGAAATCGGACGGCGGGTGAAGGCGTTCAACGACGCCAACCCGGCGGCGGCGGCCCGGTTGATCCGGTGCGGCATCGGCGACGTGACCGAGCCCCTGCCCGGGGCGGTGATCACCGCGCTCCACAAGGCCGTCGACGAGATGGCCGTGCGAAGCTCCTTCAAGGGCTACGGACCGGAGCAGGGCTACGAGTGGCTGCGGGCGGCGATCGCCCAGAACGACTTCCGCGCCCGCGGCATCGAGGTGGCCGACGACGAAATCTTCGTGAGCGACGGTTCGAAGTGCGATTGCGGCGCGATCCTCGACATCCTCGGCTCCTCCAACCGCATGGCCATCACCGATCCGGTTTACCCGGTGTATGTGGACACCAATGTCATGGTGGGCCACACCGGAGAGGCCGACGCCTCGGGGGCCTATGCGGACATCACCTACCTGCCGTGCACCGCCCAGAACGGCTTCATCCCCGAGCCGCCCAAGGAGCGGGTGGACGTCATCTACCTCTGTTCGCCCAACAACCCGACCGGGGCCACGGCCTCGCGGGACCAGCTCGAGGCCTGGGTGAAGTACGCGCTGGCCCACCGCTCGATCATCCTCTTCGACTCGGCCTACGAGGCCTACATCGGCGACCCGACCATCCCACACTCGATCTACGAGATCCCGGGGGCCCGGGAGTGCGCCATCGAGTTCCGCAGCTTCTCCAAGAACGGCGGGTTCACCGGCCTGCGCTGCGCGTTCACGGTGGTTCCTAAGACGCTCCTCGCCTCGACGGCCTCGGGCGAGTCCAGGCCCCTGCACCCGCTGTGGTTGCGGCGCATGACCACCAAGTTCAATGGCGTGTCCTACATCGTCCAGCGGGCCGCCGAGGCCCTGTACTCGCCGGAGGGCAAGGCTCAGGTGGCCGCGCTGGTCGAGCACTACATGGGCAATGCCAAGATCCTGGTGGCCGGGGCCAAGGCGGCTGGTCATCGGGTGTTCGGCGGCGTGAATGCGCCCTACATCTGGGTGGATGCGCCGAAGGGGCACACCAGTTGGCAGGCCTTCGACCGCATCCTGAATGAGGCCAATGTGGTCATCACCCCGGGCAGCGGCTTCGGCAGCAATGGCGAGGGATGGTTCCGAGTCAGCGCCTTCAACAGCCGCGCCAATGCCGAGGAGGTCTCGCGTCGGCTCCAGGCGCTGAGCTGGTGAGGCGCTGACGTGGTGAAGCGTTGACCGCACAGCCTGCCTAGGCCTGCCGAGGACTGCCGAGGCGGGACGGGGGGACGAGGGATCGGATGGGTTTTGGACCCGGGACGCCGGACCCCGGACATCGACCGGGCATCGTGCCGTCCTGTCGACCGGTGGGGCGAAGATGGCCATTGGAGGTTTCCGGCGAGGTGGCCTAATCTCGGGGCCTATGACTCGCCTCCTCCTGCTGTTCCTCGTGTCGACCGTTGCCTGGTGGGGTGTTCCGGCGACGGCGGCCCCGGCGGCCAAGGATCCGGCCCGATGGATCGCCGGCGTCGCCCCGGGCCTCGTGCAGGTGGAGTTCACCCTGCAGTTCGACCGCGGTGACGCTCCCCACGGCATCCTCGACCAGGATCCCAAGTCCACGGGGCCGCGCTCCAACAGCCTCGCCGATCTCGTCGCCGAGGAGCGGCCGCTGGAGACCACCGGTTTCCTGGTGGGACCGACGACCGTGGTGGCCATGGATCCCTGCGTGCATCCGCGCTTCATCCAGTCCATCACCGTGCGACAGGGCAAGGGCCGAACCTCGGCCCGGATCAGCGCCTACGGCGTCGACCAGTGGGCCTTCGTGCTGACCCTCGATGAGCCCATTGCCGGGACCCGACCGCTGACATTCCCGGCCAAGGGATCGACGGGATCCGAGGCGGCGGCGGGCTTGGTCGGCTACCATCGCCAGGATGGCCAGATGGTGCGTGTGGTCCTGCCCTTTGGGGGGCAGTTCCTCCAGACCGAATCGGGCAAGGCTTTCCGCGTGCTCGACCACCAGGGGTTGGCCGTCTCCGCGGCCGGGCGGCCCCTCGGTCTGGTGATGAATCACCGCCTGGACACCGAGCAGCGCTGGCGGGGCCAGCCGCTCGACTGGAAGTGGATCGATGCGGCCGCGTTTGCCGGGCAACTCCAGGAACTCGAGGCCCTGACGGCCCGGACCCTCGTGCGGGTGCGCCTGAGCTTCCGCAGCCCCAAGGCGACCCCGGGCCAGAATCCCATGCGCATGCGTTCCCGGGGCGACGAGGAGGCCGACGATTCGGCGACCGAACGCAACGAGCTTGGGGTGCTTTTGCCCGGTGGCCGGGTGGCCGTCCTGGCGGCCCTCCGCAGCGGTGTCACCGCGCGCCTCGAGCGGGCTTCCATCCAGCGCGAGGGCAAACCGCCCGTGCCGGCGAAGTTCGTGGCCTCGCTGCGCGATTTCGGCGTGCTGGTGGTCGAGCCCGAGCAGCCGCTGGGCGAGGCCCTACGGATCGATCCGGTCCACCCCGCCGACCGCATGGGGCAGTTGATGCTGCGCGCCGAGATCGACCTGCGTGGCGAGACCCGTTCGGCCTACTTCCATGAGTCGCGCATCGCCGGGGTCCGGGTCGGGGCACGCCTCGAGGCCTATCCGGAGCTGCCCGACCCGGAGGTGAAGGACACCTTCCTCTTCACCCTCGACCGCGCGCTCTACGCCCTGCCCGTGGCCCGTCGCGAGCTCATCGGCGGGGTGCGCGATCCCTTCGCCGGACGCCGGCAGCTCACCACGGCCCGGCAGATCGCCGAGGCGGTGGGTCGCCTGCCGGCCACGGCCGATCCGGCCAATGTGCCGGTGTCGGAGGCCGACGAAAACCGCCTGGCGTGGCTGGGCGTGGAGCTGCAGCCGCTGACCCGCGAGTTGGCCCGGGCCAACAAGGTCTCCGACCAGACGCGGGACGGGCAGACCGGAGCCCTGGTCACCTACGTGCATCCCGAGTCGCCGGCGGCCAAGGCCGGCATCCAGGCCGGCATGGTGCTGCTGAGGCTCCGGGCCCCGTCCCAGCCGGTGCCGATCGAAGTGCAGCTCGAGGAGGATTTCGCGCGGTCCCAGGGATTCCCGTGGGAGCGGCTCGACGAGATCCGGGACCAGTTCTTCGAGCGCATTCCCACGCCGTGGCCGCCGGCCGAGACCCCCTTCACCCGGGCCCTCACCGACCTCGGTTTCGGCACGCGCGTCACCGCCGAGTTCGTCGAGGAGGGCAGGTTGCTGGGCCGCGAGTTCGAGGTCGTGCCGGGACCGACCCACTACGAGTCGGCCGCCCGCTTCAAGTCCGAGAGCCTCGGCATCACGGTGCGCAACCTCACCTACGACGTCCGCCGCTACATCCAGCGCAAGGCCGACGAGCCCGGCGTGGTGGTCTCCCGCATCGAGCCGGGAGGGCGGGCGAGCGTCGCGGGCGTCAAACCCTACGAACTGATCACCCATGTGCAGGACCAACCGGTCTCGACGGTGGCCGATTTCGAACGCCTGGTGGCCGCCGAGAAGGGCGACCTCAAGCTCACGCTCAAGCGCATGGCCAAGGGGCGCATCGTGACCATCCGGGCCGTGTCCACCGAGACCAAGGAGTGACCACCGCATGAATCCCAGGGGAGCCCTCGAGACGAGTCCAAACATGGCTTCAGCCTCGGCCTCGGCCCGGAGTCAGGGTTTCCGTCGGTGGGGGATGCTCTCGTTGGTCTCGTTGGGGCTGATGCTTTTGTGCCATCCACCGGCCCTGGTCGCCGCCGAGCCTGACCAGGGTCCGGGGTCGACTGCCGACGGACCGCATTGGGCGTTCCAGCCCGTGGTCCGTCCGGTCGTCCCCCCGTCGAAGACCCCCTCAGGCTCGCTGAATCCGATCGATGCCTTCATCGGGGAGCGCCTGTCCCGGAGCGGGCTGAAGCCCTCGACCGAGGCCGACCCGGCCACGCTGATCCGGAGGCTTCACCTGGTGATGCTCGGGGTGCCGCCGACGCCGGAGGAAGTGTCGGCCTTCCTCGCCGACCGGGCGCCCGGAGCCTTCGAACGGCTGGTGGACCGGGTGCTTGAGGACCCCCGGTATGGCGAGCGTTGGGGCAGGCACTGGCTTGATGTGATCCGGTTCGCCGAGAGCAACGGCTTCGAGACCAACCGGGAACGCCTGAGCGCCTGGCGATTCCGCGACTACGTCATCGAGGCCTTCAACACCGACAAGCCCTACGACCGCTTCATCCGCGAGCAGATCGCCGGCGACGCCCTGGGGGTCGATGTGGCCACGGGGTTCCTGGTGGCCGGGCCGGTGGACATCGTCAAGAGCCCCGACATCAAGCTGACGGCGATGCAGCGGGCCGACGAGATCGACGACATGGTGGGCACCACCGGCACGGCCTTCCTCGGGCTGACCCTGGGATGCGCCCGCTGCCACACCCACAAGTTCGATCCCATCCAGCACACCGAGTACTACGCCATGGCGGCGATCTTCTCGGGCGTGCAGCACGGGGAGCGGCCATTGCCCCTGCCGGCGGAACGGGCCGAGGCGCTGAAGCGGGCGGACGGGCGGATCGCCGACCTGGAGAAGCGCCTCGAGGCCTTCGTGTCGAAGGCTCCGGCGCTGGAGACAGGGCCGGTGTCGAAACGGCGCCCTGCGGTCGAGGCCCGGGTCAATGAAGACTCCTTCCCGGCCAGCGACGCTCGGTTCCTGCGCTTCACCATCCTAGCCACCTCGGGCGGCGAGCCCTGCCTCGACGAGCTCGAGGCCTGGTCCGGCCAGCGCAATGTCGCCCTGGCCTCGGCGGGCACCAAGCCCTCGGCCTCCGGCACCCTTGCCGGGTACGAGATCCACAAGCTGGAGCACGTGAACGACGGACGCCCCGGCAATGGCCGGTCCTGGATCTCCAGCCAGGCCGGCCAGGGGTGGGTGCAGCTCGAGTTCCTCAGGATTGAGCGCATCGACCGCGTGGTCTGGGGACGGGATCGCGAGGGGCAGTTCAAGGACCGCGTGGCGACCCGGTACCGGATCGAGGTGGCGACCGAGCCCGGGGTCTGGCGGACGGTGGCGACCTCCGACGACCGCGTTCCCCATGCCGGCCAGGAGACCAAGCCGTCCGGGCCGGTGTACCGCTTCGAGGGTCTCGCCGGGTCCGAGGCGGCGAAAGGTCGGCGTTGGCTCGCGGAACTCGAGGCGGCCCGCCAGGAGAAGGCGGAGCTGTCGAAGGCGCCGAGCGTGTATTCCGGCACCTTCTCGCAACCGGGGGCGACCCACCGCCTGCACCGGGGCGACCCGCTGCAGAAGCGCGAGGTGGTGGCTCCGGCAACCTTGGATCTCTTCCGGCCCTTGGCCCTCTCGACCAACGCCCCGGAACGCGACCGCCGGCTCGCCCTGGCCGAATGGATCACCCGACCCGACCACCCGCTGACGGCCCGGGTGATCGTCAACCGCCTCTGGCAGCACCAGTTCGGGGTGGGCCTGGTGGACACGCCCAACGACTTCGGCCGGAACGGGGCCCGGCCCTCGCATCCGGAGTTGCTCGACTGGCTGGCCAGCGACCTGGTGGAGCACGGATGGAGCCTCAAGCACCTGCAGCGGCGCATCCTCACCTCGGCCACCTGGCGGCAGTCGGGCGCGCCCCGGAAAGACGGTCTGGCGGTCGATGCGGGTACCCGGTTGCTGTGGCGCTTCCCGCCTCGGCGGCTGGAGGCCGAGGGCATCCGCGACAGCATCCTGGCCGTCAGCGGCAATCTGGATCGCGCCCGAGGGGGACCGGGCGTCTACTTG
>VHCX01000060.1 GCA_016871615.1 Verrucomicrobiota bacterium
CGCCCCGGCGGCGGCTTCCTCCTCCGCGCCCATCGGTCTTGCGGCCATCGTGCCCCTCGACCAGATGGAGAAGCAGGCCATCCTTCAGGCGGTCGATGCCTGTGGCGGCAACCGCACCCAAGCGGCCCGGTTGCTCGGCATCAGCGTCCGCACCATGCGCAACAAGCTGCGCGAATATGGCGTCGCCCCCGGTGGTTCCGACAGCGGCTCCGACGAGGCCGAAGGCACCGGCGACGACTCCGTCCCAGCCTGACCGGGCGGAGTCGATTCCGACTCCGATCCCGGCGCGCCCGGCCCCCCGCTATATCCGCCCGGCACGCCCGCATCGATCCCGGATCAGCGCAGGAAGGCCTCGTGCAGGCCGCCGTCCACGGTGATGACCTGACCGGTGGTCTTGCTGAGGCGCTGGCTGACCAAGAGGAAGTACGCCTCGGCCTGGTCGGCCGGGGTGATGGGCGACTTGGTCAGCGTCCGGTCGGCGTAGAACTGGGCCAGCTTGCGCACCAGCGACTCGGTGGCCTCGTCGTCGGTGTAGGGGATGTTGTACTTGGCCAGCGACCCGATCACGCGGTCGCGCGGGAACATGGCCGAGCCTTGGACCACGGTGGCCGGGGCCACGCCGTTGACCCGCACCAGCGGGCTGAGCTCCATGGCCAGCTCGCGGACCAAGTGGTTCGCGGCGGCCTTGGAGCAGTCGTAGGCCACGCTGCCCTTCTTGGCGACCACGGCGTTGGCGCTGGTGGTGAGCACCAGGTTGCCGCGCAGGCCCTGTTCCTTCCAGGTCTTGGCGGCCTCGTCGCCGACCAGGTAGCTCCCGGTGACGTTGATGTGGAAGGTCAACGCCCACTTGTCGTCGGGGATGTGACCGCTGGTGTCGCTCGGCACGAAGATGCCTGCGGTGACGCAGATGGAATCGAAGCCGCCGTAGGCAAGGGCCACGCGGTCGAGCATGGCCCGGATGCTGGCCCGGTCGGTGATGTTGGCGGCCAGCCCGATGGCCGGGCCGCAGCCGCTGAGGCCGGTGCCGGCCACGCCGATGCCCTGCCCGAGCTTGACGGTGATCTCGCCTGCCGTGGCCTGGGCGGCCGCCTCGTTCAGGTCGACGCAGACGACTTGCGCGCCCTCCTTGCTGATCCGCAGCGCGGTCTCGCGACCGATGCCGGATCCGGCACCGATGACCACGACCACCTGGCGGGCCAGTTCCTTCTCGGGCGGCATGCGGCGAAGTTTGGCCTCCTCGAGCAGCCAGTACTCGATGTCGAAGGCTTCCTGCTGGGGCAGGGCGATGTAGCGGTCGACCGCCTCGGCCCCGCGCATGACCTCGACGGCGCAGTTGTAGAACTCGGCCGTGACGCGGCTCTCGGACTTGTCCTTGCCCCAGGCCACCATGCCCAGTCCGGGGATGAGGATGACGGTGGGATTCGGGTCGCGCATGGCCGGCGAGTTGGACCGCTTGCAGCGCTCGTAGTAGGCCGCGTAGTCCTTGCGGTACTGCTCCAGGCCGGCCTTGAGCTTGGCCTTGAGGGCGGCGGCGTCTTCGGTCTGGGGATTCCAGTCGACGTACAGCGGCTTGATCTTGGTGCGCAGGAAGTGGTCGGGGCAGCTGGTGCCCAGCTCGGCCAGGCGGGCGGCGTCGTTGGAATTGACGAAGCGCAGGATCCGCTCGTCGTCCTGGACGGTGCCGATGAGGCGGCGCTGCTGGCTCACCTGTCCGCGCAGCCAGGGCAGGATGGCCGCCAGCCGCTCGTTGCGGACCTCCTGGGGCAGGCTCTGGTGCTTCGGCCCGCCGAAGGCCGTGGCGTCGCCTCCCTTGGCCCGGTACTTCGCCTCGATGAAGGCGGCCGCCTTCTCGATGTACTCGAGGGTGGCCAGGTAGCACCGTGTGTCGTCGTCATCCCAGGAGATGAAGCCGTGCTGCCCCATCATGATGGCCTTGGCCTTGGGGTTCTTGCGGCAGACCTCCTGCATGGCCAGGCCCAGCTCGAAGCCCGGGCGCATCCACGGCACGTAGTCCATGGAGTCGCCGAAGATCTCGCGGGTCAGCTCCACGCAGCGGCTGGAGGCGGCGATGGCGATGATCGCGTTGGGGTGCATGTGGTCGACATGACGCCCGGGGATGAAACTGTGCAGGGGCGTGTCGATGGACGACGCCCGCGGATTGAGGTTGAAGGTGGTGTGCGAATACATCGCCACCATGTCGTCCTCGGCCGGCGACTTCAGGCCCTTGTCGGCACGCGCGGCATACACCGTCTGCAGGCCGATCAGCCGGTCCTGGTAGAGC
Organism: Verrucomicrobiota bacterium; assembly: GCA_016871615.1. Classification (GTDB taxonomy): domain Bacteria; phylum Verrucomicrobiota; class Verrucomicrobiia; order Limisphaerales; family UBA9464; genus SXXZ01. The sequence continues at coordinate 2,282 of VHCX01000060.1, forward strand.
GAGCTGAAGAACTCCCGGGAGGCCGTGCGCAGGTCGCCGCCGGATCCCTTCACCCAGAGCACGGTCACGTCCTGGCCCGTCAGCGGATCCTTCTCGATGAGTTTCGAGGAGGTGTTGCCGCCGCCGGTGTTGGTGACCCGCTGGTCGCTGCCCAGCTTGTTGGAGCGGTAGACCAGTCGGTCGGCGCCGCCCAGGGCGTTGGCTTCCGTGTCATTCCAAAGGTTGGAGACGTGCTTGAATTGGCTCATGAGGGAGGGTCTGCGGTGGATCCGAAACGAATGTCTGAACCGGAACGCTGGCCGGACCGCCCGCTCCGTCAAACCCAAAACGTGCCCCGGCCGTTCCGCGTCGCCACCTCCGGGGGGGGACGCACGCGCTCGGGTGCGGGATGGATTTCGCAGGCCCGATGCCTGATCCTTGGCGCGATGAAATCAGCCTACGAACTGGCGATGGAACGCCTCGGCAAGGGTGCGGCCTCCACCCCGTTGACGGCCGCGCAGAAGGCGGAACTGGCCGAACTGGACTCCATCTACGCCGCCAAGCTGGCCCAGGAGGACCTGTCCACCCGCGACGCCATCCGGGCCGCCGAGGCCGCCGGGGACTCCGAGACGGCCGGTGAGCTGCGCCGTCGGTATGCGGGAGAGAAGGCCCGCCTCGAGGCCGAGCGCGAGGCCAAGAAGGACCGCGTCCGCGGGACGTAAGACCACGGGCGCCGCCGGTGTCGGGGACACGTCTGGGCGGACAGTGGGCGGCGGAGGGCTCGGCTCGGCGGTCGGCCCATGCCCCTTCACCGCGCACTGCGGACCGCCCAGCGCAACTTGGCCGAGGCCGATCGCGGATTCGAGCGCAGTTCCTCAGGTCCGGGGCGACGCACCGAGTCGCTGACCACCTCGTACAGCCCCTGGCGCTGGCCCTCGAGGAAGGCCCGCTTGACCCGCCGATCCTCGCCCGAATGGAAGGTCAGGATCGCCACGCGCCCACCTGGCCTGAGGCAGGAGGGCACCTGGCGGAGCAGGGCCCCGAGCACGCCGAACTCGTCGTTGACCTCGATGCGGAGGGCTTGGAAGACGCGTCGCACCCGGCCATCGCCCTCGGCCTTGTCCCGCGCCCATCCCCGCTCCCGGTAGAGGTCGTGAAGCCGCCGTGCCAGGTCCCGCGTCCGGGTCACGGGGCGCTCCCGCACCGACGCGGCCAGGGCCTCGGCCAGCGGGCCGGCCATCGGCTCGTCGGCATTGTCGCGCAGCGCCGTCGCCAGCGCCTCAGGCGTGACCCGCGACAGCCACTCGGAGGCTGGCCGGCCGCGCTGGGGATTCATGCGCAGGTCCAGCGGGCCGTCGTCCTTGAAGGTGAAGCCCCGCTCCGGGTCGTCGAGTTGCATCGAGGACACCCCGAGGTCGGCGAGGATGCCGTCGACGGCCGGGATTCCCACGCCGGCGAGGCCGGCCGCCAGGCCCGCGAAATTGCTGCGGATCGGCAGGAACCGGGTCTCGTCCCAGCCTTCCCGCCGCAGCCGTTCGATCGTCTTGGGCAGCTCGACCGGGTCGCAGTCGAAGCCCACCAACCGGCCCTCCTTGCCCAACCGGGCGAGGATCTCGCGGGCATGGCCGCCGTAACCCAGCGTACAGTCCACGAAGGTCTGCCCGGGCCCGGGTTCCAGCGTCTCGAGGATCTCGGCCACGAGGATCGACCGGTGGGTGCCGGCAGGCGTCTTGCCCGAGGCCACGATCTTGGCCACCTCGTCGGCATACCGCTCGGGGGCGCGCTCCTTGTACTTGTCGGCAAACCGTCGCGGATGGGTGCCGGAGTAGCGGACCCGTCGTTGCCGGGGCGTGGCCGCGGGGTTGGCTGGGGGATCGGCTCCCGGCTCGGCTCCCGGCTCGGCTCCGGATTCGGGCCTGCCGTCGGGCTCCGTCGAGGCGGACGTCTCGGGCGACGGCGGGGTCGGGGATTTCGGGGCGGAGTCGGAAGGCATCGGGGAGGGGCGGGTCGGGCGTGGGTTACTTCTTGCCCCCCAGGAGGAGCAGGACCACGTCGAGGATGAAGAGCAGCACGATGGTGATCTCGAGGGCCATCATCCAGCGGTTGGCATGGTCGGACTTCAGCAGTTCGTGCAGTTCCCCGACGGTCTTGAGCTTTTCCTCCACGCCGCGTTTCCAGTCGGACAGGTGGAAGCGCCCGGCGGCCGTCTCGTAGATCCTGGCGAGATGCCAGTCTCCGAGGAACTTGTTGATGTTGGACAACTCGTCGCTGAACCGGGCCATGTCGATGCGCAGCTCACGCAGTCCGGTGATCAAGGCCTTGCGCGTGCGCATGGGGGCCCCGGCCAGGTCGCGGTAGCTGCGCTCGAGCACCAGGTCGAGGTGCCGGTCGTAGGCCTCCAGTTCGGCCAGTTGGAGGTTGGCCACCTCGATCGCGTACAGGCACTCCTCCCACTCGGAGGGCGAATCGACGAGCAGGGCGGCATCCCAGTCGATCACGGCGAGGTCGTGCTGGTAGTAGCTGAGGTGGCGCGAGGTGGATTCCTCGATCTCCTGTCGGGAGAGGCGTGCGGGGTCGTCCTCCTGGTTGAGCAACCCGGCCACCGATTCGCGGTGGGTCGCCAGCCAGGTTTCGGAGCGGAACGACGCCTCGGCCTCCGTCGGCGGCTCCAGGCAGAAGACCGTGTAGGCCTCCTCTTCCGAGAGGGCTTCGTTGGGACGCAAGACCCAGGGGGCCAGCTCCCCGCGCAGGCGGTCGGCCAGGCTGCGGATCTCCTGGTCGAGCGTCCCGTGGTGGAAGTGCAGGTCGTGGTAGTCGACCAAGGCGGACAGCCGATCCACCTCGAACGGGACCCGGACCCGGATGCTGATGGCCCCGATGGCGAGCACCTTGACCTCGATGCGGATCGACACCCGCCCGTGGGGCCCAAGCCGTTCCTCCGTGGGCAGCCGGATCATGCGCGGCCGGTAGAAGACCAGGTGCTTGGGGTTGCGCTTCGATGCGTCGAGCCGGTATTCCGCGAGCGATTTCCCCATCAGGCTTGCCGGCAGGTCCCGCGACAATTCATAGGCGATGTCGAAGGCGTAGAAATAGGCGACCTCACCCCGGAGGCGTGGCCGTCCGTCACCGGGGGGCGGATCGCCCTGGGTTGGCGTTTTCGGTTCCGGAGGCATGGCCGCAAGGTAGCCGGGATCGGCGGGTGGGGAAAGGCGGGTGCGGGCCGCGCCGGGCGGCTCCACCCTGGGGCTGCGGGATCGGGTGGGGCCTGCCCGCCTTGGCCCGCCTTGGCCGGGAAGATTCAGCCCCCGGCGCACTCCCGCAGATCGGCGGCAAAGGCGCGGACGTCCTCCTCGCGGGTGTCCCAGGAGCACATGAGGCGACACCCGCCCTCGCCGATGAAGTTGTAGAAGAGCCAGCCTTTGTCCCAGAGGGCCTGGATGACGGGCCTCGGCAGGTCCACGAAGACGCTGTTGACCTGCCGCGGGAACAGCACCTGCACGCCCGGGCAGGGAGCGATGAGCTCGTGCAGCAGGGTGGCCATGGCGTTGGCGTGCGCCGCGTGCCGAAGCCAGACCCCGTCGCGCAGCATCCCGACCCACGGCGCCGATATGAAGCGCATCTTCGAGCACAATTGTCCGGCCTGTTTGGCCCGATAGGCGAACTCCTCGGCCAGCTCGAGGTTGAAGAAGACCACCGTTTCACCCACGTGAATGCCGTTCTTGGTGCCGCCGAACGACAGCACGTCGACGCCGGCCTGCCAGGTGATCTCGCGGGGGGCAACCCCGAGGGCCGCGACGGCATTGGCGAAGCGGGCGCCGTCCATGTGGAAGCGCAGGCCGTGCTTCTTGGTCATGGCCCCGATGGCCCGGAGTTCCTGCGGCGTGTAGACCGTGCCCACCTCGGTGGGCTCGGTGACCGTGACCACCTTGGGCTTCGGGTAGTGGATGTCGCTGCGCCGGTGCACGGCCTCCTCGATGCCCGCGGGCGTCAGCTTGCCCAGGTCGCCGGGCAGCAGCAGGAGCTTGGAGCCGTTGCTGAAGAACTCCGGCGCGCCGCACTCGTCCTTCTCGACATGGGCGACCTCGTGGCACAGCACGCTGTGGTAGCTCTGGCAGCAGGTCGCCAGCGCCAACGAATTGGCGGCCGTGCCGTTGAAGACGAAGAACACCTCGCACGGCGTCTCGAAGAGATCCCGGATGTGGTCGGCGGCGGCCTGGGTCCAGCGGTCGTTGCCGTAGGCCGGCTCATGGTCCTGGTTGGCCTCGGCCAGCGCGGTCCAGGCCTCCGGGGTGATCCCGGCATAATTGTCGGAGGCGAAATGCCGCCGCACCCCATGGGAGGATCCCGGTCCGATGTTCCGGGCTGTGTTCTGCGAACTCATGCGCGCGGTTATCAGACTCCAATTGCCCGCCGACTGCAACCCGGCGCCCGGTCTCTTGCTCCCGCCGATTCGGCGGGGGGGCGGTGCCCGGGCATCCGGCGCCGGTCGCCGGAGGAAACGAAAAACCGCCGAAGGATCGGTGGATCCGTTCGGCGGTGGGTTCGATGTCGGACCCGGCCCTGGGGGCCCCGACGATCAGGCGCGCGGCGCGAGCTTCTTCTCCACGGGGCTCTTGGCGAGCACGGTGTAGGCCGGGAGGCCGTTCTTCTGCGGCACGACGATCTGGCCCTCGATGAGGGGGGCGGCGTATTCCACGAACTTCTCGTTCGGCAGGAAGCCGTCCTCGCTGATCCAGTCGCGCGGGATGAAGTGCTCGACGTTGGCGATGTTCTCCAGCGGCTCGAGCTGGATCTCCCAGCGGTACGGGCTGGAGGACAGGCGCACGATCTTGGGCATGAGGCCGGACTGGCCGGAGACGGCGGCCCGGACGGCGGCGGTGCCGCAGGCGAAGGCCTCGTCGGCATCGGTGAGGCTGGCGTAGTGGGCGGCCGCGCGCTGCGCGTAGCCCAGCTTCACCGTGCGGGTCTTGAGGTTGAGCTTGCCCTGCACGATGGAGGCCAGGGCGTCGGCCGCGCCGGAAAGCACCGGGTGACCGAAGGCGTCGAGGCGGGTTCTGTCGGCCCCGATCTCCTCGCCGGCCTCGTTCTTCACCCCCTCGCCGCAGACGACGATGCAGTACTGGTGCTCGGCGACGACCTCCTTCACGCGGTTCAGGAAGGCGACCTCGTTCAGCGGGATCTCGGGCAGCACGATGATGTGCGGCGGGTTGGCCGGGTTGCCCTGCTTGGCCAGCACGGTGCCGGCGGCGATCCACCCGGCGGCCCGGCCCATGACCTCGACGATGCAGCAGGAACCGTCATCGGTGGCCATGGAGCCGACGTCGAAGCCGATCTCCACCACGGTGGCCGCGTTGTACTTGATCACCGAGCCGTAGCCGGGGCAGTGGTCGGTCTTGGGCAGGTCGTTGTCGATGGTCTTGGGCACGCCCATGACGCGCATGTCGTAGCCGCGCTTCACGGCCTCGAGGTGGATCTTGTGCGCGGTGTCCTGCGAGTCGTTGCCGCCGGCGTAGAAGAAGTAGCGGATGTTGTGGGCGGCGAAGACCTCGAAGAGCCGGTCCATGTCCTGTGCGGCCTTCTCGGGCTTCTTCTTGAAATCGAGCTTGTAGCGGCAGGTGCCGAGCGCGGCGGCGGGGGTGTTCCGCAGGCCCTCGATGGCCTTGGACTTCTCGTCGTTGATGTCGATGAGGTCCTCGTTGAGGATGCCCAGGATGCCGTTCTGGCCACCGTAGATCTCCTCGATGCACTCATGGTGCCCGGCTTCGGTGATCACCCCGGCGACGGAGGCGTTGATGACGCAGGTGGGTCCGCCGGACTGGGCGACGAGAAGATTTCCGTTGAGTTCTGCCATACGATTCGTGCCGTGAGACTGCCCCTTGGACCACCCCTCAGCAAGCGGCAATCGTGGCGGAACCCCCCGGATCCGGCCCCTTTTTGCCCGGTGGACGGCCTTCCGGAGGCTCAGCGGCCCCGGAACTCCCGCTCCCGGATCATCAGGAAGATCACCGGGGTGACGATGAGGATGTGGAGCAGGCTGCTCACCATGCCGCCGATGACGGGTGTGGCCAGCGGTTGCATGACCTCCACACCGGTCCGGTGGCTCCAGAAGATGGGCAGCAGCGAGGCCACGATGGTTGCCACGGTCATCACCTTGGGCCGCAGCCTCAGGCGGGCCCCCTCGCGGATCGCCTGGACGAGGTCGGCGCCGCCGAACCGGTCGCCAAGCGCGGCCCGCCGCGCCGCTAGGGTTTCCTCGAGGTACACGACCATCACCACGCCGGTCTGGATGGCCGTGCCAAAGAGGGCGATGTACCCGACCCAGACGGCCACGCTGAAGTTCCATCCAAGGGCCCATTGGAGGAACACCCCGCCCGACAGGGCGAAGGGCACCGCCAGGAGCACATGGGCCGCCTCGACCGCCGATCGATACACCAGGTAGAGCAGCACGAAGATGATGCCCAGCACCATGGGGACGATCTGGCGCAACGTCCGGGCGGCCCGGAGCTGGTTCTCGAACTCGCCCGAGTAGTCGAGGGTCATGCCTCCAGGAAGGTGCGGGATGACTTCCCGATCCATGCGCTCCTTGACCTCTGAGACGAACGAGCCCAGGTCGCGGCCCTGTACGTTGGCCTGGACGTAGACCCTCAGGCGGCCGTTTTCGCTGGCGATCTCTCCCGGTCCGTCGGTGCGGTGGATCGTCGCCAGAAGGGCCAGCGGCACGGGGGTCCCGTTGGCGGTTGGCACCAGCAGGTCGCCCAGACGGTCGATGTCGTCCCGCTCCGAGGCCTCGAGGCGGACCTGGATCGGCAGCCGGGCCCGGCCCTCGATGGCGGTGCCGACGCCCGCCCCACCGATCCCGGTCTCGACCACGTCCAGCACGTCCCGGACGTTGAGGCCGAACCGGGCGGCCTGCATCCGGTCCACCTCGATCTCGACGTAGGGCTTGCCCTGCACCCGGCTGGCGGCGACGCCGACCGCGCCGGGGATCGTGCGGACGATCCGTTCGATCTCGAAGGCCTTGCGCTGGAGGTCGTCCAGCGAGTCGCCGAAGACCTTGATGCCCAGCTGCGCCCGGATGCCGGTGCTCAGCATGAGGATGCGGTTCTCGATCGGCTGCAGGAACCCGGGCACGTAGCCCGGAACCTCCGAGAGCCTCTGGCTCATCTCGTGGATGAGGTCCCGGGCGGTGACCCCGGGGCGCCACTCCGGGTTGCGTACCATGGCGGGCACCGGCAGGAATCCGAGGACGAGCCGGTTGGTGGAGATCCACTCCGGCTTCAGGGTGATCGTCGTCTCGATCATCTCGACGGGCGCCGGGTCGGTGGCGGTCTCGAAGCGGCCGAGCTTGCCGGCCACGCTCTGGACTTCCGGGAAGGAGCGCATGACCCGGTCCTGCCAGCTCATGATCTCCTTCACCTCGGTGAGGGAGGTGCCGGGCAGCAGCACGGGCATGAAGAGCAGGCTGCCCTCGTTGAGCGGCGGCATGAACTCGCTGCCCATTCCTCGGGCGAGCCGGGCGGTCGTCGGCCAGCCGGCCGATTCCAGGCGGGCGACCCAGTTGCGGGGCAGTCCGAGCGCCAGGACCAGCGCCGCCGCGAGGATGAGCACCGCGCCGGCGAGCACGGTCTTGCGCCACTCGAGCGCGAGGCCCAGGAGCGGATCGTAGATCCGTAGGAGGCCCCGCATCAGCCAGTGGTCGGACTCGCGCCGGAACGGTCCGCGCACGAGGAAGGAGCAGAGGACCGGGACCATGGTCATCGCCAGGAAGGTCGAGCCGACCATGGCGAAGGTCTTGGTGAAGGCCAGGGGGTGGAACAGCTTGCCCTCCTGGCCGGTGAGGGCGAACACCGGGACGAAGGCGAGGATGATGATGGCCATGGCGAAGAACACCGGCCGGCCCACCTGACGCGAGGCCTCCAGGGTCACCCGGAGGGTCTCGGCCGGGGTGAGCCTCGGGTCGAGGCCGGCCCGGCGCCGGGCGTCCTCGGCCTCCTCGGCGTGGCGGATGACATTCTCGGTCATCACGATGGCCGCATCGACCAGCACGCCGATGGCGATGGCGATGCCCGTCAGCGACATGATGTTCGACGAGATGCCGAAGCGTTCCATCAGCAGGAATGCCGTCAGGATCGAGAGGGGCAGGGGCAGCGTGACGATGAGGATGCTGCGGAAGTGCCAGAGGAACAGGATGTGGGCGAGGGTGACGAGGATGACCTCCTCCCACAGCGCGTGCCGGAGCGTGTCGAGGGTGCGGTCGATCAGGTCGCTGCGGTCGTAGAAGGCCCGCAGGCTGATGCCCGGCGGCAGGCTGGGCTCGATCTGGGCGATGCGCTCGCGAACCCGCCGGATCACCTCGCGGGCGTTCTCGCCGGTCCGCATCACCACCACGCCGCCCACCCGCTCCTCCCCGTCCACGTCGAGGGACCCGCGGCGGAAATCCCCGCCTAGGCGGACGTGCGCCACGTCGCGCAACAGCACCGGCACGCCGTTGCTCTCGGACAGCACGACCTTCTCGAGATCCTCCGGCCCCTTCACCAGGCCCACGCCCCGCACGACGTATTCCCGCCCGTTCTCCTCGATGACCTTGCCGCCGACGTTGAGGTTGGCCTTCGACACCGCCTCCACGACCCGGCCGAGCGGCACGCCGACGGCGCGGAGCTTCGCCGAGGACACCTCGATCTGGTACTGCCGGACGAACCCGCCGATCGACGCGACCTCGGCCACGCCCGGGATGGCCTGCAACGGATACCGCACCAGCCAGTCCTGGATGCTGCGCAGGCGTCCGAGGTCGTAGCCGCCGCCGGGGGCCTTGGCCGGGTCCACCTCCAACGAATACTGGTACACCCAGCCCAGACCTGAGGCATCGGGGCCGAGCTGGGGCACCACCCCGCCGGGCAGCGAGCCGGAGAACTGGTTGAGCCGCTCGAGCACGCGGGTGCGCGCGAAGTAGTTGTCGATCGAGTCCTCGAACAGCACGGTGATCAGCGAGAATCCCGTCATGCTGGTCGCCCGGACGCTCCGGACGCCGGCCAGGCCCTGCAGGTTGGCCGAGAGCGGGTAGGTGATCTGGTCTTCCACCTCCTGGGCCCCGCGGCCCGGCCAGTCCGCGAAGACGATGACCTGGTTCTCGCTGAGGTCCGGGATCGCGTCGATCGGGGTGCGGTAGACGGCGCGGATGCCCAGGGCGACGAGCAGCAGTGTCCCGCAGAGGACCAGGAACCTCTGGCGGAGGGATGCCTCGATGATCCGGTCGATCATGGCGTCTCCTTCAGTTCAAGGCCGCAGTCGAGCATCTCGGCCCCGAAGTACGGGTTGCGCACCGGGCCGCCGAGCTGGAGCCAGCCCGCCCGCTTCGGTGCCGACGGGATGGCCCGGTCGACCATCGGACACTCGAAGGCACGGACGCCGGTGTCCCACCCCTGGCGCCGGGCCGCGCGGGCCAGGTCGATCATCGGGCGCGACGGGTCGAGGAACCAGCGGCGCGCCTCGGCGAGGCTTGCCGGGGCGAAGCCGTCGGGGGGCGCATGGAGCGTTGCCAGGGCCCTGCGCACGGCCTCGGGCGCCGGCGGCGGGCCGTCCTCGGCCCACTGGCGCACCGCCGCGAGGCGGCCGGCGAATCCGGACACCTTGGCCTGGAAATCCGGCAACCGGTCGGCCGCCAGCGCCTCGGACAACTCGGCCGCGAGGCGGAGGAAGGCGGCCAGCGCCTCCGGGGTCGGGGGTCGGGGCTTCGGGGCGGCGGGTGGGTTGCCGCTGCTCCCGGTCTCGCCGCTCCCGGCGAGGCCACCCGGTCCACCGCGGATCTGGGCCTGTGCATCGATGAGGAAGGCTGCCTGGCTCACGATGCGGTCGCCGTCCTCGAGGCCCTCCAGGATCTCGGCCGAGCGGTCCCCGATCCGGCCCACGCGCACGGTGCGCCGCTCGAAGGCGCCGCCCCCGAGGCTCCGGTAGGCCACCGCCTGTCGGCCGTCCCACAGCAGGGCGCTCCGGGGCACCACCCGGGCGGTGTCGGCATGCGCAATCTCCCCCACGGCCGTGACCCGGTGCAGCAACCGTCGACGTTGTCCGTCGCGCGCCTGCCCGATCGGGTTGGGCACCTCGACCCGGACCCGGGAGCTGCGGGTCATCGGGTCGTAGTTGGGGTCGATGAAGCTCACCCGACCGGTGACCACCCCGCCGTCCCAACTGGGCGTCGTGATCCGCGCCTCCTGCCCGACGGCCAGCCAGGCGCGGTCCGCCTCATAGGCCGTGAGCTGCACCCACATGGTCGAGAAGTCGGCCGTCTCGAAGAGGCGCTCGCCCTCCGCCACGTACTGGCCCTCGTAGACTTGCTTGAGCACGACCGTCCCGTCGGCGCGGGCCAGCAGGTCGCTGGTGATCGCGTCGGCGGGCTTGTCCTTCAGGGCCTCCACCTGACCCGGGGTCAGGCCCATCTGAAGCAGCCGCTGACGTGCCGAGGCGAGGATGGGCGCCATGGCACCCGAGGCCTCGGAGGGGGGTGGCTGCCGCAGCAGGGCGACGTATTCGCGTTCGGCGGTGAGCAGCGTGGGCGAGTACAGGGTGAGCAGGGGTTGCCCGGCCCGGATCTCCTGACCGACCTGATTGACCGCCAGCCGCTCGATCCGGCCGGCGACCGGCGCGGAGACCACGCGGTGCCGCGTGTCGTCGTCGTCGACGGTGCCGGAGAGCCGGAGCGTGCGCTCGAGCGGCCCCGTGGCCACCTCGGCCGTCTCGAGGTGGATGAGCTGGATGGCGTTGGTGCCGAGCACGATCGCCGGGCCATCGAGGGCGGCGCCGGCGTCCCCCTCGTACACCGGCGTCAGTTCCATGCCGCAGATGGTGCACCGCCCGGGCTGGTCCGACTGGATCCACGGATGCATGGGCGACTGGTAGAAGCGCACCTTGCGCGCCGACGACGAGGACGACGAGGACGACGCCATGGACGGACCGGCTGCGGTTGCCGGGGTGGCTGCCTCGTCGTGGGGCGCATGGGAGGGGCGCAGGCGGCCCAGCAGGGCGGCCCCGGCGAGGGTTCCGGCGACGAAGGTCGCCAGGAGGAGGTATCGTGGGGAGTTCATGGGCGGGCGGCGGACGGGGGAGTGGAAGGGGCGGCGGGAGTCGGCGGACGGGGGAGTGGAAGGGGCGGCGGGAGTGGCGGGAGCGGCGGATGGTGTGCTTGGCGAGGGGGCGGGAGGGACTTCCCTCCATCCGCACAGGAGCATCAGTTCGGCGATGGCCGACCATTGGTCGCGAAGGGCGCCAGCGTGGTCGATGGAGGCCTCGAGGCCCTGGCGCCTGAGGTCGAGGGCCTCCCGCAGGTCGCCGGCGCCTCCGGCCCAGGCGGCGGTCGCGGCCTCCTGGGCCGCGCGGATCCGGGGCAGCAGCGTCTCCGAGGCGAGTTCGGCCCTCAGGCGCGCGCTCTCGGCGCGGGTCACCCAGTGATGGATCTCCTGGGCCACCTCGGCCTCGAGATCGTCGACCTCTTGGCGGGCGGCCTCGGCGCGCAGGCGGTCCCGCGACAGGTCCCGGCGGTAGCCGTCGCGGTTCCACCAGGGCAACGAGACCGACAGGATGGCCGAGCCGTTGCGCAGGTCGCCGTCGCCCGTGTACTGCCGCGAGTCCAGGCCGAGGGAGAGGTTCGGGCGGCTGGAGCGCCGCGTGGCCTCGACCCGTGCGGAGGCCTCGTCGTGGGCGCGGCGGGCCAGCCGGAGGCGGGGTTCCGAGGCCAGCGCCTGACGCGACCATTCGGACCGGTAGGTCAGGGGGGCGGCCGGTCGGGGCAGATCCCAGCGGTCGACCGGGTGATCCATCGGCAGGCCGAGCACGCGATTGATGCGGACGGCCGTGTCCCGGGCCTCGACCCGCTGCAGGCGGAGGCGGGTCTCGGACTCCGAGAGGTCGTTGCGCAGGCGGATGAGCTGGGCCGGAGTGGCCGTCCCGCCGGGCAGCCGGGCCTCGAGCCCAGCGGCGATCCTACGCAGCCACCCGAGGTCCGCCTCCGAGAGGTCGAGTTGGCGGTTCAGGAACGCCGCCTCCAGCAACCGTTCCATGAGGTCGCGTTGGAGCACCTGCCACCGGACGTCATGGGCCTCCTGCGCGGTGCGGCTGCCGGCGCGGGCCAGGTCCCGGGCGGCGGATTCCTTGCCGAAGATCGGCAGCGGTTGGCTGATGCCCAGGGCGAGGTCGCCTTCCTCGGAGGGGGCCGGGCCCCGCGAACCATAGCCGATGCCCCCCGCACGCAGGGTCGGATCGGCCCACTGCCGCACGGCCTCGGCGTCCTCCCGTGCCGCCCCGGCCCGCAGGTCGAGGGCCCGCAGGCCGGGATGGCGCGACTTGAGGGCGTCGGCGAGGCGCCGCACGGCTGCCGGAGACACGACTTCGACGGGCACGCCTGCGTCCGCGGCCGTCAGGAACGCCGGGAGGGCCAGGGCCGCCAGGAGGGCGACGGGGATTCGGGGCCGCGGTCGGAGGCGGCGGTTCGGGACAAAAGAGTTCATGGCACAGGCAGGGGATCGGCGGTTGCGGAGGCCGGAAAACCGGCGGGTTCGGGGCTTCCCGACCGACCTGCTCCGTGGGGCTGCTTGCGGGATCAGAGCGCCGGGCGGGCGGGGTCGGGACTGGACAGGCGACCGACCGGGACTCTCCGGGGGACCGGGGCATGGCCCCGGCAGGAGGCGAACTCACCGCCGGTTTTGGGAGCGCGGCGGCGGGTCGGTCGGCTCAGGCCCGGGCGGGCGGAGCCAGGCTGCGGAGGCCGGTGCCGAGGGTCTCGGACGGCTCGTAGCCGGCATCCCAACGCGGAAAGAGCGCGGGGTCGAAGCCGGGCGGGGACGAGGAGGTGCCGGCCCGGAGCGACCACGGATCCACGGGCAGGCCGCAGAGGGCCGCCCATGCCGCCCGTTCCCCGCCGAGGCAGGTCATTGGGTCGGGTCGCGACGGGGCCGACGGCGTGGGATCGGTTCCCGGGTCGGCCATGGGCACCGCCGGATGGCCGTTGCACCGCGCCGATCCGGGCGTCTCCCCGTGGGAGCCCTGATCCGGACCCGATTCCACAGGCCGGGTGCGGGAACAACAGGTGCTGCCAGCTTTGGACGGGCCGGCTTTGGAGGGGTTGGCGACGGTCAGGAGCTGATGGGGCGAAACGCCCGTGCCGGTCCGGCCGGATGGCAGGATTCCGTGGCAGTGGGCCGTGCAGAGGGTCTGCGCCAGGATCCAGACTCCAAGCATCCAGGCCACCCCAAGGCGGAGGGCGGTGCGAGGATGGGAGGAACCGGAACCCATGACGCTGAAAGCTATCGGAGCAATGGCCCGGATCGTCAAGTCCCGGTCTCGGGGGGCGGTCTCGGGGGGATCCGGAGAGGTGGCGTCAATGCGTCAGGAACTCGTGCAGGAACCCGCAATGGGCGCAGATGAAGGCGTGCGCCACCGCCTCATGCCAGTCCACCCGCATTCCGGAGGCGCTGGCGGTCTGCCGCCGCAGGCGGCACCGATGGAACTGCTCCTTGGAACAGTGGTGGCACTGGAGGCGGTGCCCGTCGATCTCGATCCGGGTGGGTTCGTCGGACAGGGGTTTCATGGGGCGATCCGGAGGGGATGTCCTTGGATATGCCCACTAACCCTGACGATCAACAGAAATGATCCCGCAACCGCGGACGCCCGCCTGCGGCGTATCCGGACGAGATGCGGACTTGATCCCCGGCGCACGATCGGACTTCATCGCCCGGGAGTGGGCGGCCTCGGCGGCAATGGTCGGCGGTCGGTGGTCTGCCCACGGACCCCGGTCGGGACCCTATTCGCATTTGGTACGTTGCCTATGGTACGTTTGAAGGACATCGCGGCGGAGGCTGGGGTATCGGTGATGACGGTGTCCAAGGCGCTGCGGGACAAGCCGGACCTGTCGTCCGCCACCAAGAGCCGCATCCAGGCGCTGGCGCGCCGGATGGGCTATGTGCCGGATGTCTCGGCCAGCGGCCTGCGCAACCGGAAGACCCGCCTGCTGGGTCTCGTGATCCCGGCACCCACCGATCCGGTCTACTCCCGGGTCCTTCTCGCGCTGGAGAACCAAGCCTACGAGCGGGGGTACGATCTGCTCGTGGCGTACTCGCTGGGCAACCCGGAACGCGAGGAGTCGGTGGTCCGGAGGTTCATGTCGAGGCGGGTCGACGGCGTGTTCATCGCCCCGGTTTACCGCATGTCCTCCACCGCGCCCATCTACGAGGACCTTGTCCGTCAGGCCGTGCCGACCGTGCTGCTCGGGCACAAGGCCCCGTTCTGCCAGAGGTTCATCAACGTCGAGACGGACGACCTCGGGGCCTCGGCGTCGATGACCCGCCACCTGCTGTCGCTGGGACATCGTCGCATCGCCTTCCTCGCCGGCCCCACCCACTCGCCCTGGGCCCCGGAGCGCCTGACGACCTCGGGGCCTTGGCGTCGATGACCCGCCACCTGCTGTCGCTGGGACATCGTCGCATCGCCTTCCTCGCCGGCCCCACCCACTCGCCCTGGGCCCAGGAGCGCCTGGAGGGATACCGCCGCACGCTCCGGGAGGCGGACATCGCCCCCGACGACCAACTGGTCTTCCATGCGGGATCGACGATCGAGGAGGGGGCGTCGGCGGCGCTGCAGTTCATCCAGGAGGATCCCGGGGCCACGGCCCTCCAGGCGGTCAACGACCTCGTGGCCATCGGGGCCGCCGACGCCCTGCTCAACCAGGGCGTGCGCATCCCCAGGGACCTCAGCGTCGCCGGCTTCGGCAACGTCCTGGTGAGCGAGTTCTTCCGCGTGCCGCTGACGACCGTGCGCCAGCCCAAGCTCCGTCTCGGTTCCGTGGCGATGGACCTGATGCAGCGCCTGCTCGACGGCGAGCGACCGGCCTCGGTGCGGATCCCCGCCGAGACCGTCTTCCGCGCGAGCACCGGGGCGGCGCCGGTGCCGGCGGAGCCCCGGGCCGCAGGCTGAAGGGCCAACCCCGGCCGGCCTTCAGCGCCACTGCCGGGCCTTGAGCCAGGCCAGGAGGTCCTGGGTCCACGGATGCGGGTTCTCGAAGGCGGGAGGCTTGGCGCCCAGCCCGATCCCATGGGGTTTCCCCTCGTAGAGGTGCAGTTCGAAGGGCACCTGGAACTTCCGGCATGTCGTGGCGAAGGCCATCGAGTTCTCGATGGGCACCGCCGCATCGTCGCGCAGCGACCAGAGGAAGACCGGCGGCGTGGTCGCGGTCACCCGGTTTTCGTTCGACAGGTCCTCGATCAGGTCCGGCGACGGTTGGTCACCGAGCAGGTTGCGCCGGGACCCGGCGTGGCTGAAGGGCCCCATCGAGATCACCGCGTAGCACAGCACGCCCAGGTCGGGCCGGCTGCTCAGGCGGTCCACCGGATCGGACGCCTTGGGATCGCCGGGATCGTGGTGGGTGAGGAGGGTGGAGGCCAGGTGCCCGCCGGCGCTGCTGCCCATGATGCCGATGCGGTTGGGGTCCACGCCCCACTTCGCGGCGTGGGCTCGAACCCACCGCACGGCCCGGGCCGCGTCGTGGAGCATCGACGGATGCCGGTAGCCGTGGCTGCCCAGCCGGTACTTCACGACGAAGCCATGGATGCCCTCCCGGTTGAGGAACTGCGCATAGTCGCGACCCTCGTGGGCCGCCAGCGCCCCATACCCGCCCCCGGGCAGGATCACCATCGCCGGCCTCTGCCCCGAGCCCTTGTCCGAGGCATGGATGGTCAGCGTCGGGGTGTCGTTCTCGGCCGTCCCCCGGGCGCCGGGCACGGATCCCGCCGGCCAGAGCGGGAGGGTGAGCGGGTCGGCACCGAGCATCGCGGCCCATCCGAGCAGGGCCGACAGGGCGGCCGCCGGAAGGATGCGGCAGGTCTTCATCGGGATCATGGGTCGGAGGATGTCCCCGGGGACGGCCTGCCGACAAACGCCAATTCACCGCCGGCAGTTGCTCCCCGGCCTCCCGGAGCATCCCCCCAGAAAAAACCTCCCCGCAGGACCCGTCCGGGCTTTTCGGACAGACCCTCAACCGAGGAAGTCCGTCTCCTCGGGCCGGACCACCAGCACCGGGCAATGGGTGTGCCGCACGATCTTCTCGGCGACGCTGCCCATCAGCATGTGGCGCAGGCCGGTGCGGCCGTGGGTGGTGAGGACCAGAAGGTCGATCCCGAGTTCGCCGACCGCGCCCACCACCTCGTGCCAGGGGCGGCCCACCCGCACCGAGAACTCGGTGCGCTTGGCCGTGTCGAGGCCGACGGCGATGTCGAGCAGTTGCCGGTGCACGGCCTCGACCTGGCGGGCCTCGTCCTCGGGCGAATAGTGCGGGAGGTAACCGTATTCCGGCGGGAGGACCATGGGCTCGATGACGTGGATGAGCGTGATCCGCGACCCGAAGGTCGAGGCGAAGGCGTCGGCGTAGGCGAGGGCCTTCTTGGAAGCCGGCGAGAAGTCCGTCGGGACCAGGAGGTGACGCGGGTGCAGTCGGGCGGGTGTTTCCGGAGGCAACGGCGACACGGCCCGATGGCCCTCTGGCGTGGTGACCAGGAGTTGCGTCGTGGTGGTGGTGGCGGGCGTGGGTTGGTCGGAGGTCTTCATGGGAGTCTGGGAGGTTGTTGGAGGGAGGGAGGAGGACTAGCGGATGTTCACGCAGCAATGGATGCCGCCGAAGGGATTGGAAACGGTGATCGCCGAACCCGGGTCGGCCACCCAGCGCCCGTCGACCACGAAGAGGTACTCGTACATCCCGGGCTCCAGTTCGATCGTCTTGGTCCAACGGCCCTCCCCGGTGGCGATCTTCGGCGTCGCCGACGGGTGCCATTGGTGGAAGGTCCCGGCAAGGCAGACGAGCGTGGCCTTTGGGTCCAGAATTGAGAATTGGACCTGGCGGGGTGCGGCCGGTGCGGCTTCGGACTTCCTGCCGGATCGACCCGTGGCGTTGGACTTTTTCCTCATGGTGGGTTTCGGATTTCGGGTTCCAACGTGGCAGAGGGTTCGGGTCGAGCCAGTCATGGCTTGTCCTTCCCGAGGCGGTTCTTGGGATGCGCCCTCCATTCCCGGACCGGGCGGTTGCACCGAAGGCGCGGACTGTAGGCAAGAACGGGGCCTTCACCTGCAACCGGTGGAGGGCGTCCGGTTCGACGGATCGGTCAGGCTGGGGGCCGGTCGGGATCTGGCCGGGATCTGGCCGGCACGATGCCGGGGGTTCCGGACCAGCCCGGGAAGCACCGTCCGAAATGAAATCCCCGCCACTCCGATTGCCCCCCGAGACGCCATCCACCGGAACCGGCTTCCGAATGCCCTCCATGGGTGTCAGGGATTACGGCCGCAGACAATGGGTCTACCTCCAGTGTGCCGGCCGAACGCGTGGTCTCGCGGCGGGGGTGAATCTCTCGCCAGGCGGCCATTGCGACTACCATTGCCGGTATTGCCGCCCGCCGGGCATTTCGCCGGTCCAACCGCGGGGCGTCGATGCCGTCGCCCTGGCCTCGGAGTTGGAGGACACCTTGGTCGCGATCCGCTCCGGCGGGCCCCAGGATCCGGAGTCCTTTCCAGGGCTTCCGGCCGGGCGGAGGCATCTGGGCCAGGTCATGCTGAGCGGCGAAGGGGAACCGACTCTCTGCCCGAACTTCCTCGAGGTGGTCGAGACGATGGTCCATATCCGGGCCCGCGGTCGGCATCCCTTCTTCCGGTTCATCCTGGAGACCAACGGATCGGGCCTCGAGCGGGCCGAGGTGCGCGAGGCCTTGGGACATTTCACCCCGCAGGACGAACTCTGGCTGAAACTCGATGCTGGCACGGGGAACGGTTTCCATGAGATCAGCGGTTCCCGGGATCCGTTCGAGCGGGTGCTTTCGAGGATCGCCGGGTTCGGACGCCAACGTTCGGTGGTGCTGCACAGCCTGTTTCCGATGGTCGATGGACGGCCACCGGCCGCCCCCGAGATCTCCGCCTACCTGGCCTGTCTTTGCTGCCTGAAGGACGAGGGAGCGAGAATCCAGCGGGTTGATGTCCACTCCGTCACCCGGCCGATCGAGGGATCCGGTTGCACCCATCTCCCGCTTGCAAGTCTGTCTGGCATCGCCCGCCGGATCCGGCTCGAGACGGGCCTTGCGGCCGAGGTCTCCTGAGAGGCTGGGGGTGGATCTCGACTCGGCTGAGGCGCGGGAGGCGTACTTCGCGACACCGGTCCTTTCGCGGCAGAAGTTGGAGTCCCTGGCGACGCTCCTCGGGGTCTTCGCCGACCATCTCGCCATCCAGAGCAACCAGATCGCCGTCCAGAAGTCCTGCGCCGAACCGCCCGTCATCACGCGGGCCAAACGCTTCATCGAGGAGCACCACCGCGAAGACCTGTCGCTCGGGCAGGTGGCCGCGTCGGTGCACACCAGCCTGTTCTACTTCTGCAAGCTCTTCAAACGGCACACCGGGGTGTCCTTCACCGAATACGTGTCGCGCCTGCGGACCGAGAAGGCCAAGAAGCTGCTGCTCAATCCGAACCTGCGCGTCAGGGAGATCGCCTACGAGGTGGGGTTCCAGTCGCTGACCCACCTCAACCGCGTGTTCAAGCGCATCCTCCACGAGTCGCCCACCGAGTACCGCCAGCGACTGCAGCCCGCATGACGTCGGGCGCGGCGATGACTCGCCGGGATTGTGTCGCGGGCCCTCGATCGGTCTGGCAGTCTCAAGCCATGCCGGGCAAGCGGTTGGAGCCGGGATCGGTCCGCGGCGGAACCAAGGGTTCCTCGCGCGCCGCGGCTGCGTCCCGGGGACCCAAGGGAGGAGCCCGCGGGGACCGCGTTCTGCTCGAGGCGGCCGACGACGGCACCGGTTTCGATGCCTCGGCTGATTCCGGAAAGGACCTCGGGCTGGGCGTGATGCGCTACCGGGCCGGACTCTTCGGCGGAGAGCTGCGGGTCAAGTCCGCACCGGGGAAGGGGACTCAAGTGATCTGCTCGGTGCCGATGTCGACATGAGGAAGCCCTCC
>VHCX01000061.1 GCA_016871615.1 Verrucomicrobiota bacterium
CCGCCCGCGACGCCCAGGACACGTTCTTCCTCGATTCGGCCGACCGCCCGCTGCTGCGCACCCACACCAGCTCGGTCCAGATCCGGGTCATGGAAAAGACCCCGCCGCCCATCCGCATCGTGGTGCCGGGGCGGGTGTTCCGCCGCGACAATGCCGATGCCACGCACAACCCGACCTTCCACCAGATCGAGGGCTTGTATGTCGACCGCGACGTCACGGTCAGCGACCTCAAGGGCACCGTCGAGGCGGTCTTCAAAGAGGTGCTGGGCAACGACGTCAAACTGCGCTTCCGCCCACATTATTTCAGCTACACCGAGCCCAGCCTCGAAATCGACTTCACCAACGCCCTGGTCCGCAAGCTGGGCAAGGAGTGGCTGGAGATCGCCGGCTGCGGCATGGTGCACCCCCAGGTCTTCGAGAACGTGGGCTACGACCCCGAGGTGTGGAGCGGCTGGGCCTTCGGCTTCGGCATCGAGCGCATCGCCATGCTTTGCTACGGCATCACCGACATCCGCCTGCTCTACGAGAACGATGTGCGTTTCCTGAAGCAGTTCTGAAGCACCCTCCCACTTCCGCGACGCCCCCTTCAGCCCCCTTTTTCGCCCATGAAAGTCACCCTCAACTGGCTCCGCAACCATGTGGACTTCGACGGGACCCCCGAGGAACTCACCGAGCGCCTCACGCTCCTGGGTCTGGAGGTCGAAGCCGTCGAGCGCCTGGCCGGCCAACTCGACGGCGTGGTCGTTGCCCAGGTGCTCTCGCGCGACAAGCACCCCAATGCCGACAAGCTCTCGGTCTGTCGTGTGGCCGATGGCAGGGGCGAGCGCCAGATCGTCTGCGGGGCCCAGAACTTCAAGGCCGGTGACAAGGTGCCGCTCATCCTGCCTGGGGCCTCGCTGCCGCCGAAGGCCGGCGAGACGCAGCCCTTCACCATCAAGGTGGGCAAGATCCGCAGCGTCGAATCGCTCGGCATGATGTGTTCCCACGAGGAACTGGGACTCGAGCCCGAGGCCTTCGGTCTCCGCCGTGAAGACGGGCTGCTCATCCTGCCGGAGACGGCGACCGTGGGCCAACCGTTGGCCGTCCATCTCGGGCTCTCAGGCAGCGACGTGGTGTTCGACCTCGAGGTGACGCCCAATCGGCCCGATCTCAATTCGGTCATCGGCATCGCGCGCGAGGTCGCCGCCGTGACCGGCAAGCCCCTGCGCCTTCCGGTGGTGACCTTGCCCGAGGTCCCGACCGGGGCCGCCGCATCGGCCGTCGTGCGCCTGGAGGCCCCCGACCTGTGCCCGCGCTACACGGCGATGGTGATCCGCGGCCTGAAGGTCGGGCCCAGCCCGGCCTGGCTGCGCTCGGCCCTCGAGAAGGTTGGGCTGCGCAGCATCAACAACGTGGTGGACGTCTCGAACTTCGTGATGCTCGAGACGGGGCAGCCCCTGCACACCTTCGATCTCCGCAGACTCCGGACCAACGCCGCCGGCCTGCCCGAGGTGGTGATCCGCCGCGCCTCCGAGGGCGAGGCGTTCACCACCCTCGATGGGCGCGGGCACACGCTCAACCCGGAGAACCTGCTCATCGCCGACGCCGCGGGCGGCATTGCCCTGGCAGGCGTCATGGGTGGGCTCGACTCCGGCATCCAGGCCGACACCGCCGACGTGCTCATCGAGTCGGCCTACTTCACGCCGACGGGCATCCGCCGCACCTCCAAGGCGCTCGCGCTGCGCACCGACGCGAGCTACCGCTTCGAGCGCGGGGCCGATGTCCAGGCGGCCGCATCGGCCGGTCGGCGCTGCGCCCAACTGCTGCTCGAACTGGCCGGTGGCAGCCTGTCCGGCCAAGCCATCGACGTGTTTCCGAACCCGCCCCAGGCCAAGGAACTCGCGCTGCGGCAGGATCGCGCGAAGGTCCTGCTGGGCGTGGACATTCCGTCCGGGACCCAGGCGGGGTTCCTGGCCGGGCTCGGCCTCGAGGAGGTCGGGCAGGGGAGCCGTGACGGCGGAGCGACCTCCGTGTGGCGCGTGCCCTCGTGGCGGGTCGATCTCAAGCGCGAGGTGGACCTGGTGGAAGAGGTGGCCCGCCTGTTCGGCGTCGACCGCATCCCCTCCACGGCCCCGCGGGGCGCGGTGGGATCGCATCCCTTCGACGCGACCTACGACCGCTTCGCCGAAGTCCGCCGCATCCTCACGGGCCTCGGGCTCGACGAGGCCCAGGGCCAGACGCTGATCTCCGACACGGCCGCGCGCCGGGTCTCCGAAGAGGTGGTGCTCCTGGCCAATCCGCTGAGCAGCGACATGAACGCGCTGCGGCCGTCGTTGCTGCCGGGGCTGCTGGATTCCCTCAGCCACAACCTCACCCGCCGCAACGGCGATGTGCAGCTCTTCGAGATCGGCCGGGTGTTCACCTTGCAGAACGGAGCGGCCCGCGAAGGCTGGCGCGTGGCCATCGCGCTCACCGGTGCCCGCGATCCAAGGTTCTGGTCCGGGGCCGATCGCGATGCCAAGACCGACGTTTACGAGCTCAAGGGATTGGTCGAGGAGCTCATCGAGCGCCTGGGCCTGCGCGGGGTCGCCTATGCGCGCCGCCCGGAGAGCACTCCGCTGATGCTCGAGTCGGCTGCGATCACCCTCGGGGGCAAGCTGCCCCTGGGCCAATTGGGCCAACTGCTGCCGACGCTGGCCAAGCGGCACGACCTGCGCGACGCCGTGCTGCTGGCCGAGCTCGACCTAGACGTGCTGCTGGCCCGCAGCAACCCGGTACGGAGCTTCAAGCCTCTGGCCGCCTTCCCGTCGATCCAGCGCGATGTCGCGATGATCGTGCCCGAGGCGACCACCCACGAGGCGGTGCTCGTGGCGGTCAAGCAGGCCAAGCCCGGTCACCTCGAGGCGGTGGAACTCTTCGATGTCTTCCGCGGCAAGCACGTGCCCGAGGGACACAAGAGCCTGGCCTACTCCTTCACCTACCGCGCGGCCGACCGCACCCTCAAGGACGACGAGGTCCAGGCCGCCCACGACCGCCTCGTCGGCGCGTTCCAGTCGGCCCTCGGGGCCACCTTGCGCGCCTGAAAGCCTGAAAACTCAGAGGGGTCCTGCGGCGAGGACCAAGAGATAGACCACGCGTTTGGCCCCGCGGGGCGAAGTGGCATAAGCCTTGAGCAATCGTGTCCCGGCGGGCAGGCCCTTGGCGGCCATCGGTACCGCCAGGGCGGCCCGTGCCGATCGAGCGATGACCGGCAGGTCTTCGGACGGGATCACCCTGCCGAATTCTCGCCTGCGGATCCGGGCTGACATCAGGACCCTCACCGCTTCTTGTCCACCTTCTTCCAGGCCGCGCCGATGCGGTCCATGCGCCCTTGGAGCGCCTCGTCGACTTGGACGACCTCGACCACGGGATCAGCCTCCAGTTCGAAGGGGATCCGGCGGGTCTTGACCACTTTGGTGAGGTAGAGACGGATGGCTGTCGGCAGATCCAACCCCATCTCCTCCAGTGTCTCGGAGGCCTCGTCCCTGAGTTTGACCGGCAGACGAACCTGCAGGGTTGTGGATGCCATTGCCATGCAAACAATGTCAAAAAATACAAACCGTTTCAATGGTGGTGATATCGCATCGGAACAGATCCAATGGTCGGAAGGTTGGATCGGCTTGGTCTGACCGGCCATGGCCCGGTGACCGCATCGGCACCTCCGTCTTCAGACAGGCTCTCAGGCCCGCCGCCTCAGGCGCAGGGCGTTGCCGATCACGATGAGGTCCGAAAGGCCCATGGCCAGGGCGCAGACCACCGGGCTGAGGAACCCCAGGGCGGCCAGCGGCACGGCGGCGGCGTTGTAGAAGAAGGCCCAGAAGAGGTTCTGCCGGAGGGTGCGCAAGGTGCGCGCCGACAGGTCGAGGGCCTCGACCACCGCGGCGAGGTCGGGTCGCAGCAGGACGAGGTCGGCCGCCTCGCGGGCCACGTCGGAGGCCTGCGCGACGGCGATGCCCAGGTCCGCCGCCGCCAGGGCGGGGGAATCGTTGATGCCATCGCCCACGAAGGCCACCCGGTGACCTCTGGATCGGATCTCCCCGAGGATCCGCACCTTGTCCTCGGGCCGGCATTCGGCCCGGACCCGTTCCCGGGGGATCCCCACCGCCTTGGCCACGGCCCGGCAGGTGGGCTCGGCATCCCCCGAGATCAGCCAGGTCTCCAGGCCCAGGGCCTCGAGGCGTCGGATCACCTCGGGCGAGTCCGCGCGGACGGCGTCGCCCACCTCGAGGATCCCCAGCGGAACGACGCCCTCGGCCAACACCAGCACACTGCGGCCCGCCTCCGCAGCCCGGGCGATCCCGGTCTCGACCTCCGGGGAGGGGGGCATCCCGAGCGTCCGCATCCACCCGAGCGAGCCCAATCGCAGGGGGCGGCTCGCATCGCTCCCGGCCACGACCGCCTCGATGCCCTGGCCGCGCCACTCGCGCCAGGAGGCCAGCCTGGGTGCGGTGGACCGGGGGTTCGGCCCCGGGTCCGTTCCAGGAACGGAGCCGCGGTTCCGGAGAGCCTGGGCGGTCGTGACGACGGCGCGCGACACCGGATGCCGGGACCGCTCGGCCAGCGTCTCGGCCAACTCCGGCAAGGGAATGCCCCGGGCCTCCTCCGGACGCAAATCCATCCATCGCGTGAGGGTCGGATGCCCCGCGGTGAGCGTGCCCGTCTTGTCGAAGGCCAGCGCCGAGAGACGACCGGTCTTCTCCAGGGCCACCGCGTCCCGGATGAGGATGCCCCGACGCGCCGCGGCATGGATGCCGGCCATCAGGGCCACCGGCGTGGCCAGCCCCATGGCGCAGGGACAGGCCACGATGAGCACGGAGCAGAAGGCCGAGACCGCGTCGCCGATCGCGGAGCCGGTGGATTGCGGGTGCCAGAGCCACGGGGCCAGGGCGGTCTGCCAGGCGGTCAACGTGGCCGGGGCCCATCCCCAGGCCACCGCGGCGAGGAGGGCGATGACGACCACCACCGGCACGAAGACCGAACTCACCTGGTCGGCCAGGCGTTGCACCGAGGCCCGGCTCGATTGCGCCCGCTCGACCACCGCCGCGATGCGCGCCAGGCCCGTGTGTTCACCCGTGGCGCTCACCCGCACCACCAGGCTGCCCTCGACATGGGTCGAACCGGCCAGCAGCACCGAACCCGGGACCTTGCGGACCGGCATGGCCTCGCCCGTCAGCAGCGATTCGTCGGCCGACGATTCCCCCTCCAGCACCACGGCGTCCACCGGCACCTGGTCGCCCGGTCGCATGCGCAGGCGGTCTCCAGGTCGAAGGGCACCCACAGGCACCTCGGATTCGCGCCCCTCGGCATCCAGACGATGGGCCGTCGCCGGGACCAGGTCCATGAGTACCTTCAGCGCATCGCCCGCCTTGGCACCCATGCGCGCTTCGAGGGCGTGGCCCAGGCTGATGAGACTCAGGATGCTCACCGACTCGGCGAAGAAGAGGTGCGCGTGCGGTTGGGTGAAGAACAGCCACAGACTCCAAAGGTAGGCGGTGGACGACCCCAGCGACACCAGGGTGTCCATGTTCGAGCGGCCCACCCGCGCCTGACGCCAGGCCCCGCGATAGAACCGCCACCCCACGCCCGCCTGGACCACGGTGGCCAGGATCAGCGCCACGGCCTGGAATCCCCGGTGCATGCCCCATCCTGCGAGCCAATCGCCCGCCAACAGCAACAACGTCGCCGGTCCCCCCAGCCAGAGGGCTGTCGACCAGGGATTGGCCGTTGTTTTGGGGGTGCCGGTTCCCGGCGCGGATCCGGCCGGTGCGGCCCCCGGCGAGGCAGGCGACGGGTCGCCGGAGGGTTCCTCC
This sequence comes from Verrucomicrobiota bacterium, assembly GCA_016871615.1. GTDB lineage: Bacteria > Verrucomicrobiota > Verrucomicrobiia > Limisphaerales > UBA9464 > SXXZ01. The sequence goes on from VHCX01000061.1 coordinate 5,829, forward strand.
GGATGGGCCCGGTACCCGGCCTTCTCCACCGCGCTGATCAGCCGGGCTGGATCGACCGTCCGGCCCGTCAGCCAGTGGACCCGGGCCCGGCCAGCGTGCAGGTCCACGGCGGCCCTCGAGACGCCCTCCACCGAGCGGAGCGCCTCGGTGACCGCGCGGGCGCAGTTGCCGCAGTCCATGCCATCGACCCGCAGCCCGGTGACCGCCCCGGCTTCCGGTGACGGTGCGGGGCGGGGACGGAAGCCGATTGGTTCGGTGCCCACGCCGGAACCTTCGATCCCGGCAGGCGGGTCCGACAACCCCAAAGCCGCCGAAGGGTCTCCGCGGGTTGCCCCCGCGGCCCGGGACGCCTCGGGGGTTGCTGGACCTTCCGCCGTGGAGCAAGATTGGAAACGTGATCCTCTGCTTGGCCATCGTGCGACATGCCGCCCGCTTCCCCAGGGCCGTGGCAACGGGCGTCCTCCTTGAGCTTCTGTGCCTGTGGACATGGGCCGCGGCGGCGGCCGACACCGCCCGTCCGGCGGCCCAGGTCGACTTCAACCGCCAGATCCGGCCCATCCTTTCGGACCACTGCTTTGCCTGCCACGGGCCCGACGAGGGCAAGCGCAAGGCGGGCCTGCGCCTCGACCGCGAGGAGGACGCCTTCCGCACGCTCAAGTCGGGCCGCGCCGCGCTGGTGGCCGGCAAACCCGAGGGGGGCACGCTGGTGGAGCGCATCCTCTCCAAGGACCCGGACGAGATCATGCCGCCGCCCGAGCATGGCAAACCCCTCTCCCCGGCCCAGATCGAGCTTCTCCAGGCTTGGGTCCGGCAGGGAGCCCGCTGGCAGCAGCACTGGTCCTTCATCGCTCCCACCACGCCGGAGCTTCCCCGCGTCAAGGACGGCAAGTGGCCCCGCAACGCCCTCGACACCTTCGTGCTGGCGCGGTTGGAGGCCGAGGGCCTGAAGCCCAACCCGGAGGCCGACCCGGCGAGCCTGCAGCGGCGGGTGACCCTCGATCTCACCGGCCTGCCGCCCACGGTCGAGGAGGTCGACGCCTTCCTCGCCGACAAGCGCCCCGACGCCTACGAGCGCCTGGTCGACCGCCTGATGGACTCGCGCCACTACGGCGAGCGCGTGGGCCAGAACTGGCTGGACCTCGCCCGGTATGCCGACACCAGCGGCTACCACTTCGACGGCGTGCGCTTCATGTGGTTGTGGCGCGACTGGGTCATCGACGCTTTCAATGCCGACAAGCCCTTCGACCAGTTCACCGTCGAGCAGTTGGCCGGCGACCTGTTGCCCAATCCCACCGTGAGCCAGCGCGTGGCCACCGGGTTCGTGCGCAACAACATGACCAACGACGAAGGCGGGGCCGATCCCGACGAGTATCTCAACAAGTACGTCGTCGACCGCGTCAACACCCTCGGGGCCACCTTCCTGGGCCTGACCGTGGGGTGCACCGAGTGCCATGACCACAAGTACGACCCGATCAGCACCAAGGAATTCTACCGCCTCTACGCCTTCTTCCACAACGTGCCCGAGAAGGGCCTCGACCGCATCCGCACCGACAACCCGCCCCCGCGCCTGCCGGTGCCCACGGCCGAGCAGGCCGCCAAGTTCGTCGAGGCCGACTTCGCCGTGAAGGATGCCGAGAAGACCCTGCAGGACCGCACCAACGAGCTGGGCGAGACCCAGGAGAAATGGGAGCGCGAACTCGGTGAGCGCCCGCCGGCCCCGGCGCCGACCAGCGGCCTGGCGGCGCGGTGGACCTTCGACGGCGTGGTGGATCCCGACGTCGCCTGGAAGGGCACCAACGCCGTCGAGTTTGTCGACGGCCGCCTGGGCCGGGCCCTGAAGCTCGACGGCAAGGCCCATGCCGAGGCGCCTTCGCGGACGGGCTGGGACCGCACCAACGCCTTCGCCGTCGCCGCCTGGGTGCGGTTGCAGGGGGACGGCGCGGTCCTGAGCCGGATGGAGAAGGGGCCGGGACACCGCGGCTTCGACCTGCTCCTGGCCGACCGGCGCCTGCAGACCCATCTCGTCCATGCCTGGCCTGAGAATGCCCTCAAGGTCCGCACCAAGGACCAGTTGCCCCACAACCAGTGGCTCCATGTCGCCGTGAGCCATGACGGTTCCGGCAAGGCATCGGGCGTGCGGATCTTCGTCAACGGCGTGCGCAAGGACCTCGAGACCGAGAAGGACCAGCTCAAGGAGTCGCCGGTCGCCGCCGAACCGCTGCGGTTCGGGTCCCGGAACGGGGACTCGTTCCTCACCGGCCAACTGGATGACGTGCGCCTGTTCTCGCGGGCCCTGTCCGAGGCCGAGGTGCGGTCCCTGACCTTCGAGGGCTACGCGGCCATCGTCGCCAAGTCGCGAGGCCGGCGCGCCGACGACGAGCGCGGCGACCTGGCCCGATTCTACCGCGAGAACCACGCGGTCGACTACCTGAGGGCCGAGAAGTCCCTGGCCCAGGCCCGCCGCACCAAGGACGGATTCTATGCCAAGATCCCGACGACCCTCATCATGGAGGAGCTGGATCCGCCCCGGGAGACCTTTGTGCTGGTGCGCGGCGACTTCCGCATCCGCGGCGAGCGTGTCGAACCGGGCACCCCGTCCTTCCTGCCGCCGTTGCCCGAGGGACCGACCAACCGCCTGACCCTGGCCCGTTGGCTGGTGTCCCGGCAGCATCCGCTCACGGCCCGCGTCACCGTCAACCGCTACTGGGCCCTGCTCTTCGGCAACGGCCTGGTGAAGACGGCTAACGACTTCGGGTCGCAGGGTGAGTGGCCCAGTCATCCCGAGTTGCTCGACTACCTGGCCACCCGATTCCGGGACGGCGGCACGGTCGCCATGCCCGGCCAGCGTCGCGGCGCCAGATCGGGCCCGATCAAACCGTGGAGCGTGAAGGACCTGCTGCGGATCATGGTCACCAGCGCGACCTACCGACAGGCGGCCAACGCCACGCCCGACAAGCTGACACGCGACCCCTACAACCGCCTGCTCACCCGCGGCCCGCGCCTGCGCCTCGACGCCGAGTACATCCGCGACAACGCGCTGGCCGTCTCCGGCCTGCTGAACCCCAGGATTGGCGGCCCCAGCGTGAAGCCTTACCAGCCCCCGGGCATCTGGGACGGCACCGACTCGGTCTTCGTGCAGGACCACGGGCAGGATCTGTATCGCCGGGGCATGTACGTCTTCTGGCGCCGATCGGCCCACTACCCGTCCTTCGCCACGTTCGACGCGCCCAACCGCGAGGTCTGCACCTTCCTCCGCCAGCGCACCCAGACCCCCCTCCAGTCCCTCGTGCTGATGAACGACCCGGCCTTCGTCGAGGCCGCCCGCGGCCTTGCCCAGCGGGTGCTGCGTGAGGAGCCCGCCGACCTCGACCGCCGTCTGGTGCGCGCCTTCCGGCACACCCTCGGGCGCAAGCCCCAACCCGACGAGGTGGCCGTGCTCAAGCAGACCCACGAGCAGCAGTTGGCCCGCTTCCAGTCCGATCCCGACGCCGCCAAGGCCCTCATCTCCGTGGGCGAGTCCAAGGCGCCCGAGTCGGCCGACCCGGCCGCGCTCGCGGCCATGACCGCCGTGGCCAACGTCCTCCTGAACCTCAACGAGACCATTTCCAAGTGAACCCCTCCTACCTTCAGGACGAGGCCGAGCGCATCCTGAGCCGGCGCGCCTTCCTCACCCGCAGCTCCACGGGCCTCGGCGCCATGGCCCTGGCCTCGCTGCTGCCGTCGTCGCTCGGCGGGGCCACGCCGGCCACCCGGGCGGTCCCCGGCGCCCTCAAGACCCTGCACCTGGCGCCGAAGGCCAAGCGTGTCATCTACCTCTTCCAGTCCGGGGCCCCGTCGCACCTCGATCTGTTCGATCCCAAGCCCAAGCTCAAGGAGATGACGGGCCAAGAGCTGCCCCCGAGCGTGCGCCGGGGCCAGCGCATCACCGGCATGACGGCCGGGCAAGCCGTGCTCAAGTGCGTCGGCTCGCCCTTCGAGTTCAAGAAGTACGGCAAGAGCGGCATGGAGATCACCTCCCTGATGCCGGGCATCGGGGCGATGGCCGACGACATCGCGCTCATCCGCACGATGCATGTCGATGCCATCAACCACGATCCGGCCGTGACCTATTTCGGCACCGGCAACCAGCAGCCGGGACGGCCCACGATGGGGGCCTGGATCGCCTACGGGCTGGGAAGCGAGAACGCCAACCTGCCGTCCTACGTGGTGCTGGTCAGCGGCAGCGGCGGCCAGTCGCTTCAGGCACGCTACTGGGGCAACGGCTTCCTCTCGGCCAACTACCAGGGCGTGCAGCTCCGCAGCCAGGGCGACCCGGTGCTCTACGTGTCGAACCCGCCGGGCATGAGCGGCCAGTCGCGCCGCCAACTGCTCGACGCCATGCAGACGCTCAACCGTCGGCAGCTTGGCCTGCTGGGCGATCCCGACATCGCCTCGCACATCGAGAGCTACGAGCTGGCCTTCCGCATGCAGACCAGCGTGCCCGAACTGGTGGACCTCTCCTCGGAGCCCGAGTCCGTGCTCAAGCTCTACGGGGCCCAGCCGGGCAAGCCGTCCTTCGCCAACAACTGCCTGTTGGCCCGTCGACTGGCCGAGCGGGGCGTGCGCTTCATCCAGCTCTGCCACCGCGACTGGGACCACCATGGCGGCCTCCCCGACGGCATCAAGGCCCAGACCCGCAACACCGACCAGGCCAGCGGTGCCCTCCTCCAGGACCTCAAGCAGCGGGGCCTGCTGGATGACACGCTGGTGCTCTGGGGTGGAGAGTTCGGGCGCACCGCCTACTCCCAGGGCGACATCAGCGCCAACAGCTTCGGCCGGGACCACCACCCCAGGTGCTTCTCGCTGTGGATGGCCGGCGGCGGCATCAAGCCCGGCCTCGTGTACGGGCGTACCGATGATTTCGGCTACAACATCGTGGAGGATCCGGTGAATGTGCACGACCTGCACGCCACGATGCTCCACCTGCTGGGCATCGAGCACACCCGCCTGACCCACCGCTTCGAGGGCCGTGACTTTCGGCTCACCGACATCGCCGGTCAGGTCATCAAGCCCCTGCTGGCGTAGGCGTCGCGGGATGGGGCCTGCGCCCGCAGGGGAGTTCCGGCAAGGATCGACCTCGGTGCATGGCGCCGGAGACCCGCTGGATCGCGTCCTGAGAGGTCGTTGGCCCCATCACCCTGCTCCCGGATCAAAGAGGATGTGCCAGGAGGTTGAATATCCGTGAACGCTTCAAGGCCGAGGTCTGCTGCCGGTTTGAAAACCCGTCAGGACGCCGGGATGACGTGAAGCGCCGATGGCCCGCCGGGAACGAGCGCCGCGTTGATGCCGGTGTCGAACGTGGCGAACCGCCCCCCATGTTTCACGGCGAGCGCCAGGAGGAAATGGTCCGTGAGATGTTTGGACCCGGGCAACTCGTGATGGAGTCGATCATCCGTCAGCGTCAGGTCGTCGGGCCAGAACTGATGCCCTGGTGCCGATATCAGGCGTGAAAGCAACCGCCGCGCTTCCACGGGGCTTCCCAGCGATCGCGGGTACGATGGATGGCTGAGGATGCGAAGGAATGCATTTTCGGTTGTCGGACAGGTAGCCCCGCCACCGGTGACCGCCTCGCGTTCAAAGAAGCGCAGGGCGGCGCTCTCATGGACGTGTCCGGCGTCGCCCAAGGCGATGAGAACGCGGGCGTCCAACAGGGTGATCATGGGCATTGAGAACGGGACATCCGTTCAAGCTCCTCGTTTTCCAACGCCTCCTGGACTGCGCGGATCTGGGCCACCGTGGTGGAAGGACAGCCGAAGGCTTTGCGGATGCGGAGGATGCCGAAGGGCCCGACTTCGAACCGGGACGGATCAGGGTTTTCCTGTTCCATGGCCGGCCGGATCTCCCGGCGAAGAGCCGCCTCAATGATGGCCTTGAGGGTCGTCTTCCGACGGACAGCCAGTGTCTTGGCCTCCATCAACAGGTCATCCGGAAGAACGAGCGTTGTTTTCAAGATATGGCTAGGCGTATGGTTGTACGGTTGCTAGTCAAGCTGGGGCTGTCTTCGGGCTGGCTCGACGCTTGGTTCCAGCGTTCCCATCTTGGCCGCAAGGTGTTCATCACCAACGCGGCCCAAGGCCGGGATTTTGGGATGCGTTCGCGAGGCCTCTTTTCAGCTTTCCACCCATCCGGGCAAAACAGTAATCTCTTCAAAGAGGTTGAGTTCATCTGAAGTTGGATGCGTGGTTCGCTCCCGACTCTTCAGAAGGGGCAGCCTTTTTGGGTGGCCGATATCCACGGTGCACACGGTGCAGTATACAAGTGGCAAACCGGAGTTCCCAAAACTGAGCGAAAAGCCCAGTAAAACCGAGTCGCGGAAGGGTGGCTGAGTGGTTGAAGGCACCTGACTCGAAATCAGGCGTACTCGCAAGGGTACCGGGGGTTCAAATCCCTCCCCTTCCGCCAACTTGCCCCAAAGGCGCCCCGATCCCATGGAGCCGACATGAGGGTGGTGCACGGTTGCGTTCACTCCACCACGTTCAGTACGGATTGCTCTGAATCCCAAAGGCGATCGATCAAACGGTCGGTGTTGGTGCCTTGGATTCGGGCGACGGCCAACCGACGGAGGCCGTCGTTGAAGGTGATGATGCTGGTGACCTCGATACGGAGGCTATTGCACAGCTGGACGAATCCAACCAAGGCATCGGGTTTTTGTGTGATGTCGAACGTGATGCGCGAGGATCCCGGTTGGCCGCTGAGCAGCTTGGCGAAGACACGGAAGATGTCCGACTCGGTGATGATGCCCACGAGCTTGTCGCCCTGCACGACGGGCAGGCCGCCGATGTGGTGTTCGGTCATGCGGCGCGCTGCCGCTTCGATGGGTTGGTCGGCCTCGATGGTGACCACCGGGCTGTGCATGATGTCCGCCACCGTGCCCGCCGGGGGCAGGTCATCGATGCCGGCCACCGAGAACGGATTCAGCCCCGGTGGATAGGCCCGTTCGACATCCTGGCGAACGATCATGCCAACGCTGGCCCGCCCTCGAACGACCACCAATCGGCGAATGTTGCACTGGGTCATGCGTCGGATCGCCTCGCCCAACGGTGTCTCGGGCGAGACGGTCTCGACCCGGCGGGTCATGCAGAGATCGACGATCATGGCAGAAGAGGGTGCCAGCGACCCGGAAAACTGCACGCCGGAGGCTGGTCTTTGCAGGGACCATCGGCGGCCGGCGGCGCAGGCTTCAGCGATTTGTGGGGAGACGGTTCAATCCGCGGGATCGGTCCCGTCGGCCTGGCTGTCGTCCTGGCTGGTGTCCCGGGCCCTCACCGGGCGCTCAACCGGAAGAACCGGGTCGGACTGCCGGTGGGTTGGCGGGCGATGCGCAGTTGTTGGAATCCCGAGGTGAAACCCACCTCGGTGGGCACCGGGGTCCACGCCTGTCCCAGGACGGGGGTGGTCTCCAGCAGCACGGTGACGCCGGGGCGGTCGGTCCGCTGGGTCAGTCGCACGGTGGCGGGTTCGGTGGACAGGTCGAGGAGGATTGGGGCGGCCGCGTCGGGGATCATCGGGTGGCTGCCGAGGGCGAACTCCAGCAGGTTGGGACGGCCGTCGCGGTCGGGATCATCACCGGGTCCCCGTTGCCCTTCGGGCAGGCCCTGCGTGGCGATCCAGTCGGGGAACGGGCTGCCCTGGAGTCCGGTGCCCGGGGTGGGGGACGCCCCGATCCACACGGCGGGGTCGTTGCCATACTGCCCCTCGAAGCGCTTCTGCAGCGACTGGCCCGATCCAGCGGGGCCGACCGGCCAGGGGGCGTTGCGGTCATAGGTCACCCGGTCCACCCGCGCGAACTGCCGCACCCCGCCATCATCGAGCCCGGCCGGCCGGCCCAGTTGCACCGACTCGCCCTCGTTGGCGAGGCGGCCCGCCGTCCACTCCAGCACCCGCGTTCCCGGCGGCACGCTAAAGGCGGCATTGAACTGGGACAGGCTCCGGGTGAGCACCACGCGCTCCGCCGGGGCGAGGATCATCGGCGGGTCGGACGGGAAGGTCATCTCGATGCCATCGGTGAGGCTCCAGGCCGCGCGGCGGATGCTGTCGTACAACGGCACGGGGTTGGTCGAGAGGTTCAGCAGTTCCACGAACTCCAGTTCGGGGTCCGTCGACGAGGCGTAGAAGATCTCCGTGATCACCACCGGCCCGATCCGGGGCGCGCTGTTGGCCGTGCCGGGCGTCGGGGCCTGGAGCGGGACGAAGTTCCAGGTGTCGGTGGAGGCCTTGCGGTGGTTGCCCAAGGTCTCGCCGGGCATCGAGGCGCCGAAGGATTCCTGCGAGCGCTGGTCGGTGAGTTCGTCGCCCACGGCCGAGGTCAGGTACAGGGTCTCGCCGACGTCGCTGAGGGCGAAGCCGGTGATCCGTCCGGTGTCCAACGAGGCGACCCCGAAGTGCTGCTGCTCGGTCAGCACGATGCGCTCGCCGGGGTCGAGGCGGGTGCCCGCCGGGATGCGGTACTTGCGCAGATCCGCGGCGCTGTCGCTCAGGAACCACCCCCCGATGTCCACCGGTGTGGCGGCCCGGTTGAAGAGTTCGATCCAGTCCTGGTCGCCCTCCGAGTTGGCGAGGATCTCGTCGATCACCACGGTCCTGGCCAGCGGGTAGGGATAGTCGGTGGCGAGGTACGTGTGTCGGGCCCCGATGTCGGCGCGGCTTCCGTCCGGGTCGGCCGGATGGTCCGGGGCGCCGGCGTCGATCGCTGGCGATTTCGGCCCGAGGCCGAAGTCCAGCAGGGCAGGGGCCCGGAAGAGCGGGTTGCCCAGCAGGTTGCCGGGTCCCGGGCCCGTGAGCGCCATGGTGTCCGACAACGAGTAGGCCACCGTGATCCGCGACCGTGCATCGGCCTTCACCGGGGCCACCTTGCTCCCGGAGAAGACCGTGTTGGTGACCACGGCCGCGCCGCCGCCCACGCCGAAGTTCTTTTCGTACACGTCCACCCCGATGCCGCAGTCGACAAAGGTGTTGCCGTCGACCACCGCGAGGGAACCCGCATCCTTGACCCCCACGCCCAGGGCGCAGCCCACCACCAGGTTGTTGCGCAGGAGGACGCCCGAGCCCTGGCCCACCGACACGCCCTTGTCGGAGTTGAAGTAGATGCGGTTGTCCTCGATGAGGATGTCCTTCGCCGCCTCGCCGATGTCGATGGCGTCGCAGTTGGGCCCGAGGAAGCGGTGGATGCGACAGCCCCGGACGATGCCGCCGACCACGCCGTCGTAGTCGATGGCGTCGGTGTCCGGGGCGTTGTTGCCGATGAAGTCGCAGTCCTCGACGAGGGCACCGCCGCGTTTGACGTTGATGCAGTCGCCCGTGTAGGCCGTGTGCAGGCGGCTGGCACGCAGTTCGATGGATCCACCCCGGCAGAAGATCGGCCCATCGCATTGTTCGATGTCGAGGTGATCGATGCGCAGCGTGGCGTCGAGACCGGAGAGGGCGTAGGGAAAGGTGACGGGGTCGATCCCCCGCGTCGCCTGCCGGACGACGAGGTGCCTCAGCACGCACGGCCCGTCGGGACGCTCGAAGCTGATGCCGCCCCAGCGGGCACCGTCGCGACCGACCCAGCGCACGGGCGCCTCCGGCGTGCCGTCCACGGTCAAGGTGCCCTGCACCCGCACGTGCCGGCCCGGGGCGAGGTTCAGCGTGACGCCGGCCGGCACCCGCAGGACCAGGCCCGGCGGGATCAGAAGGTCCGACTCGACCGCGTAGGTGGCGCCGGCGACGAGGGTGGTGGTTGCCGCGAGCGTCCCGCCGATGACCCGTTCGTCGGAGGGGGCGAACCGGGCCGTGATCGCGGTGGGGGCGGTCAGCGTCACGGTCGTGGAGGCCTCGCCCGAGGCCCCGTCCCAGCCGACGAAGCGATATCCCGGTGCGGCCTCGGCCACCAGCGAGAGGGGGATGCCCGGGAAGAGGCGGTGGGTGCCGGGCTCGATGGGCACCCCATGAGCGAGGATGCGGCCGTGCTTCGGGCCGCTCACCCCCAGGGTCACGGGTACCGCCGGCGACAGGCCCAGCCGGCCCTGGATCTCGGCCAGGAAGCCGTCCGAACGGGCGTCGATGAACTTCTTCATGTCGGCCAGCGCCGAGGCGCGCCCCGCCAAAGTCATGCCGCCGAGGCTTGCCCAGCGGGCCACGTGGCGGGCGACCTCGGGTTCGACCTCGCGGGCCATGGCATCCAGGAGTGCCTGCACCCGGGCCGGCCGGAACGTCGATCCCGCATGGGCGGCCATGCGCTGGGCCATGCGCTGCCTGAACCGGGTGGAGGCCTTCAGCCGGGAGAGCAACTGGTCCGAGGACCACATCTCGCCGAGGATGCCGCTGCCCAACTGCGACGACCGGAACGTCTGGTCCATGTCCGGCAGGAACCATTGCCACCGGCCGCTCGGGGTGCGGGGCCTCCAGAACTCCCGGTTGTGGGCCCAGCTGATGTTCTGGCCCCAGGCCTCTGCGGCGACGAAATCGATGAAGCTGTCGATGTCCACCCGCGATTCGACCACGGCCCAGACCGCCGGGTCGTTGAGGTCCCGCGACTGGGCGAACCCGAGCAGTTCGAGCCAGTGCGTGGTGTCGCCCTTGTCGGCCCCGAGCGTGATGGCCGAGGAGGTCAGATGCCCGTAGACGAGGTGGTCCATCTCGGTGGCCTCGAGCCGGTGATGCTCGAAGAACCAGGCCTCGTCCCATCGCGAGCGGATGTCGTGGATGCCCCAGTAGGCCCCGTTGATGAAGACCACGCCCGGGCGGTAGTCCGACACGCCCACGCGCAACTGGCCGCGCTGGAGGAACGACCAGAGGCCGTCGCGGAGCATCTCCATGCTCCAGGCGTCGCCGCCGTCCCGCAGGGTCAGCGAGGTGTGGTTGGGGATGCCGGTGCCGGGAAAGAGGTCGTAGGCCAGGTTGTCGTCGCCGTAGGCCCCGCGGAGGGCGAAGTTCAGCGCCCGTTGCGCGTGCACCCAGTTGTTCTCGCCACCCATTCGGAAGGCACCCTGGACCGGGAATCCGGCCTGGCCTCCGGGGGCGAAGTACTCGAGCGACCCGGGAGCGTCCTTGCCCTTGTACACATCGCGCAGCCCGCGCCCGGAACTCCCGCCGCTGACCAGTTGCTCGTGCTGGTTGTAATAGATGCCCAGACGGTCGCCGAAGAGGAGGTCCGGATCGGAGACCACCGAGATGACGGGGAGCGTTCCGAGGGTTTCGCCCACGAGGTAGGTCCGGGTGGCGATGGGGCCGTTGGGGCGACCCTCCTCGAACACGCGCGCTCGCACGACGGTGTTGGAGGTGACGTTGAACGGTTGCACATAGGCCGGCGAGGTGGGGGTCGGCACGGCCCCGTCCAGGGTGTAGCGGATCGTGCCGGAGGCGGCCGCAAGGGCCACCTGCACGGGGGCCTGGAACACGCCGCCCTCGGGGCTGATGGTCGCGGCGAGGCCCGGGGTGCGGAGGTCGGGAACCTCCGCACCCGCGTTGGCCGCACCCGGCGTGGGGTTGGCGAACTGCACCCACCGGCCCAAGGCGTTGCGGCCGCGCGACACGTCGGGGATCTGCTGGGCATAGTCGGCCATGTCGACGGTGGTGGACGCCGTGAAGCCCGAGCCGCTGAGGGACAGGTCGAACCCGAGGTCGGAGCTGTTGGCCGCGCTCTGGTGGATCTCCACGGCCAGCACATTGGTGCCCCGGGTCAGGTGGCTCGCGGGAATCCGGTACGCGGTGAAGGCGTTCTCGGCCGCCCCGGAGACCGAGGTGGAGGCCGGGGTCCGGAAGTCGACCGGCCCGGCCGGAAGGTTCTGTCGGACCACTTCCACGCCGTTGAGGTGGACGATCGCTCCGTCGTCGGCCAGCAGCCTCAGTTCGAGGTCCACAAACCGGCCCGGGTCGGCCACGGCGAAGGCGTGCCGGAAGTAGGTGGTGATGGGGTGCGTGCCACCGGCCGCGGCGGCACCCAGCACGGTGGTCTCGTCGCCGTCGCCGTATCCGAATTGACCCTGCCCCTCCGGCCAGGAGGCCTCGTTGAAGACGGGGGCACGCCACGCGGTGCCGGCATCGGATCCGTTGTCGAGGTAGCGCCAGCGGGCGGCACCGGCGGGCACCAGCACGGTGTTGGTCTGCCCGGTGGTACGGCTCAGGACGATCGATTCGCCCAGGGCCGACAATGAGAAGTCGGTGTGGTGGGCCTCGGTGGTGAAGTCCCGCCACGGCCAGTAGCCCCGAGGGTGGATTTCCCCGGGGAACGCGTTGCGGCCATCGGCCCAGACCACCAGGAACCCGTGCGCCGGGATCGTCGACGACGCCGGGAAGGCCCAGCGGAGGGGTTTTGCCGGATCATCGCTCAGGTACCAACCGGCGAGCGACACCGGGGCCGCGGTGGTGTTCTCGAGTTCGATCCAGTCGGGATAGTCGCCGAAATCGACGATGTCGGGATGCGACCGGGTGTTCGAGGCCAGGAATTCGCTGATCCGGACCTGGGCCGAGGCGAGCAGGGGCAGCAGGCACAGCGCGGCGGCCGCGAACGGTGCGTTCATGTCGTGCAGCCAGACTAGCAGCTCCCGTACCCGGGGTCAGGGGCGGTGAAGCCACCGGCCCCGTGCCCTCCAGAGGATCTCGCGCCAGTCCGCCCGGGGGGGCGGGGCGGGCAGGACCGGCACCCTGGGGGTCAGGGCCCATGGGTCAAGGTCCGCCGGCGGTGCACCGCATCGCCGCCGCACACGTACAGGTAGGCCCCGCCCAGGCCGGCGAAGACGCAACTGTAGACGCCCTTGTCGGGGCGGGGCTTGGCGATCACCCCGCCGAGGCGGCCCGTCCAGTCGAACATCTGCACGCCTGCGTGCGAGGTCACATACAGACGTCCCAAGGCATCCACCGTGGAGCCGTCGCCGCCGCTGTCCTTCTTGCCGGGGGGCACCACGAGGGTCATGGACCGCTCCCCGGCGGTGAGGCTGCCGTCGGCCGCGATGGCGTAGCTCCAGACGTTGGTGCCGCCGTACTCCGAGACGTAGAGGAAGTCCTGCCTGGGCGACAGGGCGATGCCATTGGGCGAGGTGATCCCCCCGGCGACGGTGCGCGGCCGCGAGAGGGCCTTGGCCCCGATGGGCACGGCCTGAACCTGGCCCGCGCCGGTGTCGGTGAAGTAGATCCAGCCCGCCTTGGAGACGATCAGGTCGTTGGGCTTCACGCCGGTGGCCACGTCCTCGAGGGCCTGGGTCTTCGGGTCGATGGCCACGATCTTCGGGGCGTCGCCCTGGGTGGCCGCGTAGAGCCGCCCATCGGGCCCGAACTTGAGACCGCTGACCTTGGGGCCGTTGGTGAGCCAGGGCTCGGCCTTGTCCGAGCCGGCGGCGACGCGGTGGATCGCGCCCTTCGGCAGGTCGGAGAAGTAGAAATTGCCCTCGGCATCGCCGCAGGCGCCGTCGGTGAACCCGAAGCCCTGGCCCACCAGTTCCCACGGCGCGTCGGTGCCTCCGCCGGCCAGCACCTTGTTGAGCGCCTCGTCGCCGTTCCAGTTGTTGGTGCTGGGGGTGGGCGGACGCATGGCCGGACGCCAGAGCCAGCGCAGGGAGTCGGGCAGGATCGCGCCGCCGTGCCTGCCGTTGTGGGCGCCGTCGCCCATGACGAACCGGTGGTCGTAGCCCGCGAACCCGAGCGCGCTGGCCATGGTGCGGTTGGCCAGAGGCCAGTCGCCGTGCAGGTTGTTCAGGTCGTTCTCACCGTCCTGGAGGAAGACCCGCAGCGGCTTGCGCTCGGTCTTCCGGATGAGCGCGGGGTAGGCATGGCCGCCCCGGATGTTGGTGAAGCTGCCGATCTGCGAGAGCACCTTGCGGAACTGGTCGGGCCGCTCCCAGGCCACGGTGAACGCGCAGATGCCGCCCGAGCTCATGCCGGCGATGCCCCGCATCTCGGGATCGTCGCTGAGGCGGACCGAGTACCGGGCGGTGACGAAGGGGATCACCTCGTCGACGAGGAATTTGGCGTAGTCGCCGCCCAGGGAATCGTATTCGAAGGAGCGGTTGTTGCGGTCGCCCCACCCGTTGGGCGCCGGGGCGCCGGCCCCGCGATGCCCGGGGTTGAGGAAGAGCGCGATGGTCACGGGCATCTCGCCCTTGGCGATGAGGTTGTCGAGCACGATGGGCACCCGCTGCGAGCCGTTCTCCCGCACGTACTCGTGGCCGTCCTGGAAGACCATCAACGCGGCGGGGCGGCTGCCGTCGTACTGCGCGGGGATGTAGATCCACCCCTGGCGCGAGGTGCCGGGGAACACCTTGGACTCGGTGAACTCGAAGGTCTCCACCCGGCCCTTCACCACGCCGGGCGCGCGGTTCGTCGACTCGGCACCGAGAGGGTAGTTGTCGATGGCCCGGGCGGTGGACACACCGAAGGCCACGAGGGCTGCGGCCAGCAGGAGGGGATTCATGCGGGACAGTCTCCGGAAGCCCCCGCACCGGAGTCAAATGCGGAGGTGGTCGCCGGGGCGCCATCCGCGCCTGTTGCGGGCCCGGTGGCCTGGGTCGGCATTCCGCCCGTGGGTCCCAAAGACCTGCCCCGGGCAAGACCGCCGTCACCGGGCCGGTTTCAGGTGCCGGTCGAACCAATGGGCGAACTGGGCGATGTCCTTCTCCATGCCGGGCCAGCCATGGTCCTTGCCGGGCAGGCGCACCAGTTGGAAGACCGCCCCGGCCTCCCGGG
>VHCX01000062.1 GCA_016871615.1 Verrucomicrobiota bacterium
AGGGCATGGTCGCCCTTGAGCAGGGCTATTTCCTGAGCTGCCTCATCCTCGCGGCGGCGACGGTGTGCATCATCGACCAACGGTTCCGTCAGGCGGCGTTGTGGTTCACGGCCGGCGCCGCCCTGGCCGCCATCGGGTTCATCCACAGCTTCGGCTTCATCCCGGCCGACGTCGTCGGCGTGCTCAAGCCGGGCTGGAAATGGGTGGTGGGCTACCTCGCGATGGCGGCGGTGATGCTGCTCGTGCCGCTGGTCATGGAGAAATCAGACCACGAGGCGGTTTGAGCCCATGGCCACCGCAAGGTCGAGGCCCTCGGCCGTCACGACGTCGCGCCATTCGGCCACCAGGGCCTGTTTCCGGGCCGGGTCCAGCAGGGCGATCTCGATCCCGTTGAGGGCGATGCGCGCCAGCTCCTCCTTCGAGAAGCCCAGTTCCTGATGCAGCGCGAAGTACTCCTCCTCGAGCCGGTTGCCGAAGAAGAAGGTGTCGTCGGAGTTCACCGTCACCGGCACCCCGGCGTCGAAGAGCGCGCGGATGGGATGACCAGCCATGGAATCGACGCCCTGCACGGCCAGCTTCACGTTGCTGATCGGGCAGACATCGAGGGTGATTCGCTCGCGGGCGAGGTGCCGCACCAGCCCGGGATCCTCGACCGACCGCACCCCATGCTCGATGCGCCGCACCCCGAGGTTGTCGAGCACCCAGCGGACGAACGGGGCGGGCATGAACTCGCCCGCATGCGCCTTGGTCAATTTCCCGGCCTCCCGGGCGCGACGCCAGACGTCGATGGTCCACGGTTCCATGCGCCAGTACTCGGGGCCGTGCAGGTCGATGCCCGCCAGGCGTTCCCACCCGAGCGCCGCCTCAATCAGCGGGCCGTGGGCGGCGTAGTCGTTGTGGCACATGCCGGCGAAGACCCGCACCTCGAGCCCGGCCGGCGCCGCCTCGAGGATCGCCGCCACGACCTCCGGGCCCGACTCCCGGACCCCGGCCAGACCGGGCAAGTGGAAGCTCGTCTCGACATAGCGGGCGCCCTGCTCGGCGCAGGTCGCCAGGACGATGCGGGCCGCGTCGTGGTAGCGCTGGGCCGACTGGTAGAAGCTCTGGCAGTAGTCCTCGTAGAGGGCCATGAACTGGTCGAAGCTCGAGTATCGGAAGCCCGGGGACCAGAACGGCGGCGGGCTGCCGAACCGTTGAGGGTCGAGTTCCTGCAGCAGTTCGATGGGGGTCGAGCCCTCGAGGTGCAGGTGGGTCTCGGTCTTGGGCAGGCAACGGATGAACCGGGTGAATTCGGCCGTGGCGGTGTAGTGGGGGATGCGCATGAACGTTGTGGCGGCACCTAGGATGCCCCATGGCTAACTTTGGGCAACCGGCGCAGGAGGGGCCATGCCGGTGGTCAGATCGCGCCGGCTCCAGCGGGCCGTGAGGTGGGCGGCCTGCGGCACGCCGTAGTTCAGGTTGACCAGGATCTCCGGCTCGCCCCCGAGGCTCACCCGATGGTCCCGCAGCAGGTTGGCGACGGCCACCGGCGTGTGCAGGCGCACGAGGTTCATGCCCAGGCAGATGTGGGTGCTGCCCCCGAAGGTGCCGTGGGCCTTCTTGGGGTATTCCCGGTCCATCCAGCGCGACGGGTCGAAGCGGTACGGGTCGGCGTACACCTCGTCGAGGAAGTGGGGGAGGGTCTGCAGGTGGAGCACCCGGGTGCCGCGGGGCAGTCGATGGCCGTGGAATTCGAAGGGTTCCTCCACCACCCGTGACAGCACGGGGGCGGCCGGGAACATGCGCTCCATTTCCATGAGCGTGGCCCTGAGCCTGGGGAAGGCACCCATGCCGCCCACCAGCCGCTCGATCCGGTACCCGGCCAGCTCCTCCTCCAGCGGGCCGAGCCATCCGGGGTTGGCCAGCAGGTGCTGCAGGCCGCAATTGAGCATCTTGGCCGTGTTGCCGGTGCCGGCCATCAGGAGCAGGTAGGCCTCGGGCACCAGTTCCTCTACCTCCAGCGGCTCGCCGCGTTCGCGCCGGTCGTCGATCATTTCCTGGAAGCTGTCGGGGCACCTCTGTCCGGCGAGTCTCCGCGACACCAACTCCCGCAGGAATCCGAAGACGAACTCCCGGTGCGCCACGAACGCCGGCCGCGCGTAGTGGGCATGCCGGGCCTCGCCGAGGATGGTGCCGGAGATGAATTCCTCCTCGAACACGATGAAGTGCGCCAGCGCCACGGCGTCGAGCCCGCAGTGCAGCACGGTGCGGCTGTTGGCCTGTGTCAGCGCCGTCATGAAGAAGTCGTGCAGGCGGACCGGTTGGTCGAGGTGGCGGGCGTACGCCTCGCGCAGCACCTCGTCGATCACCGGCAGATGGCGGACGACGGCGCTCATGGCGAACCCGTTGCGCAGGTTGCGCCGCTTGCGCCGGTGCGGTTCGCGGTCCAGTTGCGTGACGTGCGTCGGGCCCATGATCTCCCGGAAGGGCACCAGCGCGTCATGGTAGGACCATTGGTCGGGGTTGCGCCAGGCGGCCTCGTTGGCCTCCATGCCGGCGATCACCACGTGGCGCTCGCCCCGGAACCCGAGCTGGTAGATGGGGCCGAGGCGCCGGTAGGCCTGCAGGTGGTCGAACTGCTCCAACCCGTCGCGCTCGGTCGGCAGGCCGAGGCTGGCGTAGTCGGGCAGGTCGTCGATCGGCGCTGGCGAGGTCATTGGGGGGTGGAGAAGGATGGGGAACGGCGAGGGACGGCGTTCCGGTCGCGCGCGTGGCCGCCGCCGGGGTTGTGCCGGGGAAGGGTCAGCCACCGGCGGTCCGGGCCGCCTGCTCCATGGAGACCCGGATGCGCTCCTCGATGTGTTCACCGGCCCGGATCGCGCCGTGCCGGGCGGGCCGGTCGCCTGAGATGCACGAGGGGATCGTCTCCACCAGCACCTCCGGATCGGGGTCGCTGAAGAAGGCGATCGACAGGCGTCCCGAGGCGGCGGACTCCGGGCGCACCTGCACCCGGTGGGGGGTGGAGCGGAGCGCGTCGTTCGACCAGCGGGCCAGCAGGTCCCCGGTGTTGACGACCACCGTCCCCGGGATCGGCGGGGCCGGCACCCAGCGCCCGGAGGTGTCTTGCACCTCGAGGCCGCCGGCGTCGTCCTGGAAGAGGATCGTCAGCGTACCGTAGTCGGTGTGGGCCCCGGCACCCAGTTGCCCGGGCCGGATGTTCCGGCTGGGCGGGTAGTGCAGGAATCGCAGCGTCTGGGTCTTGCCCGTGTGCTTGTCGTCGAAGAACGCCTCCGGGAGCTCGAGCGCCAGGGCGAAGGCGCGCATCACCTGGGCGGCGAGGTTCCGGCAATCCCCGTAGAACGCGGTGGCCTCGGCACGGAAGGGGTCGGAGGGCCAGCGCGGATCGGTGGCCGCGACCCTGGGGGCATTGCGCAGGGTGAAGTCCTCCTTCAGGTCGGGAGGTTTCGACGGGTCCAGGGCCTCCTGGGCCACGGACTGGTAGCCGAAATTGCCCGAGGTCCGCAGGTGCCGCAGCTTGGAGGCCGAGGGCAGGCCGAAGAACTCCCGGGCCAGACCGAAGGCGGCGTCCACCGAGGTTCCCGGTATCCCGTGGCCCCGCAGGTACATGAACCCGGTGTCCCGCGCCGCCCGGAAGACCTCGGCCCCGACCCGCTCGCGGTCCTGGAGGTCACCGAAGAACGCGGAGAAATCCAACAGGGGAATCGACTCGCTCATTCCGCCGGCCCGGGAGCAGGAAGCGGGCCTGACCGCAGATGGGGCAGGGCAATGCCTGCGAGCACGAGCGCGATGCCGCCCAACTGCGACGTCCGGAGCGGGTCCCCGAGCAGCAGGGCAGAGAGCCCGACGGCGACGGGCAACTCCAGCGAGGTGAGGATGCTGCCGAGGCCCCCGGCCAGGCGCGGCCCCGACCGGACCATCAGGAACACCGGCACCACCTGGCCCACCGCCCCGAGGACCGCCAGCCAGAGCAGGGTCTTCGGAACGCCCATGGACGGAATGGCCAGCGACCATCCCGCGGCGAGGGACACCCCAAGCAGGATCAGCCCGGAGACGCCCGAGAAGAAGAACGAACGGAACACCGGCGTGGACCGCTGGCCCAGGCCCGCCGAGATGAGGAAGAACCCGGCGAAGCACAGGGCCGAGAGGACCGCCTGCGGGGCGCCTCGCAGGCTGTCCGGTCCGGCGGCGCCCAGGAAATCGGTGGCCAGCACCGCTCCGGCCGTGACCAGGCCCACCGAGGCGATCTCCCGGGCCGGGGGGCGGCGCCGGTGGACCACGGCCGAGAGGATCGAGGTGAACGGCACGTACAGGAAGAGCAGCGTGGCCGCGATCGGCACCGGGCCGAGCTGGTAGGACCAGAAGAGGAAGAGCACCACCCCGCTGCCGACCAGGCCCCCAAGCAGCATGCGGAGCCAGAAGCCCCGGTCCTCGCGGGGCCATCGGCCGCCCCGGGCCCGCCACGCCAGGCCGAAGGCCAGCGTGGCGAGGGCGTATTCGCCCACCGAGACCAGGGCGAAGTTCAAGCCGGTACGGTAGGCGAGCTTGAGCACCGGGCCATGCAGGCCCCACATCGCCCCCACGAGGAGCATGCACGCGATGTCGGTCGGGGCGGGACGGGGTGTGGGAGGGTTCAAGGGGGGCTGGGGTGGGGCCGGGCGGGAGGTCAGGTCGGCCCCAGGACGCGGGAGCCAGATCCGTGCCGGACGGACCTCGGAGTATCGGCCCGGAGTCAATCCGGCCGCCGCGTGGGGAGGAAGGGCGAGCGGAAGGCCTGGTCGAAATCGTAGCCGTTGCGAAAGTCGTCTCGGGAGTCGCGGTCGGTCTTCGAGAGGATGCCATGCTCGACCATGTTGAAGACCAGATCGCCGAAATCCTCCGTCCGGCGAACCCCCCATTCGGCCAGCAGGGTGAGCGCCATCGGCCCGTATTCCTTGAGAGCGTACTCCCGCAGGCCCTCCAGCAGTTCCTGACCGCTGATGTGGCGGGCCTTCGTGCCGATCTCGCGCTTGAGCAGCCGCTGGGTGTACTCGAGCCCGTCCCGGAGGAAGAGGTAGGCATCCCTCGGGTAGCGCGGGTCGGCGACCACCAGTTCGGCGAACGGATCCTTGGGCGGCGGCAGTTCCATTCAGGGAATCCGGGTCGGCACGGGAGCGGCCGGGTTGGCCCCCCGGGCGTCGTCCGCGGGATGGCTGGCGATCCAGACGCGCCCGGCCACGCCGAGCACCACCAGCGCCGTCAGGATCCAGAGGATCCGCAACTCATCGGGGGTCAGGTGCTTGGTGAGCGATCTCATGCCGGGATCGGGGGGAGCATGCTTGGGTGGGTCAGGCCACCACCACGTTGACCATCTTGCGCGGCACCACGATGACCTTCTTCACCGTCTTGCCGTCGAGGAAGGGTTGAGCCTTCTCGGCCTTCAGGGCCGCGGCCTCGATCTCGGCCGAGCTGGCACCCACCGGCATGCGGATCACGTCGCGCAGCTTGCCGTTGACCTGCACCGGCAGCTCCATCTCGGTCTCGACCAGCAGGGCCGGGTCGAAGGCGGGCCAGGGCGCGTAGGTCAGGGAGGGTGCTGTGGCCCCCACGTGCCGATGCAACCGATCCCAAAGTTCCTCGGCCAGGTGCGGGGCGAACGGGGCCAGCAGTTGCAGGAATCCCTTGAGCACCGAGGACGGCCGGTTCTCCCAGGTCATCGCCCCGTTGATGAACACCATCATGGCCGAGATGGCCGTGTTGAACTGCAGGTGCTCGAGGTCTTGCGTCACCTTGCGGATGCACTCGTGCAGCAGCTTGAGCTGGACCGGGGTCGCGGCCTCGTCACGGACCAGCGGGGAGAGGCGGATCAGCTCGAGCAGCCGGGCCGATTCCTCGGCGGAGGCGTTCGAGCCCGAGACCGTGGAGGCCTGCTCGTGGTCCGTCTCGGCCTTCTCGTCGACGAAGAGTCGCCACACGCGCCCGAGGAAGCGGTACACGCCCTCGACGCCCTGGGTGTTCCACGGCTTGGTGTCCTGCAAGGGACCCATGAACATCTCGTAGAGCCGGAACGCGTCGGCCCCGTACTCGGCCAGCACGTCGTCGGGGTTCACCACGTTGCCGCGCGACTTGGACATCTTCTGGCCGTCTTCGCCCAGGATCAGCCCCTGGTTGACCAGCTTGAAGAAGGGTTCCGCCGTCGAGACCTGACCGAGATCGAAGAGGATCTTGTGCCAGAAGCGCGCGTAGAGCAGGTGCAGCACGGCGTGCTCGGTGCCGCCGACATACAGGTCCACGCCGGGCGTCTTGCCGCCGGATTTCATCCAGTAGTCCTCGACCTCGCGGCCCACGAAGCCCTGGGCGTTCTTCGCGTCGAGGTAGCGCAGGTAATACCAACAGGAGCCCGCCCACTGGGGCATGGTGTTCGTCTCGCGCACGGCCCCGTCGGGCAGGTTCAGCCACTCCTGCGCGCGGGCCAGCGGCGGTTGGCCGTCGGTCGTGGGCTTGTAGTCCTCGAGGGTGGGCGGCCAGAGCGGCAGGGCCGTCTCGGGCAGCGCCTCGTGGTACAGGTTCCCCTCGGCGTCCTTGCGCCAAAGGATCGGGAACGGTTCGCCCCAGTAGCGCTGCCGGCTGAAGAGCCAGTCCCGCAGCTTGAAGTTGACCGTCTTCTGGCCGAGGCCCTTCGACTCCAGCCATGCGGTGATGCGCCGCTTGGCCTCCGCGGTGGGCAGCCCGTCGAGCGAGATATCGGCGTTGCTGGAGTTGACGGCCGTGCCCTCGTCGCAGAAGCCCTGCCATTCGGTCGTCGCGTCGGGCGGTTGCACCACCTGAACCACCGGCAGGGCGAATTTCTGGGCGAACTCGAAGTCGCGCTCGTCGTGCGCGGGTACGGCCATGATGGCCCCGGTGCCGTAGCTCGCGAGCACGTAGTCGGCGATCCAGATGGGGATCCGTCCGCCGGTCACCGGGTTGAGGGCGTAGGCTCCGGTCCAGACGCCGGTCTTGTCCTTGGCCAACTCGGTGCGCTCCAGGTCCGACTTGGTCGCGGCGAACGCCTGATACTGCTTCACCGCGGCGGCCTGCTCCGGCGTGGTGAGGCCGGCCACGAGCCGGTGCTCCGGAGAAAGCACCATGTACGTCGCCCCGAACAGGGTGTCGGGCCGCGTGGTGAAGACCCGGATCTTCTCCGGCTGTCCGTCCACCTGGAAATCGACCTCGGCGCCCTCGCTGCGACCGATCCAGTTGCGCTGCATCTCCTTGAGCGAGTCGGACCACTCGATGGTGTCGAGATCGGCAAGGAGTTTGTCGGCATAGGCCGTGATGCGCAGCATCCACTGGCGCATGGGCTTGCGGATCACCGGGAAGCCGCCCACCTCGCTCTTGCCGTCGATCACCTCCTCGTTGGCGAGCACCGTCCCCAGCTCGGGGCACCAGTTCACCGGGGCCTCGCTGACATAGGCCAGGCGCTTGGAATCGCGGTGGGCGCGCCGCTGCGCCTCGGTCTGGCAGTCGGCCGGGAAGGGCAGTGTCTCGATGGGCTCGGCCTGATTGCTGGCCGGGTTGAACCACGAATGGTAGATCTTGAGGAAGATCCACTGCGTCCAGCGGAAGTACTCCGGATCGGTGGTGGCCACCTCGCGCGACCAGTCGTAGCTGAAGCCCAGCGACTGGATCTGGCGGGTGAAGTTGGCGATGTTGGTCTCGGTGGTGATCCGCGGGTGCTGGCCCGTCTTCACCGCATACTGTTCGGCCGGCAGACCGAACGAGTCCCAACCCATCGGGTGCAGCACGTTGAACCCCTGTGCCCGGCGATAGCGCGCCAGGATGTCGGTTGCCGTGTAGCCCTCGGGATGCCCGACGTGCAGGCCCGCCCCGGAGGGGTAGGGGAACATGTCGAGGATGTAGAACTTCGGCGGCAGCTCCGCAGCCCCCGCCGCCTTGCCGCCCAGCCCATGACGCAGCCCGAACGGGTGCGATCCCGGGATGGATTCGCCCGGATTCCAGGCCCGGAACGTCTGCTCCGCAGCCCAGTGCCGCTGCCACCGGGGCTCGATCAAGTGGAACGGGTATTGCCGCCTCGCCATAAAAGACCCCTATCATGACGACCGCCCCCCCGCCGAATCAACCCGGGACTCCCATGGGGTCGGTCCTCACTATTGACACAAAAGGGCCCACTTCAAACCTTCATCTTGCGCCCGGTGCCCGGGATTGCCCGCCTCCCGCGTTCCGGGATGATCGGGGCATGATTTCCCGACGCGAATGGTTGGTGGGCGGCACCGCCGTGTTGGCGGCCGCGGGTTGCAAGACTCCGGAGTCGTCCAGGGTCCGGGTGCGGGTGTGGGACGAGCGGCAGCCGGCCCAGAAGAAGGCCTATCCGAATTGGCTGGGAAACCAGATCGCCGACCACCTGCGCACCGTTCCCGGTCTCTCCGTGGAGTCGGTCTGCATCGACGATCCGGAGCAGGGGCTCCGCGGGCTGGATTCGGTGGACGTGCTGGTCTGGTGGGGGCATGTGCGCCATGCCGAGATCGAGCCCGCCACCGCCGCGCGGATCGTCGAGCGGATCCGCTCCGGAAAGCTCTCGCTGCTGGCGCTGCATTCGGCGCACTGGTCCCGCCCCTTCGTCGAGTCGATGA
This sequence comes from Verrucomicrobiota bacterium, assembly GCA_016871615.1. Lineage (GTDB taxonomy): Bacteria > Verrucomicrobiota > Verrucomicrobiia > Limisphaerales > UBA9464 > SXXZ01. The sequence goes on from VHCX01000062.1 coordinate 8,610, forward strand.
ACGCGGTCGCCCGCGACCGGGCGTTGGCCGCCTTGCCCGAGGCGGAGCGCGCCCGGGCGGTGGTGGTCGAGAGCGATCTGCTGCCGCGGCCGTGGATGGCCCCGAGCGCCAAGGAGCGCCTGTCACCCGACGTCCAATACCGACGCCCGCCCCAGGGACTGGTCGAGGTGCGCCTGTTGCGGGCCAATTGCTGTTTCCCGGCCTATCGGGGCGACGGCAAGCCCAGCGAGGTCCGCATCCGCCTGCCGCGCCATCCGATCGCCCAAGGATTGCCCGAATCCTTCGCCATCGAGCAGACCGAGATGTACGACGAGCCCTTCCACGTGCCGGTGCCCGACGAGGTGGTCCTCGAAGAGCATTGGGCCGCCGGCGAATGGTTCCGCAGCGGCTCCGTGTGGAGTCTGGGGCGGGGCCGCATCGTCTATTTCCGCCCCGGCCACGAGACCTACCCGGTCTTCTTCAACCCCTACGCCTTGCGCGTCGTCGCCAACGCGGCCCGCTGGTTGGGCAGGGCTTGAATGCGTCCGTGATCTCCGGGCCGATGCGAGGAGAGCTCCCCGCATCGGCCCCGAATCCCTCGCGTCAGGGCAGGGGATCGATCCGGTAGAACTCCTGGTCGGCATCGGCCGGCAGGATGAGCTCGATGGAGCCCTGCCCGGTGTTGACGGGTGCGAGGTTCCCGAGAGTCGCCCCACGGCGGAGCACCCAGCGGTTGGTCGACTCCGACTGGATGGCCATCTTCACCAGGTGGTTGCCGAGCATGCGCCCTGACAAGGGGCGATCCCCTCCGGGCGGGATCCGGTCGATGAACGCGTAGCCGCGATCGCCGAGGAATCCCCGGTATCGGGACGGGTCCACCCGGTTGTAGGGCGGCAGGTTCTCCCGCGACATGGTGTAGGATCGGGTGACCGCGGTGCGTGGATCGGTCGCCTCGACCCGATCGAACAACCGCGACAGTTGGGCCAGTTCGTTGGTGGTGGCGAAGGTGGGACGGAAATTCGCCGGCGGTTCGAATCGACCGACCACGGTCAAATGGAAGGTCCCCAGCACCCGCCCACCCCGCGGGCCATCGGCCCGGACCGAATACCGACCGGAGTCGCTTGGGGCCAGAGGACCGATCCGCAGGGTCCGGTTGGTCGTCGCCAGGACCGTCTGGGAACCCCGCAGCAGCGAGTAACGCAGTGGCGTGTCGCCAAGTTGGCCCGTGACGGGCAGCTCCAACGATTCCCCCACCCTCCCTCGGATCCAGGAACCGTCGGCCACCAACGTCAGTTCAGCCAACGCGGGGGCGCGCCGGGTCAGGCGCAGCGGGGCCGACTCGGCCGCGCCGTGGGCGTTGGTCGCCACCAGGCGGTAGACACCCTCCGCCCAGGCCTCGTCAGGCGTGAGCGCGAAGCCGTTGGTGCCGCTGGCCACGACGCGTCCCGTGGCGTTCTTCCACAAGAAGGTCATGGGACGCACGCCGCGGACTCGCACGCCCGGGTCCAGGCGCTCGCCGGGGACGAAGGACAGCTCGGCGGGAGGAAGCCCGAGTTGCGGTGCCAGACCCAGGGGCAGCCGTTCCCGCTCGAGGTCCGTCCACAGCGGCAGCAGCCCGACCTGCAATCGTCGCGCGCTCCACAGGACCGCCCGTTCGCGGTCGGTCGACACCAGCAGGCGCTCGGCGTTCGCATCGGCCTTGGGGAAGAAGACCGTCCGACCCGAGACCGCATCGAGAACGAAGGCTCCGGTTGGACGTCCTGAGAGTCCTCCGGGGGAGCCCAGGCCGAGGAACCCCTGGCTCAACCGGGGGCTGGAGCCGTCCGTCGAGGCCATCGGCTGCGGACCTCCCGACGGCAGCGGCCCCAGGGAACGGACCGCATGCCACGCCGTCACCCGGTCATAGGACAGCTCCAGCAGCTCGGGCGTCTCGCCTCCGAGCACCTGCAGCAAGCTGACGATCCGGTCACCTTGACCGTGGCTGCCGAGGTGCTGGATCGGCCGGCCCCGATACGCGGCCAGTTCCGCCTCGAGCGAATGAGTGACCTTGGCCACCGAACGCCTCGACTCCGCCGAGAAGCTGGTGTTGACCGAGCCCGCACTCGAAAGGACATCGCTCACCACGCCCCCGACGTACTGGCCCACGGCCTCACGGATCGTGGCGTTCACCGATTCCTGCACCGCCGTCTGGGTGGCCTGCTGAATGGCCATGAGATTGAAGGCGACGGCCTGGCTGACACCCGTGGGGTCTGGCAAAATTCCCAGAATCGTCCCCAACCACCGCGCTTCCCGGATGAGGTTCATCCAGCAGTCGTCGCCTGGCCGGTAGGGCGACAGCGATTCCATGAACCGAGACATGAACCGGGAGACTGTCTGGGTGCCGCCGCCGAGCCGCTCGTCGAAATGTTCCCCGAATACCTCGTGGACCAGCGCCTGCGTGATGCGCGAGAAGTCCAAAGCCCTCAACAGGTAGTCCAACAGGTGGTCCTGCAGGCTCAGGTCCAGGTTCAACTCCGGGAAGGTCTTCCGGAACTGCTCGATGACCAGGCCTTCGATCACCGACTGAAATCCCAGTCGGCCCAGATCGAGCTCGAGACCCTCGAAGAGGGAGTCCAGAGGCGTGGTGAGGAATGAACCTAGGTCGGTCACACTCAGGATCTGTTCGAAGCGCAGGCGCTCGCCTTCACCCTGCAGGTTGAACCGGCCAATCACTTCCACCACGGTCCGGTCGAGGATGTCGACGTCGCGGGTCCGGGCACTCAAGACGGCTCCGACCCCGTCGGCCACGAGGTCTGCCACCAGCGCCAGCAGCTTCTTGTTGTAGATCCCCACCGCGAAAGACTTCCGCAGACCGCTCCAGCCCTCCACCTTGGCCACCACCGGGTCGATCGCCCCGAACAGTTGGGACTGCACCTCCAGCAGGTGCGCCTGGAACCGTTCCCGGGCCGCGATCTCGAAGCGCGGGAATCCCTCGAAGCCGGCGTAGTGCGCGGCGACCTTGAGACCCTCGTAGTAGATGCGGTTGTCCCACTCGATGCGGATGCCGTCTCCCCATGACTTCAGGAGGGAGCGGGCCAACGAAGGCAGGTCATCCGGAAAATCGCACCCGATCGTGACCTCCACCGTCCAGGTCGCCGGGTTCAGGTTGATGAAGCGGATCACCCCGTTCACGAACAGTCCGAAGCTGCTGCGGCTGAATCGATCGACAAACTGATGCACCGTGTCATCGATGAAAGGCAGGTCGGGCACCAGCGCCTTGAACACATGATCCACCACGAAGGCATCGATCCTGAGCGCATCGAAGTAGTCCTTCAGGCGATTGCGCAGGATGACCATCCGCTGACCGAAATCGTCGATGGCCAGCGATCCCTGCACCACCTTGTTCAACGACAACTCCGCGAAGACCCGATTGAAGTAGCCCTCGACCACCCCTTCCAGGCGTGTCTCCAATTGCCGCAACGAGATCGCCCGCAGCGCCTCGCGCACCGTGATCTGACGGTCGAGGTCGAACCGCCGCAGGTAAACGTCGAGGTTCTCGTCGAAACCGGGATCCAGCCTCAGGAAGTCGATCAGGGCCTGGTGGCGTCCGGGGATCGCATCGAGCAGAAGCCCTTTGAGGTCGAGCGTCTGCGACAGGCGCTCGTTCCGCGGGACCATGCCGGCCACGATCCGGCTCATCGGCAGGTGCAGGCTCGCCTCGGGCAGGAACCCGGTGAGTTGCACGCTCAGGGGCGACACATGCAGGGGACGCGTCAGCTCAATCCATTCGTAGGTGATCGATCGTGGTTGGCCATCCTCTCCGCCGGAAAGCCGGGCCGAGCCCGATTGGTCGAACATCGGCCACTCCGGGGCGTTCCGGAAGAACATCATCGAGTCATGGATTTTCCGCGCCGGCGTGGTCCCGAGCGCCTGGTTCTCCGGGAGTCCGGCCTGCCCCACAAGCGAGGAGAATCCGACGCCCTGGGCACCCGGGCCCTTGGGGAAACCCAACGGGAGCGATCCCTGGCCGATGGAGTAGCGCGAGAACAGGTAACCGTCGGAGAGCGGCAGCCCGAGGTTGTACAGCGAGGAGGTCGAATAGACCTTGCCTTGGACGAAGAGTTCCCCGCCGTGCGGGTACATCCGTGTGGTGACCGTCTGCAGCGGGGCCGCCGAGGTGTCGGGACTCTCCAGGGTACGCATCCCGGAGAATGTGAAGGTCCCGTTGGTTTGCCACCGGTAGGTGTAATACGAGGCCGCCGGTGCGAACGACGACTGGTCTTGCGCATAGAGCCAACCCTCGCGCAGGAAGACCGTGCCGAGTTGCATGCCGTGGATCCCCTCGGTCGGCCAGACCACCGACTGGCCCGCATCACCCAAGGGCCGGAGCGTCTGGACACGGCGCGGGGCGCCCCACTTCGACACGTCCATCACTTGGATCACCTCCTGGTGGACGAGATGCTGACCCGGCAACGGCTCGCGCTGGATCACCCACAGGTATGGTCCATCCTGCCAGACCTTCTGGATGGGCAAATCGGACCCGAGGAGCGGAAACACGTCGGGGCCGAGTTTGCCCAAGATCGTCTGGTTCAGCGCCGCCTCGAGGCCTCCGAGCGGGATCGCCGGCGAGGCCTGCGGGGATTCGGCCCGGGCGACTCCGGCAAGGATCAGGAACATCACGGCGGCCAGGCGGCCGAGAACCATTCGACGGGCCCGTTCTTCGGCGGGAAAGGTGGACAGACTCAGGAGCATGCGGGTGAAGAATTGCCCGACACACCCGGTGGTCGTCCAAGGTTTTCGGGCACCCTCGACCGTGTCGGAATCACGCTGGCCCAGTCGGCGGGCCCGATGCCGCAAGCCGACGCAGCGGGTAGGCCCTGACCGAGACCCCTCGGCAGCAATGGGCCAAGTCCGGGGGGCGGTCCGGGATCGGGAGCCCATTCCACCCAAGGGGCAGGGCGCTCCAGCGGGAGACCAGGGCCGGGGAGGCTTCATAGGGGGCATGCTCCACGACACCCTCCATGAGCCTGCCATGGCGCGGGGTGAAGAAGCGGTAGCGTTCCAGCAGGTGGAATTCGATGGAGCCAGGTGCGGAAACCTGTGGCGCCGAGGCGGGGCGCCAGGTGTATTCCGCGACGTCTGTCCCGAGGCCACGCCGGCGGCACCCGAGGGTCCGTTCGCTGTCCCTCGTTCCAGACCGCATCTCGGCATGCTCGTAGGGCAGGCTGAAGAAGGCCCGGGCGATCCACACCGCGATGGACCGGTCGCAATCCAGCGACAAGAAGAACACGCCGGGGCGGCCGTGTTCGTCCCGCACGTACAGTCGCACGTTCAATTCGAGGAAGAACGACAGCCAAGGCACCGCCGGCAGGCCCCGGGGTCGCACCGCATCCATCCGGAACCCCACGAGGCCCATGTAGGATCGCCCCTGATGCTCGTCGAGCGTCAGGCCAGGCGGGAGCCGGGATCTCAAGGTGTCCGCCCGCTCCGTCCAGTGCAGGAAGAACAGTTCGTTCCAGGTTTGGTGCATCACCGGCCTGCCGGCGGTCTGGAGTTCCTGCGACTCCAATCGGGGCCTTGCCGTTGCGGAGAGTGACATTGCGGTTGGGTGGCAGTGGGCACCCAACATGACCTTCGGCACAAACCGCCGAACGTCAACCTGTCTTCCCGCCGTCACCAAGTTCCTCGTGCGAGCCTTCCTCGGACGCCCGATCCCTCACTTCTTGAACGCCCACAGGTTCCGCCGCGTTCGCAACACAAAGAGTCCCTGTGAGATCGCCGGTGAGGCTTGGACCTCCTCGCCCTCGACCAGGGCATTCCGGGCCACCACGCGGAAGGTCTTCGAGGCGTCCAGCACGGTCGTCTGTCCGTTGTCGCCCACGAAGTAGATCCGGCCGCCGGCCGAGACGGGCGAGGCCGAGAAATTGCCGCCGACCCGCTCCTGCCAGACGATGGTCCCGGTGGCAGCCTCGTAGCAGGTGGCCACCCCGGTGTCGGTCATGCCGTACACATGGCCGTCGAGGTGGATCAGCGAGGGCACCTTCGGCTCGCCGCGCTTCTGTTCCCAGACCAGGTTGGACTGCTTGAGCGCGCCCTCGCCGCCCAACCGGAAGGCCTTGATGCCTTCCTTGCCGCCCCAACCGCCCGAGCAGAAGGCCAAGCCGTCGCCGATCACCACCGAAGGCACCTTGCCCTCGCCGGGCACGTCGCTGGTCCACAGCAGGGTGCCCGCCTTGAGGTCGAAGCCCTGCAGCACGTCGCCCGCCTCGGTCACCAGTTGGCGGCGGCCCTTCGGATCGATCCACAGCACCGGGGTGCCATGCGAGATGCGTGAGCGCCCGCGTCCGGTCCGCCAACGTTCCTTGCCGGTCTTGCTGTCGAGGGCGACCACATACGACTTCTCCCACGGGATCTGCCAGCCGACCTTCTTGTCGGGGCCCTCGCTGCTGGCGTCCCGCGACATGATGAGCAGTCCGTCCTGGAGGAGCAGGGCGGTGCCCAGCCCATGCTGGCTGTAGAAGGGTTGGTCCCGGTTGATCCACACGGGCTTTCCGTCGACGTCCACCGCCGCGAAGCTGCCGTCCCCGAAGCAGGCGTAGACCCGCTTGCCGTCGGTGGCCGGGGTGGGCGTGGCGTATGAATTGCGGGTCTCCTTGCGCCGGGGCACCTGGCGGAACACCTCGGTGTTCCAGACGATGCGGCCCGTCTTGCGGTCCAGCCCCAGGATCCGGCACGACTCGCCATTGTCGGTGGTCGTGGTCACGTAGACCCGGTTGCCGAACACGATGGGCGACGACCAAGCCTCGCCCGGGATCTCGGTCTTCCAGGCGAGGTGCTCGGTGGCCGACCAGGTCGTCGGCACGGAGGTCTCCTTGGAATGGCCCTGGCCATCGGGCCCGCGGAACTGCGGCCAGTTCTCGGCATCGGCGACGCAGGCGGCCAGACCCAGCATGGTCATGGCGAGCTTGAGGGGATTCATGTCGGCAGAATGCCTGGGAGGCCGCCCTTGAGAAGGTTCGATTTCGGGAGTGCGGCCGGGCGTCCGGCCGGGTGTCCTTGGACCCGCCGGACCGCCCTCACAGGAATCCCGCGGGGACCAGGCGCGTCTCCCGAGCCTGCCGCGAGAGCGCCTCGCGGAAGTCGGGATGCGCCACCGAGATCAGCGCCCGGACTCGCTCCGGCACCGAACGACCCTTGAGGTTCACCACGCCCCACTCCGTCGCCACGAACATCACGTCGGTCCGGGGCGTGGTGACGATGGTTCCGGGTTCCAACGCGGCCACGATCCGGCTCTCGACCGTTCCATCGCGCCGGGTGCGGGTGGACGGCAGGCAGAGGAACGATTTGCCACCCGCCGAGGCGTAGGCCCCGCGCACAAACTGCAATTGCCCGCCCGTGCCGGTCAGATGCCGGTGGCCTGCGCTTTCCGAGGCCGCCTGGCCTTGCAAGTCCATGTGCGCGGTGCTGTTGACCGAGACCACCCCGGGGTTGGCCTGGATCCGGTCGGGCAGGTTGGTCTCGTCGACCGGCCACGACTCGAGTTCGCAATGGTCATGGATGAAGGCGTTCAGCGCCGTCGATCCGCCGGCGAAGGTGAACACCGTCTTGCCGATGCCGTTGGCCTTCCGCGCGCCGGTCACCCGGCCGGCCTGATGCAGGCGCATCAACCCGTCGACCAGCATCTCGGTGTGGATGCCGAGATCCTTCACGCCGGCCTCCAGGATCGCGTTGCACACCGCATTGGGCAGACCGCCGATGCCGACTTGCAGGCAGGCTCCGTCCTCGACGTGTTCAGCCACCTGCCGGGCGATCCGCAGGTCAGTGTCGCTGGGCGTTCCCTGGCCCAGTTCCGGGGCGCCCAGCCCGTCGGTCTCGATGACGACGTCCACCCGGGACTCGTGGATCCCGTTCCGTGGGCCCCGGACGCGGGGCATGCGCGGGTCCACCTCCACGATCACGCAGCGGGCCCGTTCCAGCAGGGCCTCGTGGTAGGTGCAGGCACCGCTGAAATTGAAGAATCCCGCGGCATCGCGTCCGCAGCACTTCACCACGGCGATGTCCACCGGGTCGATGAATCGCCGGTACAGACCGGGAGCCTCCCCGAAGTTCAGCGGGATGTAATGCGCCTCGCCGGCATCGTGGGCCCGCCGGTCGATGCCCGAGAAATGCCAATTCATCCAGACGAACCGACGCCCGGCATCCGCGGCCGACAGCACCGCCCGCGGCCGCATCGACAAAGCCGCCCGCAGGTACACCGGCCCCGTCAGGTCATCGCGGCCGGCCAGGGCCCGATCGAAGGCGTCGGGCTGTCCCATGCCGAAGCCGTAGTCCACCCAATGACCTGGGCGGACCCTGGCGGCGGCCTCCTCGGCGGTCATCCGGGTCGGGGGGTGCGTTCGCATGGGCATCGAGGGGAGATCCCGAACGCTGATTGGGCGGGGCGTCCCGAGGCAATCCTGCAATCGCGCGGTGCCATGGGACGTTTGCCGCCCCGTGGATCGGTGACTTGCCGCCCGAACCGATCTCGCCACGCACGGGGAAGCTTGACTTGGACGGCGTTTGGGGGCACCCAACTTCCCAACCACAGCGCCGCACCGGGTCGACCCGTTCCATTTGGGGCCCGAGCCGGGCCCGGCCACAGTCCCGGAGCGTCAAGCCTGTTGGAAGTTTGCGGACTCGAGAGCTTATGAAGATTCAACAACGCATCGGTGCCAAGCGGAGGGGATTCACCCTCATCGAATTGCTGGTCGTCGTCGCCATCATCGCGATCCTCGCGGGGATGTTGTTGCCGGCGCTTTCCAAGGCCAAATCCAAGGCGCTGTCGATCTCGTGCCTCTCGAACACCAAGCAGCTTTGCCTGGCGTGGATCCTTTACTCAGGCGACCACCAGGAGCGGTTGGTGCCCAACTTCCTGGGCACTCCGGATGCGTGGATCTTGGGCGACGTCAATTCGCCCCCGGGACACACCAACCGCAACAACATCATCACGGGCAAGCTCTATCCCTACAACTCGTCCGAGGCCATCTACGTCTGCCCGGCCGACGACTACAAGTATCAGGGCCGGAAGTTCCGCCGCGTTCGCAGCTACTCCATGTCGGGGCAGATGAACAGCAATGTCGAGTGGGTGAACCCGCGTTATCCCCTCCGCCGCAAGACCTCGGACATCATCGATCCCGATCCTTCCGGGGCACTGGTTCTGATCGACGAGAGCACCAAGACCCTGGAGGACGGTTACTTCGCCATCCAGGTCGACAACCGCGTCTGGCAGAACGACCCGTCGGACCGTCACAGCCGCGGGGCCAACCTCACCTTCGCCGACGGCCACTCCGAGATCTACAAGTGGTTCGAGCCGATGACCGGCAAGCACAGCTGGGACGCCCCGGCGCAGAAGCCGATCGACCGCGACTTCGACCGTCTCGCCGCCACGATCGCCACGAAGAAATAAGGCCTGATCGGCGGGGCCACCCGCTGGCGACCTTCTCGGCATCCCTGGCGTCGGTGCAGGGGGGGCTTACCGATTCGCAGTTTGCTTAACCGGGCGGAACCGGGCAGAACCGGGCGGAATCGAGTTTCGGCCTGTCCCGGCCGGCCTTGGGTGACCAGTTGGGGCGTTTCGGGATCCATCCTGGACGGTGTGTGGCCCAACGCCGGCCGGCCGACGACGCTGGGAGATTCAAGCCTGTCGTCGGGCTCGGGGCTGCCCCGGGCCGCGACCGGCAGGCTGCAGGCCGGCAAAGGGAGGCGTTCTTCGGATCATGATCTCGATCTTGAATCGACTCCTTGGGCCATCCCTGTTCCTCGGCGAGGTCGGACCCCGGAGTGCTTGGCGGATCATCGGTTGGTGGGAAGTGCGCCGTGTCGCCTTCAACCTCATCGTCGGCATCGCCGGGCTCGTCACCCTCGCCACGGGGATCTTGGCCATGGGTATCGCGAACGCGTTTCTGGAAACGCCTCTCCATCGGCTCGATCCGCCGCTCTTCTTCTTCGCGCTCATCTACGCCGTCGCGGCTAATCTTTGTTACACCGGCGGTTGGTTGGCGGAGTTGGTCTGCCGTAGAATGTGGCCGGCGACGCGGGGCGACCTGGCCCCCTATGGCTCCGCCTCGGACTGGTCTTCTCGATCTTCGTGACCCTGCTGCCCGCCGTCCTTGCCGTGGCCTTCGCCGTGCATGCGATCCTCACCCGCCAGCCGTTGATCGCGACTTGATGCCCCGGCGGGCGCCAAAAAGGGCCTGTCACTGCCAGCCACGGCCCCACATCGTCCCGCCCAATGCGGGTTCGAAGCTTCCGTTAACTTCCACTTGGCTTTGGCCGACCTGCAGGCAAGGCTCCACAATATGGTGGTTCGCCGCCCGCGCGGCGTTTCCCCAAGGCTCCTCTCGGAGCTCACCGGGCCGGCTTAGCTCAGCGGCAGAGCAACGGTTTTGTAACCTGTAACACAACAGGGAACATTCCTCCATTTACAGTCAAGCGTCAGGAGCACAGGATTAGCCAATGTTCATCGAAGTGCCGTAAACATTGAGGATTTTCGCACTTGGCGAGACTTTTTCCTGTCGCAGCGTTACAGGCGTTTGAACGCAATGACTTGTTGGGCAACTGTTGGGCATTTCTACCGCATCTGGTAGCCTCACCCAGCACCCAAATGTGCCCATTTCACGGGCAAAAATGCGGTTTCCGCCCCAAATCCGCTTTTCCAGCAAACTTTTTCTTGTAACGGTCAGATTTGTCTTCCTATGACAGCCCGAAATCTGCTGGAATATCCCGTGAAGACCTTCACCTAAACATCTACCCACTTCCACCCACCCATGAAAGGCATCGGGTAACTATTCAGAAATCGAGAAATACCGTCTAAGAGCAATTGTGATTCGCAGTCAACAAACCAAAAAATAATAAATGAAAAACACTATAGCGTTGGGAATCGTCATGCTCTGCGTGGCAGGTTGCACAACCAACAGAAATAAAATGAGCACGGGCCGAGTTGCGTCACCAATCATTGAAGATGTCGATGCACATCTGAAAGTTGGTCAGGCCATTGACGGGTCGGGAAAAGTCAATACATTTGAATTGCTTGGGATACATTTTACAGGCGGTTTAAACAAAAAGGTTGGGTCAGTTGGAAACGGACTATACGTTGATACTAAAACACCTGTTCTGAATCCTATGCGGTTGCTCTTTGGGTCACCCGCAAACGTGAACGCCGCAATCGATTCCGCCTATTATGATGCCGTTGACAAGTCTAATGCTGATGGACTTATCTCAACTCGTGTAAAATCGCAAAAAACTGGGTTTACATTGCTGCACATAATTGGATGGGGAACTGCAACCGCAGACATTAAAGGACATGAGGTAAACATTAAGGACGGTCAACTGCCACGGTCGTCTACCGGACCAACATTTATCCAAAAATAAACAGGTTTTAGATTAAATACTGTTTTCGATTTCAATTCACACCTTCCTGATTCAATAATCCCTGCCTTAAAATTATAAGGCGGGGATTTATTTTGTTATCCGCAGCGGTTTATAACCTCTTTATTATTCATTTTGTATTGTTTTGGTTTTCTTGACTGAATTACCTTGGATTGTTGAGGTTAAAGG
>VHCX01000063.1 GCA_016871615.1 Verrucomicrobiota bacterium
CCAAGGAACAGGCACCAGCGGATGGCCCGGTTGAGGGCGCCCATCCAGCCCAGGTCCACCGCCGAAGCGGCGTCGTTGCGGAGTCGTTTCATTTGTAGACGCGTTTCCACGACCGCAGGCTGCCGTCGGGAGCGAAGGTGAGCATGAGGTGCGACTCGGCCGACGTGGTCAAGTCCTGGCCGCTCCAACTCCAGAACATCGGGCCCCGTATGGCGGTGCTGTACGTGCGGGATTTGGAGAGCAACCAATCGGCCACCCGGGTGCCGTCGGAGGTCCTGGCCTCGGATTCGGGCGGGCCGAGCTCCTGAAGCGCCTGATCCCAGGTGTATTGGCCAATGCGCGATTTCCAGTCGGCGCGGCCATAGGTCTCGCAGCCGGCCATCAGGCCCGCGAGACCGACGGCGAGCAGCGCCCGCAAGGCCAGATGCCTCCATCGATCCATGGGGAAAACAAACCATCCCGGGACCGTTTCCGCAACCCCGCGGACATCGGTGGCACGCTTACGGGTGCCCCTCCCTGCGGGGATGGCCGGAACCAGGGACGGGAATCGGGACGGCGGTTGGGACGGGAGTTCAGCCGGACGCCGAACGGCACGGGAGCCTTCGATCGGAGGAGCCGGGATGCGGTCCGCCTCCGACGGGGTCACTTGGACATCTCCTTGAGAACGTCCTGCCGCTGGTCGTCCGGCAGGGCCTTCAGGAGTGCCTTGAGCTGGTCGACCGTCGGGGCGGCAGCGACCGAGGGGGCCCCTGACCCGCTGGTCGGTACCTGGAGAAGCTCCTCCTCGGTCCAGTTGTCGTCGGCCGAGCGTTCCTTCACCGGGGCCAGGCCGTCGGCCACCATCTGGGCGGTGACCGGCGCCCCAGTGTTCCCCCACGACGAACGGATGTAGGTGAGCACGGCCGCCAATTTCTCGTTGGTTCCACCAATCGCATCCCATTGTGAACCCATGACGATACCGGGATCGTTGGCCGGGTTCCAGATGACGTCTTTGTTGACCTTGACCGGACCCTTGAGGCCGTGGCGCACGAGGCGCATAAGCCGGTTGGGACCGTCGGCGTTGACCCAGTCGGATGCCGCCAGCGGCGGGGCGACACCGGCCTTGCCAGCACCATCCTCGCCGTGACACAGCGCGCAGACCGCGTTGTAGGCAAGCATGCCGTCCCGCTTGACCGCGGCCATCGGGTCGGCCGCCACGGCGGCCACCGGGGCAGGCTTGCCGTGCGGATACTCGGAAAACTCGTTGGCCTCGAACCGGCCGCTGTACTGGGTGAGGTACGATCCACCCCAGAACAACAGACCGGCGATGCCGGCCACCACCCAGAGGTTCAGCGGCTCGAAGCCCTCGACCGGATCGGGCTTCTCGCGAAGCACGGCGGCGTGCAGCTCGGTGACGTCGTGCGTCTCGCCCCGGTCCAGCGGCGCGGAGGCGTTGGGCGTTTCCTTCGGGGTGCTCATCGGGCCGCCTCCTCCTTCTTGACCGGGGCCTCGGGCAGGTCGCCGGACGACTTGAGGCTGCGCAGGTAGGCCACCAGTTGGACGGCCCTGCGGGTCGGCACGACCTCCCGGCCGGCCGGCGGCGCGAAGGCGCCCTCGAGCACGAGGGCGTTGGTGGAACGGCCCGCCGGGCCGATGGCGCGGGTCTCGAAGAGGAAGGCGTGCGGGGGCATGATGCTGCCCGGGCTGGTGGTCTGCGGATTGTACAGGTGGCGGTAGTGCCAGGCGGCATCGGACTGCCGCTCGCCGATGTTGGTGAGGTCGGGCCCGGTGCGCATGGTGCCGAGCATCACGGTGCGGTCATGGATGTAGTCCCGGCTGACGGTCCGGCGGCGTCCCCAGCCGCGCTCGAGATCCGATCCGTAGTCCTCGGGCCGCACCTGCTGGGTGTGGCAGTACACGCAGCCGAGCGAGCGGTAGATCTCCGCGCCCTGCTGCGCCTCGCCCGCACGGGCCGCGGGGAAGATCGCCGCCGTATCGGGGTCGGTGTGCTGGCCCAGGGATCCCAGCTGACGATGCGGCATCAGGACCAGCCCGACCCAGCTGGAGGCCAGGGTCAGGAGGATGCCCAAGAAGAGTAGCGGTCCGTAGCTCATGGTCATTTTCCGGCGGCCAGCGTCTCAGCCTCCCCGGTCAGGATCCGCACGACCGGCTTGCGGTAGGGCTCGAACATCCGGACCAGCAACCAGCCGACGTTCGCGACGAAGGCCACATGGCCGGCCACCATCAGCAACCCGGCGAGGGTGCGCAACTGGAGCCAAGGCAGGGTGAACTGCACCACGTCGAGGAACCGGATCGTGGGGTCGTTGAGCTTGGTGCCCTGGATGAAACCCATGAGGCTCATCGGGACCACATAGAGCACGATGCCCAGCGCCACGCCCCAGAAGTGCAACGAAATCAGCCCATTGCAGGGCCACTCGCGCTGGGTGATGCGCGGCAGGATGTAGTACATCGCCCCGAACATCACCATGGAGAAGAACGCGTACATGCCCAGGTGGGCGTGGGCGATGGTGTGGTGGGTGAAATGGGTGACTTCGCTGACGCTGCGCAGCGCGCTGGCAATGCCCTGGAGGCTGGCCAGCGTGTAGGACACGGCGCCGAACACGATGAACCTCAGGGTCGGGCTGTGGCGCATCTTGCCGAAGTGGCCCAGCATGGTGAAGTGGTGGTTGATGGCCACCGTGATGACCGGGATGAGCATCATGACCGAGGCGACGATGCTGATGGTGATCATCCAGGCGGGCAGCGGTCCGCCGACCAGGTGGTGCATGCCGTTCCAGTTGTAGAAGAGGGCCAGCGACCAGAACCCCAGCACGCTCAGGTAGTAGCTGTGGATCGGGCGGCCGATGACCTTCGGGATGAAGTAGTAGATCGAGGCCAGCCCGATCGGGGTGAACCAGAGGCCGAGCACGTTGTGGGCGAACCACCAGTTCACGGCCGCCTGCACCACCCCGCGGACAGGCTCCAGGAGAAGCATCACCTGGGCGGTGCCGTAGAGCCAGGGGAACCACAAGACGGCCGCCAGGAGGTACCACTGCGAGACGTAGAGGTGGCGCTCGGCCCGGAGGCGGAAGGTGACGATGGTCCAGACCGCGATCAGCGCGTAGCTGGAGAACAGGATCGGGGTGGCGTAGCGCGGCATCTCCAGCCACTCGATGGCCGTGGAGTCGCCGAGCAGGATGCCGCCGACCCCCACGGTGACGCCCAGGTTGTAGAAGAGGTTGGCCACGGTCACGAGGCCCGGGGCCGGCAGCGGGATGCGGCAGAGACGGCACATCAGCCAAACGCTCACGCCGACCGAGACCTGGGAGGCGAAGCCGTAGATGACAGTGTTCAGGTGGGCCGTGCGGACGTTGGAGAAGACCAACCACTCCCAGGCGGCAAGGAACCCCGGGGAATGGAGCTTGATGCTGGCGACGAGCGCCAGCAGCGAGCCGGCGATGAGCCAGGCCAGGCCGCTCAGGAAGAAGAAGAGGACCGGCACACGGCACGATGCGTCGATCTCCGCCAAGTCCGCCTTCCGGAAGCCGTCGCCGCCGCTTCCAGCACCGGCGTCGCCCGGCAGCAGGGCCCGCAGCGTTGGGTTCTTCGACGTTTGGGACGGATGGATCATGCTCAGCGGCGGTTTCCGAGGATCTGGTCGGTCGCGACACCCACGGGCTCGGACTCGTCGAACGGCAGCAGGGCCACCTTGTCCGGGCAGCGGAACTGACCAGTGGAGGCCGCCCAGCGCAGCGCCCAGAGGGCGGCGGCGGGCAGCAGCACCACGCTGCCCAACAGGATGAAGGAGATCACCGGCATGGGCTCACTCGAAGGACTGCTGCTTGGACTTGTCTTCCAGACGCTGGATCAGCTTGGCCCGACCGGCGGTGGGATCCTTGAACTCCTGCGCTGCAATCTCAAGGGCCCGGACGATGGGCACATGGTAGACCTTGTTGCCCTTGGCCAGCGCATCGGGGTCGAGGGAGTACCCTGCGGCCTTCGGACCGGAGGCGGCCTCGACCTCGGCCCGGAACTTGACCCGCTGGGCCACCCGCTCGGCGTCGACGGCATTCACCGGCTGGCGAACCACCAGCCAGGCCAACGCCCCGATGATGAGGAACGAGCCGATCCCGCCCACCAGGTAGACAAGCGTTGTCTTCGTCGTCGCGGAACAGCAATTCGTGGAACTCATGGTTCGTGGATTCTCCGGGTGGGTTCAGTGGGCCGCGCTGGCCGCCGAGGCGGCGGGAGCAGACACCTCGTGGTGGACGATCGCCTCCAGCAGGCGCGGGTCCTTGAGCGGATAGGGTGGATTCTTTCGGTACTCGGACCAGAACAGGCGTCCGAGCAGCGCGGACATGCCAAACCAGAAAAGCGGATCCCACAGCGTGAGGTGCAGGCCCTCCGGGTGGATGACCGGCATGACGTTGTAGGTCACGTCGATGTAGTGCATGAGCCAAGACCAGAGTCCGACGGGGACCATCACCGCCAAGTTGCGCTTGATGTCCTGGTTGAGCAGGATGAGGAACGGCACGAAGAAGTGGCCGAAGAGGATGGTCATGCCGACCCACTTCCAAGAACCGACCTCGCGGAGCACGTACCAGAAGGTCTCCTCGGGGATCGCGGCATTCCAGATCAGGAAGTACTGCGAGAAGTGGATGTAGGCGTAGAAGACCGTGAAGGCGAAGAACAGCACGCCGAGGTCCTGCTGCTGGCGCTTGAAGTACACCTTCTCGAGCGGGCGGCCGGGCTGGGCCAGCCACATCGTGAGCAGGTAAAGGGTGATCAGGGTCGTCCAGACGCTGCCGGCGAAGTAGTAGACGCCGTACATCGTGCTGAAGAACTGGTGCTGCAACGACTTCATCAACAGGAAGCACAGCAGCGTGGTCCCGATGGCAAAGAAGAAGATGCCACCAGCGGCGAGCTTGCGCGACTTGGTGGTCCAGAGGGCGGCGCCATCCTTGTCCTGGGCCACCGACCAGGCCCGGATGCTCCGGGCCATCGAACCAAGCAGGAAGATCAGCAACGGGACCATCACGGTGAAGGCCTTCGGATTGAAGAGCACCTTCTTGACGTCGAGCGCATGGTCGGTGGCGGGGTCGATCCTGAACCACGCGTGCAGGTTGCCCGTCCAGGCGAAGCCGATGATCGGCAGCGAAAGGATCAGCATCCACGGGTGGAGGAGGCTGGCCAAGGTCTCGGTCACCCGGCGGATCGAGGCCGACCAACCGGCGTCGAAGAGGTGGTGGGCCAACGTGAAGAACAGGGACCCGACGCACAGGCTCAGGCAAAACATGTAGGCCGTGAGGTAGCTGTGCGCGACCTGCTTGAGGGAGAAGGCCGAGACGTGCTCGTGGGCATGGTCCGCGGCGGGGGCCGAGGCCGCATGACCGGCGTCCGCGCCGAGGACCGACAAGGCGCCCACCGAGGACGCCACCGCGGCGAGGGCCATCCAGGATCGGATCGTTCGTGAGGGGGAGTTCATGGAGGCTTACTTGATGGTGGGCAGGATGGCGGCCGGAACCTCGGCCTCGGAGGCCAGGCGACTCAATTGCAGCGTCCGCACATAGGCCACGACGGCCCACCGATCGGCCACCGGGATCACCGAAGCGTAGCCCATCATCGTGCTCTTGCCGTTGCTGATGGTGTTGAAGAGGTCTCCATCCTGGGTCTTGATCAGGCGGTCCTGGTGCAGATTGGCTGTATTGCCCATGCCGTACTTGCTGGTGATGCCCTTGCCGTCCCCGAGCACGCCGTGGCAGGGTTGACAGTAGATCGAGAAGCGCTCCTGACCGCGCTTCAGCACCATGGAGTTCACCTCGATGGGCATGGCCTCCACGGGGGCGCCGCCTTGGCGGCCGGTGTTGAAGGCGTTGTCCTCCCAGGCGGACTCGCGGGAGACGGTTCCCGCCGGGTGGGCGCGGGAGGTCTGGCCGTCCGCCCAGGCCGCGAACTTGGTCGTCGTCTGGGGCCGCAGCTTGGGCTGGCGGTCCATGTCGGGGAAGACCTCGATCGGGGGCTTGGTGCTTCTGGATCCGCGGAAGCCGGCGATCCCGACCACGAGGGCCACCGCCAGCACGTAGGCGGTGATGAAATATTTCAGGAAGGCACGCATTTAATCCTCCACGGATTCAACGACCGACGCATGGCATTCCTCTGTCAGGAATGCGCGGGTCTTCTCCAACCCGAACCTCGGGTCGCCCGCCTCGATGCAGATGAAGAATCGGTCGTCGGTCGACTTCTTGAATCGGTCGTTCTTGAAGAGCGGGTTGTGGAACCGGGGCAGCTGGTTCAGGAAGAACATCCCGAAGAGCGTCCCAAAGGCGCTCAGGAGAATGGTCATCTCATAGCTGACCGGGAACGCGAAGAGCGGTGTGAAGAGCGGCTTGCCGCCAACCACCAGCGGATAGTCGAACTGGTTCATGTACCAGATCATGGTCATGCCGGTGAAGAACCCGGTGAAGCCGCCGCAGAAGGTGAACCACCCGACCGGCGACTTGCGAAGCCCCATGGCCTCATCCATGCCGTGAATCGGAAACGGGGTGTATACATCCCATTTGGTGAACCCGGCGTCGCGGCAACGCATGGCCGCTTCGAAGATGTCGGCAGCCGTGTGGAACTCGGCAAGGAGACCGTACGGCTTGGAAAGATTGGAACTCATGGACAGGGTTTTTCGGTTAGTGGTGTCCCTTGGCGCCTCCGAGCGGATGGTGCGGATCGGCCTGAGGCGTCACGCCTTTGACTTCGCTGATGGCGATGACCGGCAGGAAGCGGATGAACAGAAGGAACAGCGTCATGAAGAGGCCGAAGCTGCCGACGAAGGTCATCACGTCGACCCAGCTCGGGGTGAAGTAGCCCCAGCTCGACGGCAGGTAGTCGCGATGCAGCGACGTCACGATGATGACGAAGCGCTCGAACCACATGCCGATGTTGACGAAGATCGACACGATCCACACGAAGACGACGCTGGTGCGCAGCTTCTTGAACCAGAAGAAGTGCGGGCTGATCACGTTGCACGAGATCATGGCCCAGTAGCTCCACCAGTAGGGACCGAAGGCGCGGTTCTTGAAGGCGTAGAGCTCGTAGGGGCTGCCGCCGTACCAGGCGATGAAGAACTCCATGCCGTAGGCGTACCCGACGATGGAACCGGTCGCCAGGAGCACCTTGCACATCAGTTCCACGTGCCGGAGCGTGATGACGTCGTGGAGCTTGAAGAGCGACCGCAGCGGGATCAGCAGGGTGAGCACCATTCCAAAACCGGAGAAGATGGCGCCGGCCACGAAGTAGGGCGGGAAGATGGTCGTGTGCCAGCCGGGCACCACCGAAACGGCGAAGTCGAACGACACGATCGAGTGCACCGAGAGCACCAGCGGTGTGCTGAGTCCGGCCAAGAGCAGATAGGCCTTCTCGTAGTTGCTCCAGTGGCGGTTCGAACCGGTCCAACCCAACGAGAAGATCCCGTAGAGGGCCCGGCGCAACCACCCCTTGGCGCGGTCGCGCAGGGTGGCGAGGTCGGGTATCAGGCCCACGTACCAGAAGAGCAACGAGACCGTCCCGTAGGTTGAGACCGCGAAGACGTCCCACAGCAACGGCGATCGGAACTGCGGCCAAATGGCGTTGGCGTTCGGCGCCGGGAACAGGTAGCCGGGGAGGAGGGCGAACCAGACGCGGCCGGTGTGAAACACCGGAAAGATGCCGGCGCAGACCACGGCGAAGATCGTCATGGCCTCGGCGGCTCGGTTGACCGAGGTGCGCCACTTCTGACGGAGCAGGAAGAGCACCGCCGAGATGAGCGTTCCGGCGTGGCCAATGCCGATCCAGAACACGAAGTTGGTGATGTCCCACGCCCAGTCGGCCGGCTGGTTCAGGCCCCAGACACCGACACCGGTCGAGACCAGGTAGGCGATCAGCGAGAACATCGTTACCATGCCGCCGAAGGAGATGATGAAGGCGGGCCACCACCACACGGGCGTCGGCTTCTCGCACACGCCGGCGATGGCGTCAGTGATCCAGCCGAGCGGGCGGTTGTTGAGCACCAGCGGTTCGCGGACCAGCGCGGCCGGCGGCTCGGGCGCGTGCACGGCGCCGGATTTGGCGGAATTAGCCATTAGATCGCTCCTTTCCCGGCCGCAGCGGCGGACGGATGAGAGGCATCGTGACCATGGGAATGTCCTTGGAAGGGGGTCTCATGACGGAAGCGCTCGTAGTCGCGCTGGCTGTCCGGAGTCTTGCGCTTCTCGAGCGCGAGGATGGCGGGATTCGGGTTGCGGATGCGGGCCAGGTAGGTGACGCGCGGCCGGGTGTCCAAGAAGCCCAGCACCGAGTAGTTGCGGGGGCTGGCCTTGGCCTTCACGACCTCGCTCTGGGCATCGAGCATGTTGCCGAAGACGATGGCGTCGGCCGGACAGGCCTGCTGGCAGGCGATTTTGATCGCGCCGTCGGGCACGGCCACGTCACCGCTGTTCCCGGCCTTGACCTTCTGGGCGATCTTGCCCTGCTGGATGCGCTGCACGCACAGGGTGCACTTCTCCATCACGCCGCGCATGCGCACCGTGACATCCGGGTTCTTGACCAGCTTGATGATCTCCCACTCCGGTTCGGTGTTGCGGTTCACGCCCAGCGGGCCCTTGTACAGGTTGCCCGTGTTGACCAGATGCTGGTCCTGGGCGGCACCGTAGTCGGTCTCGCGCTTGTTGAAGTCGAACCAGTTGAACCGGCGGACCTTGTAGGGGCAGTTGTTGGCGCAGTACCGCGTGCCGATGCAGCGGTTGTAGGCCATCGCGTTGATGCCCTCCTCGTCGTGCACGGTCGCGTTGACCGGGCAGACGCTCTCGCAAGGGGCCGCCTCGCAGTGCTGGCAGAACATCGGCTGCACGGCCATCTGCGGATCCTCGGCCGCCAATTCGGCGTTCACGTCGGCGTCCGGGTTGTGGCTGTAGTACCGGTCGATGCGCATCCAAAGCATCTCGCGGCCGCGGGCCACCTGGTCCTTGCCGACGATGGGGATGTTGTTCTCGCTCTGGCAGGCGATCACGCAGGCCGAGCAGCCGACGCAGGTCTGCAGGTCGATGACCATGCCCCACTGGTGGATCTTCGAGGCCGTCTCGGGATTCTGGTCGTAGGGATGCTCGTAGATGTTCTGCGGACGCTTCTCGGGGTTGCGGCCGTCGGTGCCCTTCTTGTAGGGCACGTAGTGCGGCAGGTGGGCCTCGAGATCCATGTTCCGGGCGAACTCCGGATGCGCCTTGAACTGGTCGAGATGCGCCTCGCGGATGACCGGGCGGCCCTCCATGAGGCCGTGCTCCTGGGTCACCGCCAGACGGTGCTTGCGGAAGACCTTCTCGACCTTGCCGGCGGAGATCAGGCCGGAGGCAGACTGGAGCAGCGCGTAGGCGTTGAAGCCGACGCCACGACCCACGCGGCCCATGACCCGGCGACCGTAGCCCAGGGCCAGGGCGACCGTGCCGTCGGCCAGGCCGGGCTGGACCCAGACCGGTCCCTCGACGCTGCGGCCGCCCACGGTGATCTTGACGACCGGTTGGTCGTACTGGCCGTCCTTGGCGTCAGCCGCCTCGGCAGGGCTGAGGTTTTCGGGCACCTTGCCGGACCGCTTGGTGGGCAATCCCAGGGCCTTGGCGGTCTTCTGGGACACCATCACGACATTGTCCCAGGTGACCTTGGTGATGGGGTCCGGCATCTCCTGAAGCCACCCGTTGTTGGCGAAACGGCCATCGTCGACCGAGGCGTCGCGGTGGAGCACCACCTCGAACTCGCCCTGGGCCGGCTTGTGGGCCGCCAGGACGGTCGCGGCGACCGACGGATTGAACGTGGCGGACACCGCGCCTGCGGCGCTGCCGTCCAGAAACCCGTCATGCAGGAAGCGCTTCCAGGCCGCGTCGTCGGCCACGCCCAGGCCCTTGAGGGTCTCGCGGACGATGTCGTACGGGGAGGTCTTGGCCTCGCCGAGGATCCGGGCGAGGATCTCGAGTTCGGTCAGGCCGCCGAAGAGCGGCTCGACCAGCGGTTGGACAGGCACCACGGTCCCGTCGGCCGTGCGGGCGTCGCCCCAGGACTCGAGGAAATGGGTGCCGGCCAGATGCCAGGTGGCCAGCGCAGCAGTCTCGTCCTCGTAGTAGCCGAGGCGGATGATGGTGGCGGCCTTCTTGGCGGCCGACTCGAACGCAAGGTCGGCCGGCGCATTGTAGGCCGGATTGCCACCGAGAATGACCAGCGTGGAGACCTTGCCGGCGCCCAGGGATGCGGCCAGCTCACCGATGCCGGAAGAGGCCGGTTCGGTCGGCTGCATCAGGGTCACCGTGGTGCCGATGGCCCCGAGCGCGGCATTGATCGCCGCCGCCAAGGCGTGCACGGCCGGCGGTTGGGAATATCCGGCGACCACAGCGGCCGCCTTGCCGGCCTCCTTGAGGTCCTTGGCCACCGTCGAGGCCCATTCCGAATGGGGACCCGATGCCGATGCGACACCAGCGATCCCGAGTTCAGCCGCCACGGCGGCGGCGACCTGCACCACCTCGCTGGGCTTGACCCGGAGCCGGTGGTCGGCGTTGCCACCGGTGAGGGACATCATCGACTCCACCACGTAGAGCCGATTCATGCCTTCGTCGGCCGACTTCCGGCCGAGGGCGAAGCCCCGGATGTTCCGGTGGGTGTCCTGCTCGGACCCGATGAAGTCGGCGTCGAGCGAGAGGATCCGGCGCGCCCTCTCGAGGTGGACCACCGCGTGGACCGGCGAACCGCAGGCCTGGGAATAGGCGGCGTCGGCCCCGGAGAAATCCACCGGCTCATAGGCGTGCCAGGAGGACTTCGGGTACTTCTCGGCGATGAGCTTCTGCAGCCGGGCCCTCGACGGCGACGAGGAACGCTCGGCAAGGAAGGCCAATCCCTCGCCCTGGTTGCCGGCGGCCGCCTTGGCCACGGCGGCCAGCGCGTCGCGCACCGCTTCGATCCGGGCGTCGTTGCCGCCTTTGGTGTGCCGGTGGGCGCGGTCCGGGTCGTACAGGTTCAGGATCGCCGCCTGGGCGAAGGAATCGGTGCCGCCATTGCCGCCCGGGAAGAGGGAGTTGCCCTCGATCTTGGTCGGGCGGCCGTCGCTCGACTTGACGGTGAGCGGAACGGCGCTGCCGCGCAGCGGCATCGACGTCGCGAAATGCTGCGCCTTGCCATGGATGTAGCCCTCGGGCTGCTTGGCGAAGGGGGTGAGCTCCTCCTCGGGACGACGGCACCCGGTGGCCATGCCACCCAAGCCGGCCAACAGGAAGCTCGCGGACATGAGTTTCATCCATTCGCGACGGGTCTCACCATCCGGGGCGATGCTCGCGCCGGCGGGGAACTCGCGCTCCATCCACTGGCGGAAGTCGGGCTGGTCGGCCAACTGCTCCAGGGAGCGCCAGTACTTCGGACCGGTCTCCGGTTCGTTGCAGATCGGGGGGATCGTCTTCATCAGCGGTGGCAGGTGGAACAGCTCTGGCCGGGTTGGACCTTCCAGTCGTGGACGGCCTTCTTGCCGTCGAACTCACCGTTCCAGTCGAGCTTGGTCACAAGGTCATTGGGCCGGATGTGCTTCTCGGGCTCCCGGTGGCACTCGAGGCAGAAGCCCATGGAGAGCGGCTTGGCGTGGTGCACCTCGTCCATCTTCTGGATCTCGCCGTGGCATTTCACGCAGGAGATGCCCCGGTTGACGTGCACCGAGTGGTTGAAATAGACGTAGTCGGGCGTCTTGTGGATCTGAACCCACGGGATCGGCTTGCCGGTCGAGTACGACTCGCGCACGAGGCTCAGCTTGGGCGAATCCTTGGCCACGATGGAATGGCAGCGCATGCAGGTCTCGGACGCCGGGATGTTCGAGAACCACGACTTGTCCACGGCGCTGTGGCAATAGCGGCAGTCGATCCCCAACTGGTCGGAATGGATCGCGTGCGAGAAGGCCACCGGCTGCTTGGGCTGATAGCCCACGCGGGTGTACTTCGGGGTGAAGTAGTAGGTGATGCCCGCGATGACGGTGGGCAGCACGACGGCCGCCGCCACACCGACCATCAACGGGATCTTGTTGGTCCACTTCGGGAAAATGTCCGACATCGGGCCGCTTTCTTGGGGTTTCGTGGCCGTGACCGATCGGTTCGGTCCGTCTCCACCCACCCCATGGATTGGATTCTGAGGGCAGACCCCAAAACCGCGACAGCAAACGTCCCCGGATGTCGTGCCATCCGGGCATCCGTGTTCAATACACGGCCCCCCGAACGGCCACCCGGGAACGGTTTACCCCGCAGCGGCGGTCAGCGCCGAAACGGAGTGAACCACCCCGCCCGGTCCCGACGCAAGCCCGTCAAGGGCCTCCGGCAACGGCATCATGCAGGCGAATGGTCTGCGTTAGGGCGATGCCCAGGGAGGCCCGAGGCAGCCGGGATTCCCCTTGGCCCTGGGTCCGCCGACTCGGTAGCTTTCCGGTCTTTGAACCGCACGGCCATGGACTACAAGAATTCCCTCAATCTGCCCCGGACGGAGTTTCCGATGCAGGCGAACCTGGTCCAGCGGGAACCCCAGCGCCTGGCCCAGTGGCAGGCCTCGGACCTGTATGGGCGACTGATGGCGGCACGCGCCGATGCCCCCCGCTTCGTGCTGCACGACGGCCCGCCCTTCGCCAACGGCGACGTCCACATCGGCACCGCCCTCAACAAGATTCTGAAGGACCTGATCCTCAAGTCCAAGTCGCTGCGCGGCTTCCAGGCACCGTACTTGCCCGGCTGGGACTGCCACGGGCTGCCCATCGAGTCGAAGGTGACCCAGGAACTGCGCGCCCAGGGGAAGACCGAAGCCGACGCGGCGACCATCCGGACCGCCTGCGACGCCTACGCCCGCAAGTACATCGACCTCCAACGCGAGCAGTTCCAGCGCCTGGGTGTGCTGGGCGATTGGGCCAACCCCTACCTGACCCTGGCCCCGCAGTACGAGGCCGACGAGTTGCGCCAGTTCGCCGACCTGGTCGAGAAGGGCTTCGTGTACCGGGGCAAGAAGCCGGTCTACTGGAGCGTGCCGTTCCGCACGGCCCTGGCCGAGGCCGAAGTGGAATACGCCGACCATGTCAGCCAGAGCGTCTTCGTGCGGTTCCGCCTGGCGGGTGAACCCAACACCTATGTGGTGGTCTGGACCACCACGCCCTGGACCCTCCCTGCCAACCTGGCCGTGGCCTTCAACCCGAAGTTCTTCTACTCGTACGTGTTCGCCCAAGGGAACACCTACCTCGTGGCCAATTCGCTCCTGGCCAGTTTGAGCGAGAAGTGCGGCTGGGAAGGTTACCAGATCATCCGCACCGCCCAGGCCGAGGAGCTGGCCTCGCTGCAGTATGAACACCCCTTCTCCGAACGCACCGGGCGGCTGTTCCCGGCCGAGTTCGTGGACGACTCCACCGGCACCGGCTTCGTGCACATCGCCCCGGGCCACGGCATGGACGACTACCAGCTGGGCCGGGGCGTGGGCCTGCCGATCTATTGCCCGGTCGACGACGAGGGTCGCCTGACCCCCACGGCGGACCTGCCCCGCGAACAGCAGCTCCCGGAGTCGCTGGTGGGTAAATCCACGCTGGCCAAGGCCGGCAAATCCGAGGCCAACGAGGCCGTGCTGGCGCTCCTGACCGAGAAAGAGGCGCTGATGCGTCGCGAGGATTATTCGCACAGCTACCCCCATTGCTGGCGTTCCAAGTCACCCATCATCTTCCGGGCGGTCGACCAGTGGTTCATCCGCGTGGACCACACCGCGGGTGGCACGGGCGCCCTGCCCTTCCGGCAGCAGGCGCTGGCGGCCATCGACTCGGTGAACTGGATCCCCGACTGGGGCAAGAACCGCATCCAGGGCGCGGTGCAGTCCCGGCCCGACTGGTGCATCTCGCGCCAACGGACCTGGGGCGTGCCCATCCCGGCCTTCTACGATGCGGCCGGCGAGCCGATCCTCGAGGCGCGGATCGTGCGCAAGGCGGCCGACTGGATCGAGCGCGAAGGCTCGAACGTTTGGTTCGCGACCCCGGTCGAGGCCCTCTGGGCCGGGTGCCGCCCGGCCGACTGGTCGGGCCCGGAGGCCGTGCGCAAGGGCCAGGACACGCTCGACGTGTGGATCGACTCCGGTTCCTCGAGCCGCGCGGTGCTCATGCGCCGACCGGAGCTCCGCGGCGCCGGCGGCGACTGGCGGGCCGACGTGTACCTCGAGGGCAGCGACCAGCATCGGGGCTGGTTCCAGTCGTCCTTGCTGCTGTCGCTGGCGGGCAACGGGGCGGCCCCCTTCAAGACCGTGCTGACCCACGGCTTCATGGTCGACGAGGACCGCGAGAAGATTTCCAAGTCGAAGCAGGGCCAGGGCGGCTACCAGAAGCCGCAGACGGCCGAGCGCTACATCAAGGACTACGGCTGCGACGTGGTGCGCCTCTGGGTCGCCTCGCAGGACTACCGCAACGACATCGTGGTCAGCGAGGAGCGGCTCAAGAAGGTGGGCGAGACCTACCGGCTCATCCGCAACACCCTGCGCTACCAGCTCTCCAACCTGTACGACTTCAACCCCGCGACCGACGCGGTGCCCGACAGCCAACTCAGCGGGCTCGACCGCTGGATCCTGGGCGAGTTTGCCACGCTCGAGGCCGCCGTGGCGCAGGCCTACGACGCCTACGAGTTCCATGTCGTGTACCAACTGGTCTCGCAGTTCTGCGCGGTCCAGCTCAGCGCCCTGTACCACGATGTGGTGAAGGACCGGCTCTACACCGATCCGGCCGGCTCGGCCCGCCGCCGCAGCACGCAGACCGCCCTGCACCGCCTCCTCACCCGGCTCACGCAGGCGCTGGCCCCGATCCTGGCCTTCACCGGCGACGAAGCCTGGGAGCGGATCCCGGGCGTGTCCACCACCTCGGTGCACCTGAGCCTCTGGAACCCGGCCACCGCCGCGGTGGCGACCGAACCGGCCTGGGCGGTGCTGTTCTCGCTGCGCGAGCAGGCGCTGCCGGAACTCGAGAAGGCCCGCCAAGCCAAGCGCATCGGCAAGGGGCTCGACGCGGTGCTGCACTTCGTGCTGCCGGCGGCCGAACACGCCGTGGTGGCCCCGCATGAGGCCGAGCTCCGGGAGCTCTGCAACTGCTCGGCCGTCACGGTGACGGTGGCCGACGGGGCCGAACGACGCATCACCGTGCAGGTCGCAGGCGAGGCGGGCCGCACCAAGTGCGAGCGCTGCTGGCACTGGGAATCGGACGTCGGCGCGAACCCGACCCACCCGACCCTCTGCGCCCGCTGCGTCGAGGCCGTGATCCCGTTGGCCTAAGCGGGAACGCACCGCGGATTTGCCGCCCACAAACGCCACCCACAAACGACACGACCCGGACCGCGCGCCATGCACGGTCCGGGTCGTTCGTTGTCCAAATGCCTGTCGGCCCGACCGGTCGAGCTGGTTCGGGCGGGCCTTAGGCGGGCCTCAGGCGGAGGGCTTCGTGGGGTTCATAACCGGGGGCTTGGGCTCGGACGGCACGGGAACCGCCGGGGCCATAGGAGCCGATGCGCCGGGCGGGACCTCCGACGCGGTGCTGCCCAGGAAGGCCGGCAGGCCCAGTCCGACGCTCTTGGCTAGCTCGTTGATCGGCAGCACGCCCTTGTACAGGTCCTGGACGAACTGGCCCGGGCCGCTGCCGCCGGCGCCGCCGCCCATCACCACGACCTTCTCGAACTGCAGGCCCTTGATGGCGCCGGCCTGGATCTCGGCGATGCGCACGATGTTCTCGGCGATCAGCAGCTGGGTGGCCCCGCTCGTGCCGTCGGCCACCCGCAGGATCTTCTCGAAGCCCTGGGCCTTGGCGTCGAGCAGCGCCCGCGTGCCCTCGGCCTCGGCCGTCAGCTTGGCCTGCACACCCGTCGCCTCGGCCGTGAGCCGGGCCCGGATGCCGTCGGCCTCGCCCTCGGCCACGCGCTTGATGCCGTCGGCCTCGGCCTGTTTCTGCGTGATGTAGGCGGCGGCCTGGCCCCGCTGGAGGATCTCGGTCTGGGCGGCACGGGCCTCGGCGTCGATGCGCACCCGCTCGCGCTCGATCTCGGCCTTCACGATCTGGTCGGCCTGGGCGGCGGCCTTCTCACGTGCCGCGCGCGCCAGCTCAGCCTGCTGCTGGGCATGGTACGACTCCTCGAGCGCCCGGGCCTCGGCGACCCGCTGGGCGGCCTCGGTGCGGCGGGTGGCCTCGGCCTGCTCGGCCGCCAGGTCGGCGTCGGACTTGGCGATCATCGCCTGGGCGGTGTTCTGGCCGCGCTTGGCCTCGGCCTGCGCGTTGGCCACGCGGATGGCCTGCTCGCGCTCGGCCTCCGCCCGGCCGATCGAGCCGCGCTGGTTCTCCTGGGCCACCTTGATCTGGGCGTCGTTGATGGCCTTGGCGGCGGCCTCCTTGCCCAGCGCGTCGATGTAGCCGGAGTGGTCGCGGATGTCGCGGATGTTGCCGTTGATCATCCTCAAGCCGACCTTGTGAAGCTCGACCTCGACACCCTTGGTGATGAGGGCGATGAGCTTCTCGCGGTCGTTGTTGATCTCCTCGATGCTCATCGAGGCGAAGACCACGCGCATCTGGCCCATGATGATCTCGGAGGCGAGCTGCTGCACCTCGTCGAGCGAGCGCCCGAGCAGGCGGGTGGCCGCGTTCTGCATGACCTCCGGGTCGGTCGAGACGCCGATGGTGAACGAGGCCGGCGCGTCGATGCGGATGTTCTGGCTCGAGAGCGCCCCCTTCAGCTCGATGTCGATGTTGATCGGCGTGAGGTCGAGGTAGGAGTAGCTTTGGAAGAAGGGGATCACGAAGGTCGATCCGCCATGGTAGCAGCGCGAGGACTGGCCGTCGGCCAGCTTGCCGTACACCACCAGCACCCGGTCGGGCGGGCACATGCGGTAGCGCGAGATGAGGGTGACCACCACGACCAGCAGGAAGACGACCAGCAGGAGGATGGCGAGGATGGTGAGGATGTCCATGGGGTGTCGGAGGTTGGGGTTGGCTGTCGGGAGAATGGGGGGCGGTGCGATTTCAGAACGGCTCGACGAGCACGGTCTGACCATCGAGGACCGCGACGACCCGGACCCGTTCCCCGCTGGGGATGGCCCGGTCGGAGGCATTGAGCGCCTGGTAGGTCTCCTGACGGCCCCGGAAGTGGACGGTGACCTGGCCGCCGGCCTGGCGGGAGGGCGGCAGGCCGACGTACACGGTGCCCGGGGCGTCCACGGCATCGGCGATTCGGACCGTGCCATCGCTGCGCATGCCCAGCAGCAGGCGCAGGAGGCCCACCACGAGGCCCATGACCGAGGCCCCTGCGGCCAGGGCGATCCCGACCGACACCAAGGTCCCCAAGCCGGAGGCCGAGGCGATGCCGCCGGCCCATCCGAACCCGAGCAGGAACCCGGTCATCGGCTTGACCGAGAAGATCCCGCCGCCGCCGGCATCCCAGCCGATCGTGTCGGGGAGGTCGATGGCGTCGTGGTGCTCGAGGCCCACGGCGGACATCACGCCAAGCACGACGGACACGGCGCCCGACAAGAGACCGATGGCGAAGAACAGCTGGGCGGCGGTGGGGAGTCCGCCCCAGAACTCGGAAAAGGAGGCGATCATGGAAGGGAGGTCGGTAACGGTGGCGGATTGGACCAACCAAATCACTCTACCGGGCCATGCCGGCCTGACCAATGGAATCCGGGGCGGGGATTTCCATGCCGCAACGCCCCGGTCTGGCCCCGGGGGCCGGCCGGTGGTCTCATCGGGCCCATGAGCGTGATCGCGACGTGGTGGGCGCCCCTGGCCATGCTGCTGGTGAGCAATGTCTTCATGACGGTGGCCTGGTACGGGCACCTCAAGCATCAGGACACCCCCCTGCCCCGGGTCATCCTCACCAGCTGGGCCATCGCCTTCTTCGAGTACGTAATCATGGTGCCGGCCAACCGCTGGGGCAGCGCGTTCTACTCGCCCTACCAGCTCAAGATCCTCCAGGAGGTGATCACCCTGGTGGTCTTCAGCGGGTTCGCCCTGCTGTACTTCGGCACCCGGCCGCAGTGGAACCACCTCGCCGCGTTCGGATGCCTGGTGGCGGCCGTTGGGTTCACCTTCCTGCCGGGCACGGCCGGGCGCTGACGCGGCAAGGTCCCAAGGCGGCGGTCACGGACCGAACGGGCTACTCGGGCCGGGGCAGCGAGTAGGGCACCTTGAGACGGTAGAGACGCAAAGGACCGGCACCGCCGGGGTCGGACACCGGGACGTCGCCGGCGCGTCCCGAGAAGTTGGTCAACGTCAACCAGGGGCCCTGCAGGGCCGGGGCCCCCTCGACGGAATGGGCGAGGGGAAGGGCCCCACCGAGGCGAACGCCGGGCAGCCCGGGGTCGGGTAAGGGGGCCTGCGGAGCGGGCAGCTCGGTGATCTCGACATGGAGCAACCCGGCGAAGAGCTGGGCCGGGCTCATCGGTTCGAAGTAGTTGAGCAGGGGCAATTCGTTGAAGGCGCCGCCGGCCGGGTAGACCACGTTGGTGGCCCTGCGGATGGGCTGGAAGGTGTCCAGCCGGCGGAAGACGTTGGTGTCGCCAACCACCCGGCCGAACACGGTGAATCCGCCGTTCTGCTCGTCGAGGTTCGCCGAGTTGTCCCCGAAGCTCAGGAACCACTGGCTGGAGGCCGAGTGGGGACCTCCCGAGTAGGTCACGCCGTCACGGACCACCACCCAGACCTGGGTGGGACCGGTGCCGTTGGTGGCCACAATGCGCTCGGTGTAAACGTCATAGGTGGACACATCGGGGAAGGCGTTGGTGTAGGTGATGGCGTTGGTCCGGAGGCCGGCGAACCGGGTGAAGGCGACCGCCGCATTGGTCTCGCGCACGGTGGCCAGCCGGTTGGTGGAGGCGCCCTTCTTGGCCATCGACAGGGTACCGAAAAGGTTCCGGTACCGGGGGCCGACATCGAACTCGTTGGAGACGTTGGCAAACTCCGCGACCGCCTCGACCGCGTTGCTGGCCGTGCCCCGGTGGGCCACGCGGAACCCGCCGCCCTGGATCACGAAACCGGGCACCACGCGGTGGGCGAACATGTCGGAGTAGCGACCGCTGCGGACGTACCTGAGGAAGTTGGAGGTCGTGAGCGGCTTCTCGGTGTCGTAGAGCTCGACCACCACGTCGCCCAGGGGCGTGCGGAACCGGACGAGGGTCCCCGCCTGCGCGGTGGACACCGCCATCCCGGCCAGGAGGACACCCAGGAGCCCCGGAAGCCTCATGGGCGCGAGGAGGGAGCCCAAGCGACCCAAAAGGCGGAAACCCAGGCGGGATCGAGTCGGCGGATTCATCGGGAGTCCCAGTGGAGGATTGGCTGCGACCTTCGGCGCGGGCGACCCAGGGCATCCGGACTGGAGCCTTCGGCGCGGGCGGGATTCACGGACGGGCCAGTTCCGGCCGTTCCATGAAGGCGTAGCAGAGGAGGTGCAGGATGTGCATCTGGACATCCTCGACGCGGCCGTAGTGGGTGTCGCCAATGACGACGACCTGCTCGGCCAACTCGGCCAGGCGGCCCCGCTTGGCGCCCACCAGCGCGATGGTCCGCAGGTCGTTCGACCGGGCCCACTCGTAGGCCTTCACGAGGTTGGGCGAGTTGCCGCTCACGCTGGCGGCGATGAGCACGTCGCCGGGCCGCGCGTAGTTGGTCAACTGGCGGGTGAAGATCTCGTCGTAGGCGTAGTCGTTCCCCAGCGCCGTCATCCAGGCGACGTTGTCGGTGAGGGAGAGCACGCGGAACCGGCGCGGCAGCTTGTCGCTGGCCCCCTTGCCGAGGTCCACGGCGAAGTGGCTGGCGTTGGCCGCGCTGCCGCCGTTGCCGATGGC
>VHCX01000064.1 GCA_016871615.1 Verrucomicrobiota bacterium
GTCGATCAGGCGCCCGGCGTGCGCGTTGCCTTTCGGGTCGAAGGTGTCGATGTGACTGACCCCGCCGCACATGAAGAGGAAGATCACCGAGCGCGCCCGGGGCCTGAAGTGCGGGCCCAGAATCGCATCCGGGATCTCGCCCGCCTCGGCCCAAAGGCCGCCGAGCGCGACGCCCAGAAACCCGGCCCCGGCGCGGAACAGGAATCGCCGCCGGTCGAGGGCCGAGGCGTCGCCGGCCACCCGGGTCGTCAGGTCAGGGGACATGGAGGAATTCGTCGAGGTTGAAGAGCAGCCAGGCCCAGCGTGCCAGGCGGCCCGGATCGTTCTCCAGGAAGGCCAGTGCCCGCTCGCGCTCGGCCGGTCCCGGCGGGCGGGCGAGGACCCATCGGTAGCCGAGGTCCACGGCGCGGGTCAGGTCGCCGCCCGCCTCGGTTCGCAGCCGCGCCGCCAGGGCCTCGGCCGCGCGATCGACCTCGCCGCTGTTCATCAGGAAGAGCGCCTGCGGTGCGGTGACGGTCCGGGTGCGGCGAGGGCAGGGTTCCCGGCCGTCCTCGGCGTCGAAGGTCCGCAGGAAATCCGGCGTCGCCTCGCGACTGGTCGAGAATCCCCGGCTGATGTACGCGCCGCGACGGCGCTTCGTCGGAGTGGCGGAGCCCGGGGTCGCCCCGCCGCCGGTGTCGTTGCCCACGTCGAAGGAGGGGCCGCCGACCTGCAGGTCGAGGAGTCCGGCCGCGGCATGCAGGCTGTCCCAGACGATCTCGGCCTCGAGCCGACGGACCGGGTAGCGCCAGAGACTGCGATTGTCGGGATCGCGCTCGTGGTTCGCCGCGCTGCGGGTCCCGGCTTCCGAGGCGGGTTCGGTCTCGGAGGCCATCCGGTAGGCGGCCGAGGTGACGATGAGTCGGTGGATGTGGCGAAGGCTGTGGCCGCTGCGGATCAGTTCCGAGGCCAGCCAGTCGAGCAGCTCGGGATGCGCCGGCCGACCGGTCTGCCGACCGAAGTCGCTGGACTCGCGGTGGAGCCCCTCGCCGAAATGCCATTGCCAGAGTCGGTTGACCGCGACGCGGGCGAACAGCGGGTTTTCGGGCGAGGTGAGCCAGTCGGCGAAGGCCTCGATGCGCCCCTCGCGGAGGTCGATCGGACTCCGGGCCAGCGGCCATCCCGGGGCGACCGGGCGGCTCTTGTCGGGCCGGGCCGGATCGGCGCTTGTCAGCACGTGGCGCGATTCACGCGCCCGGTCCGGGTCGGTTTCGACGGTGTGGAACACGGGGATGGCCGGGGCCTTGGTGGCGGCGTCGCCCTGGCCGACCTCATCGATGCGCCGCCGCAGGTCCTGGGCCTTCTTGCGGATCTCCGCCGGCAGGACCTCGTCGATCTTGAAGTCGTCGATGCGCAGGATCGGGAAGTAGTCGTCGGCGATCTTCTGCTCGGCGACCGTGCGTTCACGCTCCGGCTTGGCGATGACGGCCTGCACCTCGGGCGGGAGCATGGCGACGCGCTCGTCGTGCAGTCGCCGGCGGAAGGGCTCGAGCAGCGCGTCCCGCTCCCGTTCCAGCGGGGCCCGCCGGCGCTCCAGCTCGGCCTGGGCCCGTCCGGCGGCTACCAGATCCGCCGCGGGGGCCAGCGTCACCTTCCGCAGGACCAGCGGGTCGAAGAGCGCCTTCATCGAGTAGTAGTCGACCTGCGACACGGGCTCGAAGACATGGTCGTGGCACTTGGCGCAGGCGATCGTCATGCCCAGGAAGGTGCTCGAGATGGTGTCGACCGCGTTCATGGCCAGCTCCTGGGGATCGCCCCCGGCCCCGCGCGACAGGAATCCCAGGGCGAACAGGTCGCCGGGTCGGGGTTCGCGCTGCGAGCGGTGGCCGGTGGCCGACATCCGGGTCCGCTCGGTGGAACGCCGGCCGGTGAGCTGGACCTGCACGAACTGGTCGTACGGCAGGTCGTCGTGCAGGGCGCCGATCACCCAGTCGCGCCACAGGTGGATGCCCGGCGCGGCCGTCATGTTCTCGTCGGCGTCGGCGAAGCGCAGCACATCGAGCCAATGCCGGGCGTAGCGGACGGCGTGCTGTTCATGGGCCAACAACCGGTCGACGAGCCGGGGATACCCCTCGGGCGACGGATCCGAGAGGAAGGCCTTCTGCTCGTCGGGTGTGGGCGGGAGACCGACGAGGTCGAGGTGCACCCGGCGGAGCAGGGCCTGTCGATCGGCCGGCGGGTTGGGCCGCACGCCTCGGGCCGCGCGCGCCGCGTCGAGGAACCGGTCGATCACATGGTCGGAGCCCAACTCGCCCCCGGGGACCGTCGGCCGCACCAGCGGTTGGAGCGACCACCACGGGGCATCTCTCGCTGGCACGTTCCCGGCGGCATGGCCCTCGGTCGTTGCCAGCCAGAACATCATGGCCCACATGGGAATCCACCGGGCTGCGCTCCCGGCATGGCCTCCCATGCCGAAAATCCGGGCGGAAACCGGTGCCCGGAAAAGGCCGCAGACCCCTGCCGCCATCGGCCAGCCGAGGCGCAGCGGAACGGTTCTGGAAGCTAGAGAAGCGATGAGGCAATGCTACCGTGGCTCAAGGAATGCGCCAATCACCAACCGGTCCAACCGGCGCAGCCTCTCTCAGGTGGTCATCGGAAACTCCACAGGGCGAACCCGGTCGGCCGCCCATCGCTCGAGGCTCCGCCGAAGGCCGGAATCCATCTTCAGCAGGAAGGTCTTCTTCGAATCCATGCGGGGAATCCGTGGTGGACGGTGCCGGTGTTTCCCACGGGTTGCACCTCGGTGTCGCCGCACCGAACCACCTGCAGCTTGCTCACCATCGCCGCGCCGCGCTTGTCACGTCGGCAAGGCGGTGTCCTCCGTTCCGCTCATCCCGGTTTGACCGTGGAAGTCCTCCGGCGTTCCACTGGTGGACGATGCGGCCAGCCCAACAGCGATCATGGAGTTGCCGGTGGTTCCGGATCCTGGCGGTGATCGGGGGATCCGGTGTGGTGGGCTTCCTCCTGCTGTGGGCCCATGCGTTCTGGGGGTTCCCCTTCCAGGCGCAGCGCCATGGCCGGGTGCCGTTGACGCCCGCATGGGCCCTGGAGTGCTGGCTCTGGGAAGACGATGCCAACACGGCCGAGGCGGTCCGGGAACTTCTCGCAGGCTACGCGGCCCATGACCTTCCGGTCCGGACCATCCTTCTCGATAGCCCGTGGAGCGAGCGCTACAACGACTTCAGCGTCGACACCCGTCGTTATCCCGACCCGGCCCGTTTCTTCGGCGAGCTCCAGACCAACGGTTATCGCGTGGTCCTCTGGATGACCCCCATGGTCAATTCGCGGAACCGCGACACGGCCGTCCGTGATGCCACCGATTTCGCGGAGCAGGCCCGACACCGGGGATTCCTCGCCGGTGGAGGGCACGAGATCCGTTGGTGGAAGGGGACCGGGGCCTTCATCGACTACACGAACCCCGAGGCTCTCCAGTGGTGGCACGGATTGCAGCAGCAGGTCTTCGACTGGGGCATCGACGGCTGGAAACTCGATGGCACCGACACCCTGTTCTCGGGTCCGGGATTCCTCCCCTACCAGCGCACGCACGCCGGTTGGTTGAGCACCCGCGCCTACATGGATCTGTATGCCCGCGAGGAATACCGTCACGGGCTCACCCGGAATCCCGAGTTCATCGTCCTGACCCGCGCCATCGACGACCGCT
The DNA here is from genome assembly GCA_016871615.1 of Verrucomicrobiota bacterium. Lineage (GTDB taxonomy): Bacteria > Verrucomicrobiota > Verrucomicrobiia > Limisphaerales > UBA9464 > SXXZ01. The sequence goes on from VHCX01000064.1 coordinate 3,701, forward strand.
ACTTCCCGTTGAGCCATCCCGAGGGGTTCGCCCCGCTCGATGCCGCGCCGGTCACCTGGGTGGGAGACCGGACCCACGAGTGGTCGTCGAAGTCCGCAGGGGCCAGCGACGCCGACGCGATGCGGTCGAGTTTTTCGTTGCGGGACCGCGGTTTCGAGGGCGCCCTCCGCGACATCCTCGCGAGCGCCGCCAAAGGGTACTGCGTCGTCGGGGATGACATCGCCGGGTACCATGGCCCGGAGCCGATCCCGCCGAGGCTCTACATCCGTTGGGCGCAGTTCGCCGCGTTCACCGGACTCTTTCTCAATGGGGGCCACGGGGAGCGTCGTCTCTGGAAACGATCGGCGGAGGAGTTGGAGATCATCCGTCGCTTCGCCTGGCTCCACACCGAACTCGTTCCCTACCTCTTCACCCACGTCGCCCGATGTCATGAGGGAGGCGCTCCGCTCATGCGGCCGCAACCGGGACCCTACCATTACCTGCTCGGGGACGACCTGCTGGTCGCTCCGATCCACCGGGACGAACCGGACCATTCGGTCGTGCTTCCGGCGGGACGATGGCGGCACCTCTTCGACGACAGGGAGGTCCTGGTCGGTCCCCGGACGTTGACCCGACGGTTCGAGTTGGATGAGTTCCCCGTCTATGTCCGGGACGGGTCGGTGTTGCCCCTCGAGGTGAGGCGTTCCTACACGGGGTTCGGAGACGCCAGCTCCTCCAACCTCGTGACCTGGGCGGTTTGGCCGCGAGGAACCAACCACTTCGAGGTCCGACATCCGGAAGGTTGCGGCCAGACCCGACTCACCGTGGAGTCCGGCCCCGCCCTCCGTTTGTCCCTGTCCGGTGTCCCCAAAGCCCACCGGCTTCGGATCCATCACAGTTCCGCTCCCGGAGAGGTTCGATGCGACGGGGAACCGCTCTCCCCGGAGGCCTGGCATTACGACGCCGCCCGCCAGCATCTGTGGATCACCCGGCGGCAGCCCGGGAACAACCGCTACGAGATCCATTGACGGTCTGATCCCGTGCGAGCGTCCACGCCGTCGGCGATGGCTCGGTGCGATGGGATTCCGGATCGGTAGGGGTGTTCCAGCCGCGCCGCACGCCCGTCAGCCGAACCGTTGTGGGGCGAACTCGTTGAAGTGTTCGCGCCACGTGTCCCAGGTGTGGCCGCCATCGGTCTCGCGGTACACCACGTCGAAACTGCGGCCGCGAAGCATCTCGACCGTCTTGCTGGGAGGTCTCGACGAGGAAGTCGCCCTTGCCGGTGGATCCAGCCGTTCCATCGATTGACCCCGGCATCGATCGGGTGATCGTATGACGCGTCGAGACTGTGACCATTTCACCGAAGTTCGAGGTCGTCATTCCCCAGAGGACCCGTGAGGCCATGGGATTGCGACCCGGCCAGAAGGCCAAGGTGGTCTCCTTCCGGAATCGGATCGAGATCATCCCGATGCGCGATGTCCGCAAACCTCGCGGATACCTCAAGGGAATCGACACCTCGTTCGAGCGGGAAGGCGACCGTCTGTGAACCTGGTGGATTCCTCCGCCTGGCTGGCCTATTTCGCGATCGAACCGTCGGCCGGTTTCTTCGCCAAGGCCATCGAGAATGAAGGGTTGCTGGTGGTGCCCTTGGTCTGCGTCTACGAAGTCTTCAACGTGGTCCTGCGGGAGCGTGGCGAGGGCGACGCGTTCTCCGTTGCTGCCGCCATGCAGCGGGGGATGGTCGTCGATCTGGACGCCGATCTGGCGATGGAGGCCGCCTCCGTGGGTCTCGAGGAGGGGCTGTCCTTCGCCGATTCCGTGATCCACACGATCGCCCGGAAGCACCGGGCAACTCTTTGGACGCAGGATGCCCACTTCGCCGGCAAGCCCGGTGTCCGGTACCGTCCCAAGGCCACCGGGGCCTCGGCGGGACCGGAGCCGGGCGACAAGCCTTGATGGTTCCAACCAACCGGTCCGTGTGATCCGGCAAGTTCCTCGGAGGAGTGGCCGCTGTCGGGCGGTTCCGACGGGATGGACCGGCAGTTGATGGATCCGCGGGTGATCGATCCGCTCCGACCTCCGTCCGCCCTCGTCACCGGGGGTTGGCGGCGCTCCAGCCGCGGACGAATCCGATGCACTGGGCCACATCGGGCACGGAGTGGTCCCAGTTGAACTCGTACTCGCAGCTGATGTTGCCGTTGAACTTCTGGCGGCGCAGTTCGGCGAGCACCGCTCCCATGTCGGTGGAACCGGTCCCGAAGATCATGTCGCGCTGACCGTGCCCGAGCTGGGCGCGCTCCTTGGCATGCAGCGAGATCACGCGACCCTGGAGGATGCGCAGCCCATCGACCGCGCGGATTCCGCTGGTCTGCCAGTGGCCGATGTCGGCACAGGCGCCGATGCGCGAGTCGCGGTTGCGCACGAGATCGGCCACCCATTTCGGATCCCAGACCTTGTAGGCCGGGTTCTTGGGCTGCTCGGCGTGGTTGTGGAAGGCCACGCGGATGTCGAACTCCTTCACCAGCGGCTCGAAGGTGTCGATCGCATCGGTCGATTCGGTGGTGATGGCATACAGGCCGAGTCCCTTGGCGAACTCGAAGAGCTTCCGGGCCGCCGCGGCCTCCTTCGGGATCGTCACCACGCCGTAGTTCACGGCCTTGAGTCCGTGCTTCTGGAGCTTCGCCTGCAGCCTCTGGACGGCCTCCGCCGGCATCTCGTGGCCCACCTTGGTGGCGCGGTCCTCCGGGCTCAGCGGCTGCCCGGGGTAGAACTCGATGACCCTGCCGCCCGCCGCCTCGGTCTTCTCGATCGCCTCAAACGCGGTGAACCGGTTGAAGGTGTAGGCCTGGCAGCCGATGGCGAACCCGCCGATCCGGTACTCGGCCGGAATCGGCTCGGCCCGAAGCGAACCGGCCAGAGTGATCAGGGAGGCCAGGGCGGTGAGGCGGACAATCGAGAGAGGATTCACGGGATGGAGAGGCGGTCTCATGGAAGCGAAGCCGCACCCGATTCTCAACCCCCAACTTACCAAAGGGGTCGGTCCTCACTATTGACACAAAATTCCCGGTGCCGACGTGCCAGCCACGGATGGTCCATCTCTGGACCGTCTGGATCGTGCGGACGCTTCGCGGGTCGGCAGTCGATCCAGGCGTTCTGTGTCAATAGTGAGGACCGACCCCTTTTTCTCTTTGGGCCTTGCCGGACCGGGATCGGGGTGGGTTGATCGGCGGATGATACCCCTTCGGATCGCCGTCGCCGGCCTCGGGCCGGCCGTGGCGCTGTCGGCTGTCCTGAACGCCGCGGGCGCGAACTGGCCGCAGTTCCGGGGGCCGGGCGGGTTGGGGGTGGCCGATGACGGGGCCCGCCCGCCGGTGCGGTTCGGTCCGAACACCCACGTGGCGTGGCGCATCGCCAGTCCGCCGGGCAATTCGTCGCCGGTGATCTGGGGCGACCGCGTGTTCCTCACCGGCCAGGAAGGGGGATCCCTGCTGACGCTGGCCTACGACCGGGCGACGGGACGCGAACTCTGGCGTCGTGCCGTGGCCCCGGAGCGGATCGAGGAGGTCCACCCGGCCCTGGGCCATCCGGCCTCGGCCACCCCGGTGACGGACGGCGATCGGGTGTATGTGCACTTCGGCTCGTTCGGCATGCTGGCCTACGATCTCGAGGGCCGCGAGGCCTGGCGTCGGCCGATGAGGCTCACGCAGACCGAGTATGGTGCGAGCTCCTCGCCGATCCTCTCGGGCGAGCGGGTCGTCCAACTGCTTGACCAGGACGGCGACTCGCATCTGGTCGCGCTGGACCGGCGCACGGGCCGCGTGGCCTGGCGCGTCGATCGGCCCGAGATGCGGCGTGGCTTCGGCACGCCGATCCTGTGGACGCACGACGGGGCGACCGACCTCGTGGTCCCCGGCACGCTGTGGCTTCGGGGCCTCGACCCGGCGACGGGGGCCGAGCGCTGGCAGGTCGGCGGCCTGGCGCGCATCACCTGCACCTCGCCCGTGGCGGGCGATGGCCTGCTCTTCGCCGCCAGCTGGACGACCGGTGGCGACCATGGTCCCGGCCACTTGGTGATGCCCAGGTTCGACGAGGTGCTCAGGACCCATGATGCCGACCGGGACGGCCGGTTCACCTTCGCCGAGCTGCCGCCGGGCCCGGCCAAGGAGCGCTTCAAGCACCTCGACGGCAATCGTGACGGCCATGTCGACCGCGCGGAATGGGACAGCATGGCCGACATCTTCGCGCGCGTGGAAAACCAGGCCTTTGCCGTGGCCCCGGATGCAACGGGCCGGGTGAGCGACGCCGGGATCCAGTGGCGCTTCAAGAAGGGCCTGCCGTACGTCGCCTCGCCGCTCTTCTACCGGGGCCGGCTCTACCTCGTGAAGGACGGCGGAATGCTCACCTGCCTCGACGCGACCACGGGGCGGTCGCTGTATCAGGAGGAGCGTCTCGGCCCCATCGGCCCCTACTATGCCAGCCTGCTCGGCGCGGCCGGCCGGCTCTATGTCACCTCGCAGCGCGGCACCCTGGTCGTCGTCCGCGCCGGCGACACGCCCGAGGTGCTCGCCCGCAACGAGCTCGGCGAGACCACCCAGGCCAGCCCCGCCGCCCTTGGCGACACGCTGTACGTCCGGACCCAGGGCCATCTGGCCGCCTTCCGCGAAGGGGTCGGTCCTCACTATTGACACAAAAGGTGCCACACCTGCCTATTCGCATCCCGTGTGACCGACGTGGTGCAGGGTGGTTCCCGGGTCGCCATGATTCCCAAGTTGTGTCAATAGTGAGGACCGACCCCCTTGAAGGATCAGGGGTTTACTGGCAGCATGCCCGGGGGTCCAAAGCCGATGAACCGTCTCCGCCTTTTCGCGATGCTGGTTTGGGCGCCACTGGCCGTGGCCGCCGAGGCGTTCTGGTCGTTCCGCGTTCCGGAGGCTCAGGCGGTGCCGCCCGTCCGGCGGCAGGGTTGGCCGCGCGTGCGACTCGACCACTTCGTGCTCGCCCGGCTCGAGAGCGAGGGGATCGATCCGTCGCCGGAGGCCGATCCGGCGGGTCTCCTCCGCCGTGTGAGCTATGACCTGACCGGCCTGCCCCCGTCGCCGGAGTCGCTCCGGGCCTTCCTGGCGGACCGCCGTCCCGGGGCCTACGAGCGCGCCGTCGACGGCTTGCTGGCGTCCCCGAGGTTCGGCGAACGCTGGGCCAGCGTGTGGCTGCCGCTGGTGCGCTACGCCGAGGATCAGGCCCATCAGGTCGGCGACGACACCACGATGGCCTATCCCAACGCCCACCGGTATCGCGAATGGGTCATCGACGCCTTCAACCGCGACCTCCCCTACGACCGTTTCCTGCGTCTGCAGCTCGCCGCCGACCGGCTCGGCGCGCCCGCCGAAGACCTGCCCGCGCTCGGTCTCATCGGCCTCGGACCCAAGTACTACGACCGCGACCGCCTCGAGGTGAAGGCCGACGAGTGGGAGGACCGCGTGGACACCGTCACCCGCACCGTGCTTGGGCTCACCGTAGCCTGCGCCCGCTGCCACGACCACAAGTTCGATCCGCTGCCCATGCGCGACTACTACGCGCTGGCCGGGGTCTTCGCGAGCACCCGCCTGGTCAACAAGACGGCCTCGGGCACGGTGATCGACGGCAAGGTGAAGGCCGATCAGATGCCCGCCGATGCGCTCCACATCGTCGAGGAGGCCGGGTCGCAGGACCTGCCGGTGTTCCTCCGCGGCGATGTCTCGCGCAAGGGGCCCGTCGCGGAGCGCTCGTTCCCCGTCGTCCTCTCCGGCCCGTCGTCCGTCCGCTTCACCGATGGCAGCGGCCGCCGGGAGCTGGCCGACCGCTTGGCCAGCCGATCGAATCCGCTGACCGCCCGCGTGATGGTCAACCGACTGTGGGCCGCCTGTTTTGGCAAACCCCTCGTGCCCACCCCGAGTGATTTCGGCCACTCGGGCATGCCGCCGACGGATGGACCGCTGCTCGACGACCTCGCGGTCCGGTTCATGGACGACGGGTGGTCCGTCAAGGCCCTCGTCCGGGAGTTCGTGCTCTCCTCGACCTACCGCCAGGCCTCGATGCGGCGTGACGGACCCGCCCAGGCCGACCCGTCCAACCGGCGGCTCTGGCGCATGGAACGCCGGCGGCTCACCGTCGAGCAGTGGCGGGACTCCGTGCTGCAGCTCTCGGGCGAACTCTCCTGGGACCGGGGCCGCTCGGTGGAGCCGGGCGACCCCACCAACCGCCGTCGCACCATCCACTCGAGGATCAGCCGGCTGAAGATGGACGACCTGCTCCAGCAGTTCGACTACCCCGACGCCAACGTCCACGCCGAGAGGCGCGCGGTCACGACCACCGCGACGCAGAAGCTCTACCTGCTCAACCATCCCTTCGTGCTGCGGCAGGCGGAGGTGTTCGCCCGGAGGCTCCGGGACGCCGAGCCGCGCTCCGAGCCCGCCCGGGTGCGGCTGGCCCATCTGGCCGCCACCGGGCGGGAGCCGGAACCCGACGAGCTGGCCTGGGCGCTGGAGTTCCTGGGCCGCCCGGCCGCCTCGGCCGCGGGCCGGTGGGAGCAGTTCGCGCAGGTGCTGCTGGTTTCCAATGGACTGATGTATGTCGACTGAAGGACCCCAGGGGCCGATCCATGCGGCCGGCGGGACGGGCGACACCCGGTCCGGGCCGGAGCCGCTGACCCGTCGATCGATGCTGCGCCGCATGAGCGCGGGATTCGGCATGGCCGGGCTGGCCTCGCTGTTCGGTCCGAATGCCGTCTCGGCGGCCGACGCGGCCCGTTTCCCCCACTTCCGCCCGCGCGCCCGAAGGGTCATCTTCCTCTTCCTCAACGGTGGTCCCTCGCACATCGACACCTTCGATCCGAAGCCGGCGCTGCGGACCCACGAGGGCCGCCAGCCCGAGGGCGAGCTTTTCAAGAAGTCCAAGGGCCTGGGATTTCTCCCCTCGAGCCTCGCCTTCCGTCGCCATGGCCAGAGCGGCATCGAGGTCAGCGAGAGTCTCCCCCACCTGGCCTCGGTCATCGACGAATGCTGCGTGATCCGCTCGATGCAAACCGACGTGCCGAACCACGAGCCGGCCCTCTTGCAGATGCATTCGGGTAACCTGCAGCCCATCCGTCCCTCGCTCGGATCGTGGGTGCTTTACGGCCTCGGGTCGGCCAACGACAACCTGCCCGGCTACGTGGTCCTGCGCCCGAGCCCGAAGATCGTGGTGGGCCCGGCGCTCTGGAGCAGCGGGTTCCTGCCCGCCGAGTTCCAGGCCACGAGCGTGGTGACCTCCGACATGACCGTCGACCGGCTGGTCGCCAACATCCGCAACCCGGTGCTGTCGCCGGCCGACCAACGCCAGCAGCTCGACCTGCTCGAGCGGCTGAACCGCCGGCATCTGGAACGGCGCGACGGCGACGCCGAGCTGGAGGCCCAGATCCGGGCCATGGAGACCGCCTTCCGCATGCAGCGCGAGGCCCTGCGAAGCTTCGACATCTCCCGCGAGCCCGAGTCGGTCCGGCGGCTGTATGGCGAGTCCACCTTCGCGAAGTCCTGCCTGCTTGGCCGGCGGCTGCTCGAGGAGGGCGTCCGCTTCGTGACCGTCTACTACACCAGCGACCGGGACAACCAGCCGTGGGACACCCACACCGACCACGAGCAGCGCCACCGTCAGCTCTGCCTGGACGGCGACCAGGCCGCCGCCGCCCTCATCCGCGACCTGCGGGACCGGGGCATGCTCGAGGACACCCTGGTGATCTGGGGTGGCGAGTTCGGCCGCACGCCGTACGCCGAGAACCAGGACCGCAAGAAGGCGGGCCGGGACCACCACCACACGGCCTTCTCCATGCTGCTGGCCGGTGGCGGGATCCGCGGCGGCACCGTCCACGGGGCCTCGGACGACTTCGGCATGCGGGCCACGGTGGATCCGGTGCACGTGCACGACCTCCATGCCACCCTCCTCCACCTGCTGGGCCTCGACCACGAGCGGCTCACCTACCGGTACGCGGGCCGGGATTTCCGGCTCACCGACGTTCACGGCAAGGTCGTGAAGGCTATCCTCGCCTGAAAAGGGAAATAGGGGTCGGTCCTCACTATTGACACAAAAGGTGCCACACCTGCCTATCTGTATCCCGTGTGACCGACTGGCGTCTCTGGGGGCGGCCATGGCCCCCGACTTGTGTCAATAGTGAGGACCGACCCCTTTGGTTTGGTTGTCCGGGCGGTGGGAGTCGGGATAGGGTGCAGGGATGTTCCTCCTCCGGTGGCTCTTGGTCTGGGTGGGTGTTGGGTGGGTGGGCGTGGCGGCTGCGGGCCAGCGGCCCAATGTGGTGATCCTGCTGGCGGATGACCTGGGCGTCGGGGACCTCGGGTGCTTCGGGCGCCGGGAGCACCGGACGCCACACCTCGACCGGCTGGCCGCCGAAGGCGCGCGCTTCACGCAGGCCTATGCGGCGGCGTCGGTGTGCTCGCCATCCCGCGCGGCGCTGCTGACGGGCCAAAGCCCGGCCCGATTGCGGATCACGACCTTCCTCAATGGCCGCTCCGACCGGGCGTCGCATCGGCTCCTGGGTGCTCCGATCGGGCGGGGGTTGCCTCCGGGTGCGACGACGCTGGCCGAGGCGCTCCAGGCCCGGGGCTACCGGACCGCCGCCGTGGGCAAATGGCATCTTGGCGGGGCGGGCAGCCTGCCCACCGACCGGGGCTTCGAGGAACACACCCCCGGCCGCCCGGATCCCGGGCCCGAGTCGCCGCTGGGCGGCAAGGGTGAGTTGGGCCAGGCCGACGCCGCCGTGGACTTCATCCGGCGCAGCAAGGGCCAGCCCTTCCTGCTGTACGTGGGCTTCGACTCGCCGCACATCCCCCTGTCCGCCCCGGCCGGGGCCGTCGCCGCCAAGGCCGCCGTCAGCCCGCCGGTGTTCCACCCGGCCTATGCGGCGATGGTCGAGTCGCTCGATGCCGCCTGCGGCCGGATCCTGCGGGCGCTGGACGAGGCCGGGGTCGCCGGCGACACGCTGGTGGTCTTCGCCTCCGACAACGGCGGCTTGCATGTGTCGGAGCTCAAGGAGTCGCCGCCCACGCACCACACGCCCTTCCGGGCCGGCAAGGGACATCTCTATGAGGGCGGGATCCGCACGCCTCTCCTGATGCGCCTCCCGGGCCGCATCGCCACTGGCCGGACGATCCCGGAGCCGGTGGTGCTGGGTGACCTCATGCCGACGGTCTGCGCGCTGGCCGGGGCTGCGGGACCGGCGGTCGCCGACTACCAGGACCTCTCGCCGCTGCTCTTCGAAGGCAAGGCCCTGGCCGCCCGCCCGCTCTTCTGGCACCAGCCGCATTACATGAACCAGGGCGGCCGACCCGCCGGGGCCGTGCGCGAGGGCGACTGGAAGCTCCTCGAGCACTACGAGGACGGGCGCCTGGAACTCTTCCACCTGTCCGACGACCCGGGTGAGACGCGCGATCTCGCCGCCGCCGAGCCCGACCGCGTGGCCGCGCTGCGGGGGCGCCTCGAGGCCTGGCGTCGCTCGGTCGATGCCGCGCCGATGCGGCCCAACCCCGACTTCGACCGCGCCGCCTGGGACCGCTGCCATGGGCAGGTCGACGTGAGCCGGTTGGCCCCGCTCCCGACCTCCGAGGCCATGCGCCCGCTCTTGGCCGACTGGCGGCGGGCGATGGACGATGCGTCGCATGCCGGTGTCCACAGCCTGGTCTTCCTCGAGGCGCGCGATGCGAGCGTCTCGGGCGAGAAGCTCCTGTACGAGACGCCGCCCCACAAGGACACCCTCGGCTACTGGGTCAACCCCGCCGACACGGCATCGTGGACTTTCGCCGCGCCGAGGGCCGGGCGCCACCGGGTCACCGTCCTGCAGGGCTGCGGCCGCGGCCAGGGCGGATCGGTGGTGGCCCTCGAATGCGGGGACTCGCGCCTGGAGTTCACGGTCGAGGAGACCGGGCATTTCCAGCGCTTCGTGCCCCGCGAGGTGGGCCTGCTCACGCTGGCTGCCGGCACGAACACGCTTCGGGTGATTCCGGTCCGCAAGGCCCACGCCGCGGTGATGGACTTGCGCCGCGTCATGCTCGAGCGGGTGGACTGACTGGACGGACGAGGGCCCTGGATCCATGACCTCCGCCGGCGACCGCGACCCGTGAACCCGAACCCGCCACGCCTCCGGTACATCGAGGCCCTGACGTTGGGCTACCTGGGGTGCCTGGCCCTGGTGCTGCTCTGGAGGCGCGGGGCCGCCGGCCCGGGATGGTGGGCGTGGCTCGCGATCGACGGGGCGATCGCCGCGGCCATCCTCCGGGGAACCCGGGTGGCCGGGACCTCGACGGGCGGCCTCCGGGCTTGGTTCGCCGACCTGTATCCATTGCCGCTGTTCATCCTCCTGTACCGGCAGAGCGAAGCCCTCAACCGTGCGTTCTTCGCCGAGCCCCTCGACCCCGCCTTCTTCGCCCTGGAGGCCCGGCTGTTCGGGTTCCAGCCAAGCCTGGCCTTTGCCGGGCGCTTCCCAGCCACCGTGCTGGCCGAGGTTCTGTACGCAGCCTACTTCGCCTTCTATCCCTTGATTCTCGGGTTCGGTGCGTGGGTGATCGCCCGCGACCGGGAGGACGGGCGGCGCTTCCTGGGCACCTTGGCCACGGTCTTCTACGCCTGTTATGCGTGCTTCCTGGTGTTCCCGGTGGTGGGCCCGCGCATCCTGGACCTCGGAGGCTTGTCCCCGCAGGCCCTGGCCGGGCTGGGCCTGACCGCGGTGACGCCAATGCCCGCGACCTCTCAGGCCGGCCCCTTCGCCCGCCTGATGTCGGTGATTTACGAGGTGTTCGAGGGGGCCGGCGGGGCCTTCCCGAGCAGCCACGTGGCTGTTTCATGCCTGGTGTTGCGGGAGGCCTTCGTCCGGGGCTTGGCCCTGCGGTGGCCGCTGGCCGTCCTCGTGGTCCTGCTCTGCCTGGCCACGGTGTACGGCCGCTACCACTACGCCGGCGATGTCGTGGCCGGGTTGCTGGTGTTCTGGCCCCTGGCCCGGGGGGCCGAAATCCTCCAGGCGGCCTACGGACACCGATGGGCTCGCCCGCGCGGGTGACCTCCGGGCCTGCCGATCATCCGATTCCCCGCCCGTAGAGCCGGTACCGCTGGACCTCCATCCCATCGAACACGGCCACCATCTGCTGGACGGCCTGATTGTCCTCGAGGATCCACGAGGCCTCGCACCGCTCGAAGCCCAGCCGCCGCGCCGCCGCGAGCGTCTCGGCGAACATCATGCCCTCGATGCCTCGCCGTCGGTACGGGCTGCTCACCCCAAGGGCGACCAACCGGAAACGCCGGGGTCGCCTCCATCCCAGAAGCACCGGCAGGGCCCGCAGGAGCGCCGGCCGCAGCAGTTCGCCCCGCAGCGGGCCCAGCACCTCGTTGACGTCGGGGATGGCCAGCAGCAACCCGGCGGGCTGCCCGGACGACTCGGCCAGCCACACGAGGCCCTCGACGAGCAGGGGCTTGAGCCGTTGCGCCAGGAAATCGATCTCCGGCCCGCTCATCGGCATCGCCGACCAGTTGAGCCCCCAGGCCTCGTTGTAGATGGCCTTCAGCGCGGGCAGCATCCGGGTGAGGTTCGACTGGGTGACGGCGGTCAGGCGCACCTCGGGCGCACGGCGTCCGGCGGCCTTCCGGAACCGATCCAGCCGCTCGATCGGGCTCCTGGCCAGGTCGATGTCGTACACCAGCAGGTCCTTGGCCTTGAGGAATCCTGCAGCCTCGACCAGGCGGGGCAGGTGCGGCGGGGTGTGAGGCATCATCACGCTGTTGGCGCGCCCGAAACCCGAGATCAGCAAGCCACACTCCTCGTTGATGTTGGGGTTCATGGGCCCCAGCAGGTGCCGGCACCCCTCCACCCTGGCCCATCTGGCCACCGTGTCGAACAGCGCCCCGGCCGCCTCGGGATCGTCCTCGCACTCCAGATAACCGAAGAAGGCCGTCCCGGGTCCGTGGGTGCGCTGGTGTTGCTCGGACACGATGCCGGCGATGCGGCCCACCGCGCGCCCATCACGCTGGGCGATCCACAGGCGTCGCCGCGCCTGCGACCAGAAGGGATTGGCCGACCCGAGAACGCCCGTGACCTCGATGCGCAGCGGCAGCACGCATGCGGCCTCGGCGCCCGAGATGCCCACCATGACCCGCCAGAAACGGTCCAAATCCCGTGGGGAGTCCCCGAGTTCGCGGACCTGGACAGGTGGCCTCATGGGGTTGCGGGTGCGGACGGGAGCATCGGATCGGGGCGGATTTCATCAAGAACTCAGGAGGGTCCGTTGCGGCGCGCCCCCCGGGGGCATGGCCGGGGCAGAGGCCGATGCCTTGGTACCGGCCATGGATCTGTCTCCGGTCAATGAAGGTTTTAAAAATTGCCTCCCGGATGGCCCCTTGGTCCGTGAAAATCCGCAGGAGTGTCGGGTGGGCGCTCCGACGGGAGTTGGACGGCCCCGGAAAGGCGGCGGATCGCGACGGGATGAGGGAACTAAAAAGGTGGGTGAAAAACCAGAAAAGAGGTTGCCAAGCATCGTTGGTCAAATTTTTTTTGTTGCGTATTCAAGACAGGAATTAGAATTTTTCTGATGTAATCCATGTTTCAAGCTCCTCAACGACCGCTGGTCCAGGCCCTGCCTTGGGTTTGCGGCGCTTGGATGCTCGCTTCGCCGGCGGTGGTGGTTGGTGAACCGCCTGCGGGCGGCGGTTCCGGAGGGGGAACGGCCCCGGCTGCGGCTCCATTTCCGCCGGTCTCGTATCAGGGCCGGTTGGTCGACGGGGGCGAACCGGCGGCCGGTTCCTACGACCTGCAATTCCGGCTCTTCGATGCCGCGTCGGCGGGCAACGCTTTGGGCGCCATGGTCCAGCAGACCTTGACCGTGCAGGCGGGCGTGTTCACGGCCTCGTTGCCGCTGGATCCGCTGGCCTTCCCCGGGGCCGACCGGTGGATCGAGGTCAGCGTCCGGCCCACGCCGGCGGCGGGCGTTCCGCCGGAGCAGGCCCCGTTCACGGTGCTCGAGCGCCAGCGGGTTCAGGCCACCCCCTATGCCTTCAGGGCCCTCAAGGCGGTTTCCGCCGACACCGTCGAGTCGGTGCCCCTCCAGAGCCTTCCCCCCAGCATCGTGGCGCTTGACCAACGCGTCGCCCTGCTCACCAGCTCGGTGGCGCTCCTCGAGGGTCGGATCAACGCCTTGACCCAGACCCACGCCCAACTCCAGGCGTCGCTCGAGGTGGCGGCCGCCCCCACCCGGTCGGGCTGGATGGCCGCCTCGACCCTGCCCGCCGATCCGGGCCTGGTGACCAACGGCTTCGCGGTGGTCTCCTCCGTCCCTGCGCCCGGATGGATGCCGATCTCGGCCGCCTCCGCACCCACGGCCCGTTCGGCCGCCGCCTCGGTCTGGACCGGGCAGGAATGGATCATCTGGGGCGGCAGGGTGGCCGGGCAGGCGCCGTCAGCCACCGGCGCCCGCCTGCGTCCCGACCTGGATGCGTGGACCGAGATCACCGGGCTGGACGCCCCCTCGGCCCGCAGCGGCCACACCGCCGTGTGGACGGGAACCCAGATGATCGTCTGGGGCGGTTCCGGACCCGAGGGCGCCCTCAACACCGGTGGCCGTTACACGGCGCAGCCTCAGGGCTGGACGTCGGTTTCGACGGTCGGGGCGCCCTCGGCCCGCAGCGGTCACGCCGCCGTTTGGACCGGCAGCCGCATGATCGTCTTTGGTGGGCGCAATTCGGCTGGCCTGCTGGGCGATGGTGCTGCTTACGATCCGGTCACCGACCAATGGTCGGCTCTTCCGGCCACCGGAGCCCCGAGCCCCCGGTTCGGCGCCACGGCGCTTTGGACGGGTTCGGGTCTGTTGGTCTGGGGTGGCGAGGGCGAAACGTCAGCCTCCAGCACCGGTGCCCTGTTGCCTTTCGCTCCGGATGGCACGCCGGCCGGCAGTTGGCAGCCCATGACCACCGCCTCGGCTCCCTCGGCCCGCCGGGCTGCCGCGACGGCTTGGGATGGTCGACGCCTCTATTTTTGGGGCGGTCAAAGCTCCCTGGGAGCCCCTCTGTCCGACGGTGCGGTGTGGGATTCGCAATCGAACGCCTGGTCCGCCTTGGGAGCCTCCGGCGCACCCACCGCCCGTTTCGACGCCGCCGCCGTGTGGACCGGCGAGGAGTTCGCCGTCTTCGGCGGTTCGGGCCAGACCGGTGGCCAAATCGGCCCGCTGGCCACCGGGGCCGCCTGGAACCACGCCACGGGCACCTGGCGGCCGCTGCCGTCCCAGGCGGCCGCCTCCGCCCGTTCGGCTCCGCTCTCGGCTTGGACCGGTTCGTTGTGGCTGGTCCACGGCGGCGTCACCAGCACGGGGGCTCCATTGGCCGATCCCCAGCGCCTGGAGGTCCGCCCGCCCTGGTTCCTCTACCGCCGCAGCGCCCTGCCTTCGTCAACCCCGCCGCTGACCCCGCCATGATCCGACTCCTGTCCCTCCTCCGGCACCTTGCCTCTCCGCTGCGGGTGGCCTTGGTCCTTGGCCTTGGCGCATCGCTGCCGGCCTCCGCCCAGTGGATCACCCAGACCAACCAGCTCAAGGCGGGTTGGAACGCGGTGGCGCTCTTCGTCGATGCCAGCCACGCCCCCATCTCCGACGTCATGCCGGCCGATGGCTCCATCGAGGAGGTCTGGCTTTGGAAGCCCTCGTCGACCCAGCAGTTCATCGACAGCCCTCAGGTGCCCACCGGCACCGGCTCGCAGTGGTCCAAGTGGACCTTCAACCTCGGGCCCTCCTCCGAGCTGCAGCGGCTGATCCCCAACGCCTCCTACTACGTGAAGGTCAAGGATTCATCCACGACCTACACCTGGCGGCTCAAGGGCAAGCCCGTGGCGCCGCAGTACGCGTGGACCAGCTCGGGCCTGAACTTCATCGGATTCCCGGTGCCGGACGGCACGATGGGCTATGAGCGCTTCTTCCAGCCTGTGCCCTCGCTGTTGGAGACCGCCGAGATCTACCGGTCCCCGGGCGGGGCCTTCGGTGCGGGCAATCCGGCACGGGTCTTCGACACCGCCCGCACGGTGTTCAGCCGCGGCGAGGCCGTGTGGATGCGGGTGGCCGCCGGCTACAACCGGTACTTCGGGCCCTTCGAGGTCAGCCTGTCGGGCAACCGGTCGATCCAGTTCGGCAAGTCCGGCACCCAGGCCAGCTTCCGCATCCGCAACCAGTCCCGCTCCACGAATGTCATCACGTTGCGGATGCTGCCCTCCGAGGTCGCACCCGGTGGCCAGACTGCCATCGTGGGTTTGCCCCCGTTGATCTTGCGGGGGGAGTTGGATGAATCGACCCTCAAGTACACCGGGGTCTCCCTGTCCACGAATCAAGGGGGCGGTTTCTCCTGGACCCTGCCCCCCCAAGGGCGACCGGGTGCGGACGTGCAGGTCGTGCTGGGCTTGGCCCGCGACGAAATGGCCGGGCGGGCCGGTGATCTGAGCGCCTGTGTGCTTCGCCTGACCGACGCGGCGGGACTGCTCCAGGTAGACTTGGGCGTCGGGGCGAACAAGGCGGCCAATGCCGGTTTGTGGGTCGGCGAGGCTCGGGTGACCCAGGTGGTCCAATACCTCAGGACCTTCGAGCGGGATCCGGTGGGCAAGCCGGTCGTCCGGCTGACGGAAAAAGACGGCGCCTACGCTGTGATGGCCACCAACGAGGTGGCTGGGGGGGTGAGCCGTCCGTTCCCGATGCGCGTCATCCTGCACAACGACGGCACCAACACCGTGATGTTGCAGCGGGTGTTCCTGGGCATGAATCCCCAGACCCACGCCATT